>DATHXF010000055.1:0-21153 GCA_035459785.1 Rariglobus sp. | reverse complement strand
AACCTCGCCTACGACGAACAACTCGCCTGGAAACGCCGCCAGGTCGAGGAGCTCCTCAAGTTCATGGCCGGCGTCGAATTTCACGTCTCCCCCGTCATCGGCTCGCCCGTCGAATACGGCTACCGCTCCAAAATCACGCCGCACTTCAACGCCCCGCGCGGCGACGGCCGCGAACTTCCCATCGGTTTCCTCCGCCAGGGCACGCGCTTCGACATCATCGACGTGCCACGCTGCGCGATCGCCACCGATCCGATCAACGCCCGCCTCGCCGAAGCCCGCGCCACCGTCCGCCAAAAAGCCGCCAACGGCGACTACGCGCGCGGCGGCACGCTCCTCCTTCGCGACGCCTCCGGCATCGTCACGACCAACTACGACGACATCGTCACCGAGACCGTCGGCGACCTGAAATTAAAATTCCTCGCCCGCGATTTCTTCCAGAACAACCCGTTCATCCTGCCCGCATTCACCGGCTACGCCCGCGACCAGGCCGCCGCCAGTGGCGCGCGCTTCATGGTCGACGCCTATTGCGGCAGCGGACTCTTCGCCCTCACCGCCGCGCCCGCCTTTGAAAAAGTCGCCGGCATCGAGATCAGCGAAAGCAGCATCGTCTTCGCCAAACAAAACGCCGCCGCGAACAACCGCACCAACGTCACCTTCCAGGCCGGCGACGCCGCCGCAATCTTCGCCGGACTCACCTTCCCCGCCGCCGACACGGTCGTGCTCATCGATCCGCCACGCAAAGGCTGCGACGAATCCTTCCTCAACCAGCTCTTCGCCTACGGCCCGCGCGCCGTCGTTTACGTGTCGTGCGACCCCGCCACGCAGATGCGCGACTTGAAAGCCTTCCTCGCCACCGGCTACGAGCTGACCGCCGTCCAGCCCTTCGACCTCTTCCCGCAAACGCGCCACCTCGAGTGCGTGATCACGTTGCGCAAGGCTCCCGCGGCATAAGCCCGGCCGCGATACGTCGGTTGCTCAACGCGCCCGCACACCGCGGCGCTTGAGCAGCGTATTCCCTTCCCGCCAGATACCGTCGAGCGTCACCGTCTTCGCAAACGCCGGCAGGCCGAATTCGTTATTTTGCAGTTGGGTGACCACGAGGTCCACCGCCGCCGAGCCGACCTCCGTCGCCTGCTGATCGACGCCTGACCACGGCGAATCTTTGTGCACCAGATCGATCGAGGCGTAACCGATGTCCTCGGGCACGCGCAGCTTCATGTCGGCCAGCAAATCCAGCACGTCGCCCAGATTGCTCACGACCACGTCAGGCTTGTGCTCGCGCACCCAGGCCTTGAAGGCAGCGGCATCCATGCCGGCTTTCGCCGGAACCGGAGCAAGCAGCGCCGGCACGCGGTTCTCGGCCGGGATCGACTGCTGGTGCACCAGCAGCGCGGCCAGCCAGCTGCTGTTCACCCGCTCGCTCTGCTCCAGCCGCGTTGCGAACCCCACCCGCCGGTAGCCATGATGGCGCAGGTGGTGAAGCGCGAGAAACATGCCGTTGTAGTGACCGTGCGACGTGCGATGCACCAGCGGGCGCACCAGCGTATGGCTGATCGCGGCGGTCGCGAAATGCTGCCAGTCCATCGTGATGTGGCTGCGCGGATTCGCAAACGGAGCGAGCACGATCCCGCGGATGGCGCGCGTGTGCAAAATCTTCCCCAACCGGCGGGTGGTGAGCCCCGGCTCGCGCGCCCAGATGTGCTCCAGCTCGTAGCCCAGTTTCTGCGCCCGCTCGACCGCACCCAGGAAGAAGTTGTTCTCATTGCCCGGCTGGCGCCAGCCGTCGCGCGTGTCCCATGTAGTGAAATAAGCGATACGCTCCACCGATCGTTTGGCGCGCGAGGTGCGCAACTGGGCCATGAGCGACGACACCACCGGATCCTGCTTGTAGCCGTGGGCGGCGGCCAATTTTTGAATGCGCGCCCGCGTGTCCGCCGGCAGACTGGGATGGTTCCGTAGCGCAAGGGATACCGTGGTGCGCGAGACGCCCGCCAGAGCGGCAAGCTGGCGGACGGTCGGGGCGGGGTGTTCGCTCATTTGACCGTCAAACAAACGCCCCCTTCCGCCGGGTCAAATCACAACTCGGACACCGTTGTCCGCAGTCGGGCGGAGCCGGGTTACACGATCCGGTTTTCGGCGATCACCTTCGCATACCATTGGGCCGACAGCTTGGGCGTGCGCTTTTGGGTTTTGAAGTCCACGTGCACCGCGCCGAAGCGGCGGGCATAACCGTCCTGCCACTCGAAGTTGTCCATGAACGACCAGAGAAAATAACCCTTCACCGGCACGCCGTCACCGATGGCGCGGTGGATCTCACAGAGGTAGTTGCGCACGTAATCGCGACGGTGCAGGTCGAGAACCTCGCCGTTGACGAGAGGTTCGTCGTCGTAGCCGCAGCCGTTTTCCGTGATGTAGATCGCCTTCGCGCCGAATACCTCGGCAGGAAAACGCGTGCCCCAATAAACCGACTGGGGCATGATGTTGAGCCAGGGGCAGCTGGTGCGCGGATACTCGGGCGGCAACGGTAGCTGTTCGTAGCCCGCCTTGTTTTTCGCCGCGCGAATGAACGCCCCCGTGTAGATGTTAAGACCGAGGAAATCGGTCGGCAGGCTGATCAGGTCGAAGTCGCCTTTTTCCACCACCGGCCGGTCCTTGCCGCAACGCTTGAGGTAAGCGGCCGAGTAGCGCCCTTCGTAAATCGGTCCGAGGATGTGTGCGTTGTTGAAAACAAAACTCTTCCGCGCGGCCTCGATGTCGGCCGGCGTCTCGGTGACGGGAATCGGGATGCTCGCGTTGTCCGTGATGCCGACGCGCGCGCCCTTGCCGCCATGGGCCCGAACCGCGCGCACGCCGTGGCCGTGGCAAAGGATGGCGTGATGGAAGGTCTGGTTAACGACCTGCGCGCTCTCCTCGCGACCGGGAGCCTTGTCGCTACCCTTGCCGTAAGAGAGTCCGGTGAAACAGTAGATTTCGTTGATCGTGATCCAGTTTTTCACGCGATCACCGAACGCCTTCACAATCGTGTCGGCATAGGTGGCGAACGCATCCACCACCACACGCGACGGCCAGCCTCCGCGGTCCTCGAGCGACTGCGGCAGGTCCCAGTGAAACATCGTGACCCAGGGCGTGATGCCGTGCTTGAGGCAGGAGTTGATGAGCTTGTTGTAGAAAACGATGCCCTTGGGATTCACCTCGCCATCGCCGTTCGGATAGATGCGCGGCCAGGCGATGGACAGGCGGTAGTTCTTGATGCCGAGCTTCCGCATCAGGGCGAAGTCCTGCGGATAGCGGTGATAGTGGTCATTGGCCACATCGAGCGTGTCGCCGTTGTGGATCTTGCCAGGGATGCGCGCGAAACGGTCCCAGATGGACTCGCCTTTGCCGTCCTCGAAGGCGGCGCCTTCGATCTGCGGGGCGGCCGTGGCGACGCCCCAGACGAAATTACGGGGAAAACGAAGGGAGTGGACAGAGGGCATGAGTAATAAAGGGTATGCGCCGGATGTGGCCGAGCGAACAGGCATGCACCCGCAGAGAAGCGGGACTGCCAAGTCCGTAGTGACTTGACAGTCCACCCCTCCACCGCGCCTAGGGTGAGGGCAGTGACGTGACTGCCTCCAGCCGTATGCCGTCGGCAACCACATAGCCGTTGGTTCCGGTCGTATCTATTTGGATACTATTGGACGTGCCGGCCGTAAAAGCGTGGTCGCCGAGCGACAGCCAGTTGCCGGCCTGCTGCTGGTTGACCATGAGTGTTTGCACGCCGGACGCACCGGTGATCTGCACGGGCACGTTGGTCGCCCGGTTCGAATAGCCCACTCCCCAGTTCATCAACACGCGATAGGTCCCGCTGGCGGGAATGGTCGGCGAATACCGGACGTTCTTCAGGCCCTTGCCGGTGTTGCCGTCCTGCAAATAGTCCGCCCCGAAATAACCCGGCATGGCCGTGCTCGAACTCCAGGTGCCGGTCCTGACAACACCGGCCGCATCGGTGCTGTCCTGCACGAGCACTTCCGGCGGGCAGGCGACGAACCTGACCGCATCGGCGACCACATAAGACGTGGTGCCGGCATTACTGAGCGTCACCCGGCCGGTATTCCCTGCCGCAAACGTATACGTGCCCAAGTCACACCATTGCCCCTGCTGCCGCTGATCCACCGTCAACTGGGTGGAGCCGTTGGCGTGCGTGATGGTGACAGGCACATTGCCCGCCCGCGCCGAGTCAGCCGTCCAGTTCAGGTAAACACGATACGTGCCACCCGACGCCAAGGCAGGTGCGAAGGCCACGCTCTTGAGTCCTTTGCCGGTATTCCCGTCATGGAGATAATTCGTGCCGCGAAACCCGGGCGTCGTGGTGGACGAACTCCACGCGCCCGTAAGCGTCACACCGGCGGAGGCGGTGTTATCGAGTTCGACGCGGGTCGGCAGATTGATACCGGTCACGGTCGTCGCGTTGACGCCCGAGCCTCCCGCCACCGCAACACCGATCAGAGCCGGCGAACCGATGGTCAGATTCATCCCGCCGGCATAGGTCCAGCTCGTGCCGTCATCCGACTGAAACGCCGTGATCAGCGATCCGCGCCGGCGCAGCGCCAGCCAGCGAGGAGAGGACACGCTCGCCGTGATCGCGGAGCGCACCGCCGCCGCCCCGGCCGTTGTCCGAGTCTGGAATGAACTGTAACCATTCGACAAATACACGGCTGCATAGCGCGAGTTGGCCGCATTGCTTTCCCGAATCATCAGGCCGGTCTGCGCCGTGCTTCCCGAGGCCATGCCGGTGACCTTCAGGACAATTTCTCCGTCACCGGACAACGGCTGACTGAGATAATAAAACGCATCGGTGGTCCCCGCCTGCACGTAGCCCGCGCCCGCTCCGTTGATCGTGGCGTCACCCGAGGGATGCACCGACGACGTCCCGGCGGTTCCAACCGCCCCGACATCCTGTCCGCTCCAAGGCGAATAACTGAACAGCTCCCTATAAAGCGCCGCCGCCTGCGGGAACTCGCTGACGAATCCGGCATACGGCGTCACCTGATGTCCGCCATCGGGTGCCTGCACGTCAAAATACACGTGAAACGCCACGTCGTTTGCCGGCTCGTGGATGAAGTCATACATTTTTTGGATGTAGTAGGGATTATCCAAGCCGCCATGGTTGTCCGTGCGCCGGCAGAGCCCCCACTCCGGAATCGAAAACGGCTTGTTGTGGGCGACTGCAAAATCACGCCACCAAGCGAGTCCGTTGTTGTTGGTGCCGGCGGTGGCGGCCCAGGCTGTCTGCTGGCGGGCGAGAATCTGCGCCGGTGTCGATCCCGCGGGATACGGATAGGTGTTTTGATCCCAAGACTGGTCGTAGAAATCCACGCCGACATAATCGACGTAGGCGTCGCCCGGCCACGCATCGGCCAGCGAATAGCCGCTCCATCCGTTGGCGCCATTCCAGCAAAACTGCAGGTTTTCCGCACCGGGCACGGCGCGCATCGTGGTGACGATCTGCCTCCAGTAGGCGGCGAAATTCAACGCCTTCGCCTGGGTGTCGGCCCGCCAGGTATACCAGCCTCCGTTGAACTCCCAGCCGAGGCGAATGACGGTGTTATTGGCCAGCCCTTTGCTCACCAAAGCCTGCGCCAAGGTTTGGAAATAAGTGTTGTATGCTCCGGTCGCACCGGTGGCCAGGGAGACGGGCACACCCGCGCCCGGTCCGCTCGTAGGACCGCTGCCATCCCAAGGTCCGGGCAACATGCCGATCGAGAGAACGGAGACGCGGGCAGTATCCTGACTGACCCACCACGCGATGGGATCCAGCAACCAGCCCGGCCCGCTCAAATCGGTCCACGTGCCGGTCGCCGCAAACCCTTCCGTCCACAAATCCGACCGCGCCAGCCAGGAGGCGGCGAAGTCGTGACGGTTGATATTGGCCCCTTGGGTGAACCCCCACTCATACACGCCCATGTAAGGCGCTTGGGTGTTGTCCGAAGGAGGAAGTGGAACCGCATAAACGGGGGCCGAAAAGCCGCCGGAAAAAAACGCCGCCGCGCCAACGGCGACAACGACAGTCCAACGCAACAAGGTGGTCATGGGGGATCGGGGTTAACCGGCTCGTGAAAGCCGGCCGGGGTGGGTAAGGACCGGAAGACCGGCCAGGGGATTGCGCCCGCTTTGTCCCTGCGCCCGGTGCATCCGGCAACCGTCCCGATCATGGACAGTCAAGCAGATCGCTTTTCCCCCTTTCCTGCGTTGAACTGTCAAGCCTCCGCCCCCTTGCCGTTCGCAGGCGCATCGTAAGCTTTTCCCTTTAGCCGTTTTGATACCTCTCCCGATGAAACTCCCCCCGCTTTCCCTGCTGACCCTCGGACTCTGCCTGCTGACGCCGCTGCGCGCTCAGGAAATCAAACTCACTCTTTCCGAATCGGGTGCCGTCGTTAACGCCGGTGCGCTCGGTGATTTTACAGTCCCCGCCCCCGAGCTCGTCACCGTCGACCGGAAGGAACTGAAGCCCACCTACGTCCTCGATGGAAACACCGGTGCCCGTGCCACCTATGCCAACGGCTTCGTGCTCAAGATCGCCGTCTCCAAAGCGCAAGGCACACTCACTTACAGCTTCGATTCCATCCCGGCGGACGTCACCTCGCTCAAGTTCTCCACGCTTTTCCCGATCAACCTCAACCAAGGCGGCCGCTTCGCGCTCGGCGACAAGACCGGTGAATTCCCCTCGGCCAAGGCCGGCCAGTTTCTAGCCCACGGCGACGCCAGCCACCTCGATATCATCCACGCGCTGGGCGAAGGCATCCGCATCGCCACTCCGGGCGCGTATCAACAACTCCAGGACAACCGCACGTGGAACTGGAACGTCTTCGCCTGGATCTACCGCTACGACATCAAGCGTCACGGCGGGCAAAAACAATTCACGTTCACCGTCTCCCGGCTCGCACCTGCGGCTTCCGCCGACGGCGCACCCGCC
This sequence comes from Rariglobus sp., assembly GCA_035459785.1. Classification (GTDB taxonomy): domain Bacteria; phylum Verrucomicrobiota; class Verrucomicrobiia; order Opitutales; family Opitutaceae; genus Rariglobus. The sequence continues at coordinate 14,198 of DATHXF010000055.1, read as the reverse complement.
CCGCGAAAATTTCTCGTGGATCGTTACGGCCAGTCCGCCCGAAAAGACTGGCCCGGAAAGATCAAGAGCGACGATGAACTCAAGGCCGACCTCGCGAAACAAACCTCCTCGCCCCGCTCCTACGAGGGCCCCGCGCTCGACCGCTTCGGCGGCCTAGCCGGCAGCGGCAAAACCCTCGGCCTGAAATCCAGCGGGTTTTTCTACGTCGCAGAACTCCCCGGCGACCGCCACGTGCTCGTCACTCCCGAGGGCAACGCCTTCTTCCAACTCGGCGTCTGCGGCATCGCCAACACCGATGACTTCACGACCGTCAAGGGCCGCGAAAAAATCTACGAGTGGTTGCCCGACCCGAAGGATCCCGCCTGGCGTTCCGCGTGGCGCAACGAACGTCCCGACTGGGGCGTGTTTTCCTTTCAGATCGCCAACTGGATCCGCAAATACGGGAAGCCCTACTCTTTCGAGGAATGGACCGGCCAGGCCGTCGAACGCCTGCGTTCCTGGGGCTTCAACAGCGCCGGTGCCTTCGGTCCCTATACCGACACCATGCGCCGGCTCAACTTCCCCACCGTCGCTTTTTTGCCCGGCGGCCAGTCCGACGGCCTGACCATGCTGCCCGACAAGCTAGGCGCCGCCGAAGTCGTGGATCCTTTCGCACCCGGGATCGCCGAAGCCCTCGATCGGGCCTACGCCAAACATATCGCCCCGCGCGCCGGCGACCCTCTGATCATCGGCTACTTCCTCGGTAACGAGCAGCATTTCGAAAACATTCCGAAAGTGGTCCCCGCTTATCAGGCCGCCAAAGTCCCCGCCAAGGCACGCCTGATTTCCCTGCTTCGCGAAAAATACGGCGACATCACCGCCTTCAATGCCGCCTGGGCACCCGCCAAACCCTTCGCCTCGTTCGAGGAAGCCGGCGAGGCCCCGCTCTTCATCACCACCGACGCGGCCGCGGCCGACATGCGCGCCTACCTCCAACTGTATTTGGAATCCTACTACAGCCTGATCCGCCGCACGTTTGAAAAACACGACGCCAACCATCTCCTCATCGGCAGTCGCTGGACCCCCCACACCGCCAACAACGAGGATGTCGTCCGCATCGGCGGCAAGTATCTCGATGTCATCAGCGTCAACTACTACACCTACGGCATCGAGGACGACTTCCTCCGCAAAATCCATGACTGGAGCGGCGGGCGCCCGCTGCTTCTCAGCGAGTGGTATTACAGCTCCACCGAACAAGGGCTCGGCGGCGGCAAGGAAGTCCGTAATCAGACCGAGCGCGGACTCGGCTACCGCAACTACATCGAACAATCCGCCGCCACCGGCTTCGTCGTCGGTTCGCAGTGGTTCATTTACGGCGACCAGGCGATCACCGGGCGCTTCTTCGAGGGTTTCAACGGCGAGGGCAACAACACGGGCTTGGTGGACGTAACCGACCGTCCCTACGAACCGCTGGTCGCGGCCGCCCGCGCCACCCACGCACGCCTTTACGATGTGCTTCTGGGGAAACAAAAACCTTTCGCTTTCGACGATCCTCGCTTTTCGGGCAGTGAGGGTGGCCCCGCCAAAGTCGTCTCCATTCCTCCCGCGCTTCCTGGTCTGCAGCTCAACGGCTCCACCACGAACTGGCCGGGCCGGCCCGCCGAGCCCATCGCCGCCAGCCGCGTGATGGCGGGCAATCCCAACCCGAAACTCGGTGGCGACTTCCGTCTCTGCTGGGACGAGAAGGCGCTCCACTTCCTCATCCAGGTCAAGGACCCCACACCTGCAAAAAACAACAAACCTCCGCGCTACTTCTGGTCGGCGGACGGCATCGAGTTGTTCATCGGTCACCGCAATCTCAACGAGAAGGGCGGTCTCCAGTTCAGCGACCGCCAGTTGCTCATCGGCGCAGGAGCCAAGCCCGGCGTCTTTGTGGTCGATCACCCCGCCGCGGGCGCCGACTGCGAGGTGCTCGTCGTGAAGGATGTCTCCGGCGACGGCTATACGTTGCAGGCCCGCATTCCTTGGACCGTGCTGGGCATCGAGCCCAAGGCGGGCATGGAACTGCTCTTCGACGTCGCCATCGACAACAGCGACGACGGCGAAGCCCGCACCCAGCAACTCGTGTGGAGCGGCACCGACAAAAACTCCGGCGACCGCGGCGCGTGGGGACGCGCCCGTCTGGTAGAAAATTGAGCCAACGGCCATGTCGACGCACCCGTCTCGTTTGACTGTCAAGCATCCGGTGACTGGCATGCCCTGTCAAACGGAGCACAGTGCTCTAATGAAGCGTTACCCCCGCAACTCCAAGGCCGGCATCGGCGCCTTTACCTTGATCGAGCTGCTCACCGTCGTGGCCATCATCGGCATTCTCGCCGCCATCATCCTGACCACGCTCGGTCATGTCCGCAAATCCGCGCGCGCCGCTCAGGATGCTGCGATCGTCCGTTCGCTCGGCCAGTCGATGCTCCAATATGCCTCCGATCATCAAGGGAAGATCAACTACTGGGGCTACGAGGCTGGCGCGCCGGCCACCTCCACCGAGAACGGCTACTGGGCGCGCGCCTGGCCTTATCTCAACAACACGAAGCAGATGTCCCTGACCGGTGACAATCTCGCCAAAATGGCCAAGGACTACATCTCCCCCACCATCGCCGCCGAACGCCCCGACCTGATCGGTAACAACGAGGGCATCGATTACACCGTTGGTATCAATCTCCACCTCGCCGATGTCGTCACCGGCAGCTCCCCGCGTCGCTACGTTTTCCAGCGCCTGCAAAACGTTCCCCGCCCGTCCGCCACTCCCTATATGACGACCGGCGTCTGGGGCTTCTACGATCTCAACCCCTACCCGCTGCCTGCCGAACGCACCAACGGCAGCCGGCCGTCGCAGGAGGTTTACTGGCTCCAAAACGGCGGCAAGGGCACCACTGCCGTCATGCTCGACGGCTCCGTCCGTGTGTGGACGGAGCGTCTCACCAATTCCCAGCTCTGGAATCGCAGCCGGTCGTGAACCGTATCTGAAAATCAGGGAGTGTCCGCCGACAGCAATTTCTCGGCGTGGCGCGCAAACAGCGCCCGCTGGTCGTGCCGGTAGGACTCGAGTATTTCCCTCCCGCGCGGATGCGCCGGATCCACGCGGTGCAGCGCACGCGCCAGGTGCAGCTCGATCAGCGACGCGTTTCGAAAGCTGTTCTCGTTGCTGTCGGCACTGGCAGTCGCCACGCGCGCCGTGACATCCGTGCGCTGATGCCCCGTAAGCCCCGGTCGATTGAGCAGCTTCTCCAACACAGGAGCCGCCGCCGCATCACCGATGGTTTCAAACGCCTCGGCCAGCGCCCGATAATGCGAAAACGCCGTGTCGGCGGGCAACTCCGCCGCCTTCGCGATCAGCACCGGCAACAGATCCGCGCGACGACAGCGGCCCAGCGCGATGATGCGCGCATCGAGCGGACTCATGCTCGCGCCGAATTGATGCATGCCCCGGTAGTTCCAACCCGTGTCCCAAGCCGTGCCGGCCACTTCCGCGGCGAGCTCTTCCGCCCCGGTCGCGTCGCCGAGCATCCCCAGCACAAACGCATAGAACCGGCGCGCCCGCAGTTCACCCGCACCGACGTAAGCCGTGCGCAACCACGCGATCCGCGTCACTTCGTCCGTCGTGAAAATCCGGTCGATCTGCTCGGGATCATCGACCGCCGCCGCCAGTGAGCGCGCGATCTCGTCGTCGGACAGGGGAAACGTGTCCGGCGGACACACCATGCCGTCGTCCAAAATCCCCAATTCGACAAGACGACGCTGGAGGTTCTCCACCGGCAGGTCGCGGATCGGTGCCGCTCCCGAGAGCGCTGCGGCCAACCCGGCGGCATACCCTTGGTTTTGCACATCAGCCTGCATGCGGATCACCGGCATCGCATCGCGATGCGCGCTAATACCGAGGCCGGTCACCAGCACACCCTCGAACCCGCGCGGCAGCAAAGCCCGCAGCGGCACATAACCGACGCGCGCATCGTGATCCGGCGGCACGATCATGAAAAGCGGGTGCACCGTGAACCCGTGCGTGTCGAAATTGCTCCGCGCCTTGTTGATCGTATCAGGAAAGATACGCGCCAGGCGGATGTCCATCGGAGTGACTTCGTAGTCGCCGACGATGCGCCGGCGTTCGCGGCTGTCCACCAGCTGCCCCGTGTCGAAGGCGTGTGCGAATTTCTCCCGCGCCGTCACATGCGCCGAGCCGGCGTCGCGCGCGTTGGAATCATCGATAAAATCGTAATCCGTGTTGGTGTAATTCACCCCCGGCGCGCGCGGCGGAAGTCCCGTGCCCTGCACCGCCAGATGCGCATCACCGATCGCCACCGTCTCCGCACCCGCCGCGGCGGCGACATCCGCACTCCCCGTCGCATCCACCACGCACTTCGCCCGCACCGCGACGCGCCCTTGCGGCGTCGCGAGAATGGCGCCAACCAAGCGGGTCCCTTCCTTCAGGGCGCCGCACACCATCGTCTTATACCAAACGTCTCCGCCGACTCGCGTGATCTCCTCGTGATACCACTGCATCTTGGCCTCCACGTCCCACGCATCCTCCCGCATTTTCTTGGGCGACTTGGCGGTCACCGCGCGATCCATTTCGGCGGTAAACCCCACGCGGTTCCCATACCAATACTGTCCGATCAGCCCGAGCGTGCCCACGCCGCCGAGGCCGGACAAAAATTCCGCCACCAGTGTCCGTGCACCGGCGCGCGCAGCGGCGATGCCAGCCGGCGCTCCGCCCGTGCCCCCGCCCACCACCAACACATCGACTTCGTAAACCGCCGCAAAACCGCCGTCCGGCAAACCACGACTGGACGAAGCCAGATCACACGCCTCGATGCCCGCCGGCAACAGGTCACGCCCCGAGGACTTCAATCCTTCCGCACCACGCGGTATCAACGGCGGCAGGTGTGCCACCAACCGGGCGGCCACTTCCTCACCCCACATCACCGCACGATCGGGTCTGATGATCGCGGACCGCCCCGCTTCGTCGAGGTTGGCAATCGGACCGGTGAACCACAGCCGGCGATCCGCCGTGCTGATGGCGACGGGCGTCACCGTCGCGAGCGGCTCGGGCGGGCTGCCGGGATGCAAGCGCTCGCCCGTGAATGCCGCGATGCCGTCGGCCGAAAAGTCCTGTCCCGGACGGTAGGAAACCAGGCGAACCACCTGCTCCAATTTCATCCATGAAGCCCATGAACCATCAGCCAGCGAGCCTTGCGTATGCCACGCCCACAACGTCGCCAGGCGCGTCTCATCGTTGACGACAAACGCCACCTTGCCCTCGGCCTCCCAGTGTCCGGAAATCTGCGAACCGGCGGTGTCCGTCGCCGGTGGTTCTCCGCCGATCACTCGACGAATGACCGGGAAATTTTCCACCGGAGCGGTCAGCGTCACGCCCGCCATCCGGGCGACCTCGCCCCGCACGGTGCTGTCGAGAATCGCCCGGCACGGCAGAAATTGACGCCCCGAACGGTTGCAAATCGTGAGTCCGACAAACGCCCCCGCGGCGCGCACGATCTCGCCCGGCGTGGTCGCCAGCAGCACGGGCACGCCCGCTTTGCGCAACGCGCGCTCCAGCTCCAGTTTGATATGAAGCGGACGCAGCAGCGCATCTGCCTCCAACGCTTCACCCAGCAAACGCAACGCCAGCGGATGCCGCACGTCACACGCTTCCGGCAGACGCAGGTTCAGACTGTCGCACACACCCTCGCCCAAGTAAGTGCGCCCCGAGAGCAGGACGACTTTCAAGCCCACGGAGTGCAGGGCCAGCGCGGCGGAGACGCCGGCGATGGAACCGCCGACAACCACGACGTCGGCAACGGGAAGGGAATATGCGAAGGAAGCCATGACGGATCAGATTTGAAGAAAAAGCCGCCACCCGGTGAGGTGACGGCCGGTGAAACGGACAAAGGACTCGCAAACAATTACGAGCGGCGACGACGCAGGCCGATCACGCCTAACGCCGTGGCGCCGGCCACCAGGGCGTAAGTCGAAGGCTCGGGGATGGTGGAGGTGTTGACGATCTGCACGGAGTTGAGGAACCCGCGCAGGTCGCCCCCGGTGCCATATACGGCGAGATTAAGGAAGTCGCCGCTGGTAAGCGTAATCGACATCTTGAGATAGTTGCCATTCTCAACCCATGCCGTGGAGGAGGTGGCGCCAGCGTAGGTCAGCGTCTTGGAGGAATACGCGTTGTAATCGAAATTACCCGACGTGGTGCTGGTCCCGAGTTTGACGACCTGCCCGTAACCGGATGTGGCATCGTCCCGGCTGGTGTTTCGTGCGGTAATATAAATGTCGTAGTTGCCTGCCGCGAGACCGCTGACTTGAAAGCCCGTTGTGTTGAGCACCGAGTTGGTGCCGGAATAAATGGCGTCCGTGCCGACGGAACCAGTGGCATATATGCCGGTATTCAAGATACCGCCAAGCACGTTGCTGGTGCCGGGGTTCGTGCCCAGATTCAGCGTGGTAGTGGTGGTCGCCGTGCCCAGATTCAGGATGACACCGGTGGCCGTGCTCCCAGTGGCATATTGCAGACCGCCGGCTGCCACGTCGGCCAGTTGAACCTGATTCCAAACCGGGGATGCACCAGCACCGGTGCCATAAGGACTATTGGCCGGCGTGGTGGTCGTCGTCGGACCAAAATCGAGCATGAGAACTTGGGCTTGAGAAACGACCGCAGAGAGGATCCCGAGCGCGAATAGGGGGGCGAGGTAGTTAGATTTCATGGTGATGACTTCTTTCGATACTGAATCGACCACCACGTGGTGAAAGGGAGGAGGCTTGCGGAAATATAATCAAAAGTTTCACTATTTCACCATGAGCCAAGCGATCACTCCTCAGCTTAAAATGGATTTTTACGGGGTTCATCCCCGCCTCGTGTGGGCCAACGCCCGCGAGGTGGAGCCGGAATTCCAGACGTCCGGCGAGACGCGCGGGGGAACCGACACGGTCGTGTGGTTTATTCAAAAAGGAGCGGTCACCATCACCTATGAAAACGCCCAAGCCCACGCGGAGGCCGGCCAGTGGATCTTCCTTCGCGCCGAGAATGGCCTTCAGCGCTTTGAACCGGGCTCCCGCCTCATCTCCCTGCGATTTCACCTGCGTTTGCGCGGAGGCGAATCCCTGTTCGCTCCACCCCGGGATTTGATCGCGCCGGAGTCCTCCCTCCCCCGACTCATGGATACCGCTCTCGCCTTGGTTGCGGAGTTCGCACGCTTCAACGCCCACGGCATGCTGTGGGCGGCGAGAGAGCGGTTCACTTTGGTGGATAATTTCCGCATCGAGGCCGCCTTCATGAACTGGATCGGCGCTTACGTGGAAGCCATGGAGCGTTTCGGGGAAAAACCGGCCGCCGCGGGAGAACGCGACGAGCGGGTCGTGAAAGCACTCACCTTGATCGAAGAGCACCGCATGCGGGACAAGTTCTCCGAACCTCTGCTGGCGCGGCGATGCAGCCTGAGTGTCAATCAGCTGACCCGCGTCTTTCACCGCGAGTTCGGCATGTCTCCCTTTCAATACTACGAGAAACAACGTCTCGAACTCGCCTCCCAAGCGCTCGCCGGGAGCAAATTGCCCATAAAGGAAATCGGCTTCGAACTCGGCTTCTGTTCGCCGGCCCACTTCTCCAACTGGTTCGCCGAACGCGCAGGCATGTCTCCACGCGTCTACCGGCAGCGAAGGACTTGACTGTCCAATCAGAGGGTCGTTGCACCCGAGTCTGGTTTGGAGACGGTGCCCTTTCCCCGGCGTCTGCATCCGCACGTCCAACCTTGTTTTTCTCATGACACGCAAACCCTTCTTCGCCCTGCTCGCGATTGCCGCCGCTTCCCTGCTGCAAGCCCAGCCTGTCGCCCCCAACGACAACGATAGCGCACCCTTCATCGTCACCTACCGCTGGGGCCAGGGCGGCGCAGTCAAAGGCCTCTACGACGACTACGGGAACTGGCTCAACCGCAAGGTCGTCTGGGCCGAGGATTTCATGCCGACCGATGGATGGCAAAAGCTCGAAGGCGAACAATGGCAGCTCGGCACATGGAAAGGCTGGATCCAAAAACAACCGGGCCGTCGCCTCGTCCTCAGCGTGCCCATGCTTCCCGGCGGCTGGAGCCGCAAGGGTCCGGTGTCGGGGCCTCGCGCCGGCGTCCCGGTTTCGCTCGAAGAGGGCGCCAAGGGAACCTACAATGAACACTTCCGGAAACTCGCCGAAAACCTCGTGGCCTACGGCCTCGGCGACACCATCGTCCGGCCCGGCTGGGAGTTCAACGGCGGCTGGTATGCCTGGCGTGCCGATACCAATGCCAACTCTTCTCACTTCGCCGCCTACTTCGCCCAGCTCGTCCAGACCATGCGGTCCGTCCCCGGTGCTGAAAACCTCAAGTTCCTCTGGAATCCCGCCATGGAGCCGTGGTGGCCCTACGACCCCGCCCTCGCCTGGCCCGGCGATGAGTTCGTGGACTACATCGGTTTGGACGTTTACGATCAATCGTGGGCCAAGGACACGTATCCATTTCCCAAGGACGCGACACCAGAAGAGATCGAACGCCGTCAGCTCAAGGTCTGGAACGACCTGAAAAACAACGTCCAAACCTACGGCCTTCCCTACTGGGTCGAGTTTGCCAAGGCCCGCAACAAACCGCTGAGCATCCCCGAATGGGGCGTCTGCGACCGTAAGGACGGACACGGCGGCGGTGACAATCCGCTCTTCATCCAAAAGATGCACGAGTTCATCACCAATCCGGCTAACAACGTCGCCTTCCACTGCTATTTCGACGTGGACGCGCACGACGGAGGCCACCAGCTCTGCCCCAATCCCGGCGGCAAGATCGTGACCAAGTTTCCCCGCTCCAGCGCCCGGTTCCTCGAATTGTTCGGCCTGCCCGCGAAATAAGCGTTGCTCGTGGCCGCTTAGAAGCGGGCGCGCACGATCCTAAAACAGCTCAGAGCGCATACGCCGGCCGCGCAAACTCGCCTTTGCGAATCTCGGCCGCACTGAGATCCTGCCGGCACAGGCGCAGGAAGAATCCCCACGACGAACCGTCGGCGAGATCCATCGCCACCGTCAGCGTGTGCTCGCCGGCGGGCAGCGTGGTGGTCGTGGAAAACTCGTCGGCCAGGCAAGGATTGATCCCGCCGATGTCCGTATAAAACGGCGCGCCGTCGATCCACATTCGAAAGGGTCCGTCGTAGCCGATCAAGAACTCCAACTTCATCGCTTCGGCGAGCGTCAGCTTGGCGGCGAAATACCCGTGTCCCTTCGCCTTCTGCCAGCGCCCGTGTTCGTTGATGAAACCGTCCATCCCGTAACTGCGAATCTCGCTTCCTGTCACATCGAGGTCCGGACACGCCAGCTCCGCCAGCGACACCGCCGGCTCCGCCACCACCGGACTCACCCGCCAGGTCGTGCAAAACGGCGCCATCGCGTTGGGCCTCATGAACGCCTGCGGTTCAAACACCGGCAGCGAACAGCCGCGCCCGTCCGTGATCGTGCACACCGGCATGCGGCCGTGCCCGTAGGTCAGCCGCGTGTTCCAGGGCAGCACAAGTCCCTTGAGCATATGCAGCCGCGCCGTGTCACCGTGCAGCGTGGTCTTGAAGATCGAAGGCACCACCTTCCCGTCGCCATCCACCAGCGTGAATCCGCGCGGCTCACCCGCCGAACGCAATCCGCCCGGCACATGCTCGAACACCACGTCGATATGCCCCGGCGATTTCTTCGGATCCGGTGCGATGATCGTCTTCAAACGCGGCATCGGCGCCTCGCCCTTGTTGCCATACACGAGGCGGTCCGCCGCGCGTGCCATGCGGTTGGCCAGCACCGGGAAACCCGCCGCGCCGATGTGGATATTGTCATCCAGCGGCAGGTCCACCGCCGCCACCGTTTCCAGCTGCTTCATGTTCAATGCCAACAACCGCTGCTGCTCCTGGATGCTGTTCCAGCCCGCGCCGCCCTCCAGCGATCCGAACACCGTGGCCAGCTGCACGATCACCCACGGCAGCGCCGGCTGCTTCAGGTCGCGACGCACCGCCGCGACGAGCCCGCGCATCTTCTCCGTGTAAACTTCCACCGGCGGCCCGCCGGCGTCGCTCTCGCCCTGATACCACAACACGCCGGCCACCGGCTGGCCCGTCGCGCGCCACGACAACATCATCGAGCCATAGAGCGAATCACCGCCCTGCTCCTTCAACGCCGGATTCCACTGCTCCATCGACGTTCCGCCGTGCGCCGTCGCGATGAGCCCCTGCGGCATGCCCGAACGCTCCAGCATCTCGCGCGCAAAAAACACGCCGACGCCCACGCCCTTTTTCGCGTTTTTCCGGATCGCCTCGCCTTGCTCCTGCGTGAGCTGGCGCGCGCCCGCGTGACACGAGTCCGGCGACTCGCCGAGCACGTGCAACGGATCCTTCGCCAACCGCCACTCGCGCCGCATCGTGAGCACGCGAACGAGCGGATGCGGTTTCGCCGGCGCCGTCATGTCGCCCACGCCCTCCATGTTGCTCTGCCCCGCCAAAAGCCACACATCACCGACAAAAAACGTCTTCACCGTCACCGATTTCCGTCCGCATCGCAGCACGAGTTTGTAAGGTCCGCCCACCGGTATCCCTTCGATCTTCGCGGAAAACACTCCGCCTTTCGCCGCGCCCGCGCGACGCGCCTTCCAACCTTTCACCGCGCCACGCGCGCCCTGAATCGTCACGGTGAGCGGACCGCTTTCCGCACACTCGCCGGTCACGCGGGCCGAAGCACCGCGCCGACCGATCCGTTGCAACACCTGACCTTCAGCAAGGCCTTGATTGATTCTCATGGGGATACGAAACCCGCATCCAACTCCCTTCCGGCCATGTCGTCGAGTTCGACGTCACCGGGCCGTCCGTCATTAGCCCCGCCCGCGTGCCCCGACAGCCGTGCTGAATTCCCCACCCACGGCTTGCCTCCCGTCCGCGCCCACTGCATCTGGTTAGGTTCCATGTCCACCCTGCCCACCTCCTTCGCCAACGTCACCGTCAACACCAAGGCCAACGTCTATTTCGACGGCAAGGTCGTCAGCCACACCGTGCTGTTCGCCGATGGCTCCAAGAAAACCCTCGGCCTCATCTACGCCGGCTCCTACCACTTCGGCACCGACGCCGCCGAGCGCATGGAGATCGTCGCCGGATCCTGCAAAGTGACCCTCGACGGCCAGACCGCTGTCCAGACCTACGCCGCCGGCACCTTCTTCGACGTGCCCGCCAAGTCCGGTTTCACCATCGAGGTGTCCGCCGGCATCGCTGAATATATCTGCTCGTTCCTCGCTTAAGGTAGGGATGCCTCTCCGAGGCGTCTGCTTCAGTTCATCAGCTCCGTCGCCCCGTCCCATGCGCTCCTTCTTCTGGCTGCTTCTCCTCGGCGTCGTGCTCGCCACGATCGCGCTCGTCGTGCGCTCGGGCATCATCTCGCGGAAGAATCCCGGGCTGCCGATCAACGGCGCGATGCGCGCCGCCATGGGTGAGGGCGGCATGCAGTGGTCAGAACGCGACACCGCCCTCATCGCCCAAAACTACAACGGTGCCTTCGACACTCCCACCGGCCTGCGTTACCTCGTCCGCCAGCCCGGCACCGGCGACGCCACCCCGAAAAAAGGCCAGGTCGTCACCGTGAACTACGAGGGCCGCCTCCTCGAAGGCGAAAAGGTCTTCGATACTTCCGCCAACCGCGACGGCCCCTTCAATTTCCCCATCGGCCAGGGCACGGTCATCTCCGGCTGGGACGAAGGCATCCTCACCATGAAGAAGGGCGAAAAACGCACCCTCATCATCCCCTACTGGCTCGGCTACGGCGAAAAAGGCATCACCGGAAAAATCCCCCGGAGCGCCACCCTCGTATTCGACATTGAGCTGCTGAAGTTCGAGTAAGTTCAACGCCCGTCCAACACCGGCACCGGCGCCTCGGCCGGCTCACCCTTCGCGACCAGCGTGGCGCACACCAGATCGCCGGTCACGTTCAACGTCGTGCGGCACATGTCCAACAGCCGGTCGATACCGAGGATGATCGCGATGCTTTCACCCGGCACTCCTATCGTCACCAGCACGCCCACCACCAGCGGCAGCGAGCCGCCCGGCACGCCCGCCGTGCCAAGCCCGGCCAGGATGCACATGAACGCCACGCCCACCTGCTGCCCGATCGTGAGATCCACTCCGAACACCTGCGCGAGAAAGAGCACCGTGACACCTTCGTAAAGCGCCGTGCCGTTCTGGTTGGCGCTCGCGCCCACCGTCAGCACGAAGCGGCTGATGCGCGGCGGCAGCTTCAGATTGGTTTCCGCCACGCGCATCGACACCGGCAGCGTCGCGTTGCTCGACGACGTGCTGAACGCCGTGAGCATGACTTCGCGGATGTTTTTGAAGAACGCCCACGGCGACACCCCGCCGAGAAATCTCAGGAACAGCGGATACGTCACGAACTGCTGCAGCGCCAAACCGAAGATCACCACCGCCGCGTAAAACCCGAGGCTGCGCAACACGTCCGCCCCCAGCTGCGCCGTGAGCGCAAACCCGAGGCACGCCACGCCGAGCGGCGCCAGCATCATCGCAAAATCGATGATCACCATGCACACCTCGAAAAGCCCTTTCATCACGGCGGTGAGCGGCGCCGACTTGTCGTCCGGAGTCATCGCCAGCGCCACGCCGAAGAACAGGCTGAAGACCATCACCGCGATCAACCCGCCGCCCGTGTAGTTCGGCGCGAACGCGTTCACCGCCTCGGCCAGCGGATTCTGCGGGATCAGGTTGAGCAGCGTGTCGGCCAGCGGAGTTTCCTTCGTGCCGGCCGCGACCTTGTCCGACGCGGCGCCCGCGTAACGCGCCGTGAGCGTTTCCCGCGTCTCCTGCGTCATGTGCGTGCCCGGCGCAAAAACGTTCACGACCGTCAGCGCGATCAGCACACCGGTCGTGGTGAGCAGCAGCGTGTAGAGGAGCGATTTCAACCCCACGCGCCCGAGTTTCCGCACGTCGCCCATCTCGGCCACGCCCAGCACGATCGCCGAAAAAATCAGCGGAATCACGATCATGAAGATGATCCGGATAAACAGCTTTCCGACCGGCTGGATCACGTTGCCCAGCCACCATGCGAGCTTCGCCAAACCGTCGGGCGTCGTGATGATTTCCTTCGCGACGAGTCCCGCCACCGCGCCCAAAACAAGGCCGGTCAGAATCTGGGTGGGCCGCGACCATTTCCAGAATTTCAAAGTCATGCCCGAAACCCTGCCCCGCCCACCGCGCCCGGCGCAACGTCTTTACGAACGGAACAGCACGCTTTCACGTCCGAACATCCGCACGCATGCCGCCAGCGCCGCGCCCGCATAGACGCAGGTCGAGCCGAAGATCAGCGCCAGTTGCGCCCACGGCCACTCGCCCGAAACCAGCTCCTTGCACGCCAGCGCCACGTTCAAGACCGGCACCAGCGCGAGCGTTGCGTTGAGCTCCACGCCGGGCAGCACACCCGCCACCGCCGGTAGAATCACCACCGCGACCAACGGCGCGAGATAGGTCTGCGCCTCCTTCTGCGTGCGGGCGAAGAGCGAGATCGCCAACGCCGCCGCCGCGAACAACACCGTGAGCGGCAGCACCAGAACGACCACGCCGAGCAGACCGAGCGGATCGATCATCGGCAGATTCGACGTGCCGGCCGCGCTCGCGGCCAGTTCCCTCGCCACCCCGCCCGAACCGATCAACGCCAGGCCGCCGACCAACACCGTCATCGTCATCGAAATCAACGAACACGCCACGGTCGTCAGCGACACGGTCAGCACCAGCAGGAATTTCCCCAGCACCAGGTCGATGCGCGCCGCCGGACTGCACAGCAGCGTCTCCAGCGTCCCGCGCTCTTTCTCGCCCGCCATCAGGTCGATCGCCGGATAAATCACTCCAGTGAAACTCAGCAAAATCAGCAGATACGGGATGAACCCGCCAAACGAGTTGCCGCCGACCTTCTCCGGCGGAGCGACATTTTCCGTGCGAATTTCAAACGGCCTGGCGAATCCCGCCGGCAGCCCGCGCGCCTTGAGCCGTTCGGCCAGCGTGCGTTCGCGCAACTCCGTAAAAAACTCCCGCAGCTCGCCGACCGCGTAACCCGACTTGAACTCGCCCTCGTAGTGGTAGATTCGCACGTCCGCCGGCGCATTCGCCGCCAATGCCGCCTGAAATCCGGCGGG
>DATHXF010000054.1:0-2440 GCA_035459785.1 Rariglobus sp. | reverse complement strand
CCGATGGTGAGCGGTGCGTTCAACACGGTCTCGGAGGTCGTCTATGAATCGACGCGGACACCCGATGGAGGCGGCCATCGCGGACACCATGGCATTTACATGGGCGGTATGGGTGACCACCTGTTCACGCGGTTCGATATCCGCATGAAGTTTATCCACGACATCTCGGTAAGCGGCACGGCGGGCGTGGTGGTGTCGCAGGGCAAGGGACTCGACCTGTGCTTCGATCACCACAAACGCGCGCCGTATGAGATTTTGTTCACGGATATCGATCTCGGGCTCGGGACGCGTCCGTGGAAGAGCGGCGGCGGCGCGGGGTTGGGGAAAAATGCCGGGGCGCGGGTGACGTTCTGGAATCTGCACGCGGCGGGATCGCTGGCGGAGCCACCGAGTGCGTTTGCGCCGTGGTCGGTCAACTTGGTGGGCGTCGATCTGGGGCGTCCGGCGGTGATCGCGCCGACGGGTGTTTGGCGGGAGATCGAGCCGGGGATGCAGCTGGAACCGCGTGATTTGCATGCGGCGCAGCTTGAGCGGCGCAAGCGCGAGACGCGCTGAAGCGGACGCACGGGGACAAACCACGGAGTTTTTAACCACTAAAACGGTGTCGAACGTGGGGTGGACGGTGATAAGAGCCCTGTCGCTTCGCTCGGTAACCGAGCGCCGTCGGAACCTTCAGCCTGCAGACCGCGCCCGGAGGTCACGGTCCACCTCGGCAGGGGTCGAGGCATGCACGCGGGCATTGCCTCGGCGGGTGAGGCGCGTTTGCTGGCGGGAGTGGACATGCTTTTTCATCGCGAGTTGGGAGGGACGGGGAATCCGCCGTTGGTGGTGTTGCACGGGCTGCTGGGGTCGTCGCGCAACTGGCTGACGACGGGTGGCGATCTCGCGGCGAAGTATCACGTGTTCGCGCTGGATCTGCGCAATCATGGCAAGTCTCCGCATGGCGAGCCGATGGATTATCCGGCGATGATGGCCGACGTGCTGGCGTGGATGGATGCGCAGGGACTCGCGAAGGTTTCGCTGATGGGGCATAGCATGGGTGGCAAGGTGGCGATGCTGCTGGCGTGCCGTCATCCGGAACGCGTGGAGCGGCTCGTGGTCGTGGATATCGCGCCGAAGGATTATCTGTCGCATGCGCATCGCGCGGAGTTTGCGGCGATGAACGAGCTGCGGCTCGACACATTGCAGTCGCGCGGCGAGGCGGAGTTGCGCTTCGAGGCGCGCGTGGGCGACTGGGCGATGCGGAAGTTTTTAACGACGAATCTGGAGCGCACCCAGGCGGGCGCATGGAAGTGGCAGATCAACCTGCCGGTGATCACGGCGGCGCTGCCGGAGATCGAGGGGAATCCGCTGGTGTCGGAGGACAAGTTCGACGGGCCGGTGTTGTTCGTGACGGGCGGGAAATCGCGTTATGTGCGCGAAGAGGATTGGTCGGTCATCGCGGCGCATTTCCCGAAGGCGCAGCTGAAGGTCATCGCGGAGTCGGGGCATAATCCGCACATGGAGACACGGGCGGAGTTTGTGGCGGCGGTGTCGGAGTGAGGATCGGAGGCGGAGTGGAGGCCAGAGGTCGGAGGCCGGTGGTCGGATCATACGAGGTGGAACGCGATCTCCGAGCGCGGTCTGCGGGCTGATGGTTTCGACGGCGCTCGGAGATCGCCGTCCACCCGATCGGACTAGTCGGTGATTTTAGTCTCGGGCTGGTGCGACCAGTCGCCGTGGCCGCAGGGGAGCTCGACGTAGCGGGCTTGCGGGACGGATTTCGCCAGGTTGCGGGCGTGGACGACGGGGATGATGGTGTCGTTTACGGCGCCGAAGATGTCTATGCGTCCCTTGTAGGCGGAGAGGGCTTTTACGTTGTCCCATTTGTCGCGCATCAGCAGGCCGACGGGAAGGTAAGTCATGTGTTCTTTGGCGACGGAGAGGAGGTTGTCGTAGGGAACCATCAGCACGAGGCGGTCAGGCGGCGCGGATAACGAACACAGAAATGAAGCGGGGCCGCTGCCGAGGGATTCGCCGAGGACGCCGAAGGGAATGCCGGGGTGGAGTGCGCGTAAATCGGCGTAGGCTGCCTGTGCGGCCGCGTTGATCGTCTTCATGGACGGCTCGCCGGGGCGCAGGCCGTAGCCGGGGTATTCGAGGACGTAGACAGAGGAGTCGGACGGAAGAAGATCGACGATGTATTGGCGGTTTGAGGCTTGTCCGCCGTTGCCGTGAAGGATGAGCCAGATACCGCGGGGAGCGGCGACCGTGCGCGTGTAGCCGACGAGCGCACCGTTGATCTTCCATTCGGTGAGCTTGGACTCGTTGGCGGTGTGTGTAGGAAAATAGAGAAAGGAACTCTCGAGCATCGCGTGGACGGGGGCGGTGAGGAGGGAGAGCAGCGACATTAAAACAGCCGAACGAAGAAGGCTTGGGCGTTTCATGAGTGACTGACCGG
>DATHXF010000053.1:0-3610 GCA_035459785.1 Rariglobus sp. | reverse complement strand
GCCCACACCCACTTTAGGTTGTCTTTGCCTCCGGTGAGCACCGGCGCGGCGGCCCGATGCGCGTTCCACATCTCTTCGGTGAACGGATCAAAGCTGCGCTCGCAGCCCTTGGGCAGCCACGTCGGTTTGTCCCACTTTTCCTCCGGACTCATCCAGCGATCCAGATAGTCAAAAAACGCATCGTGGTTCCAGACTGCGCCCGCCTTCATCCAGCGCGCCGCCAGTGCGACGCCAATCCAGGAGGCCGCGTTGTTGGCCCGGTAGGCTTCCACAAACTTGTCGGCCTTGTCGAAGTCGGCGCGTGGCTTCTCCTCGTGTGGCAGACGACGGCCGGTGTGCGTGACGATTTGCCAAAGCACCGATTGTCCGTCTCCGCCGCGTCCGTAATAAGTGTCCAGATCCTCTTGAAACAAAGTCGTCGGTGCGGGCAGGCCTGCGACCGGAGCGACCTTGAAACGTCCGTAAACCGGCACCTCGGGATCCACTTTCGGAAACGCCCGCAGCTCAGGCGCGTCGAGCATCAGACTCGCGAAAAAGATGGGCCACTTGCGCCCCTGCCAGTGACCGCCGTCGGAAAACCACTGCCGTCCGGTTTGTGCGACGCCGGCCAGATCAATGCCGAGCTGCACGTAGCGGATCAGCAGCGTCTCCCGGCGTTCGCGCGGCACATCTAGCATGACCATGAGCGCGGCGATGGAACTCATGCGCGCAAACTCGCGGCCGTAGTTGGGACCGTTTTCCCCCGGCAGCATGTATTGGTTATACCAAGAGTAAGTGTGATCGAGCCACGGACGCTCAAACACGCGCTCCATCGTCGCCCAATCCGGGACCGACGCCACCGGCTTGAGCGCGGGCAACAGATCCCAGCGCAGTTTGCTTTTCAGATAGAGTGGCTTGCTCACGCCCGCATACGGCGGACGAAACACATCGGCCGGCGGGGCCGCGCGCAGACAGGTGAGCACGGCGGCGCTCCGCAGCGAAAGCGGCAGCGTCGGCGGACAGAGAAAAATCTTCCGCTGTCCCATGACAAAAGGCGTCGCCAGTTTTCCATCCGCCGCGCGTTCCTCGCTGCTCGTAGAGGAAATCAGCGAGCGGTCCGCCTCCAGCCGATAGGGGAAAACAATCGAGAGCTCCGGCGCATAGTTGGGCGAACGCGAGTCGTAGCCTTGCTGGTCGAAGCCCGTGGAGTTTTTCGCATTCCGAACCGGGCCGGTGACGACCATGGCGCCGTTGCGCATGCGTTTGTCGTCCACGAGCGCGGTGGCGCCGTAACGGCTTTTGTCGCCGGCCTCGCCGGCGGTGTCGGCCGACGGACCCGGCGACGGCGAAACGCCCGTCACCGTGACCGGCCCCACCACCCAATAATCGCCGGTCACAAAACGCCCGACCTGATAAGCGCGGTCAAAGGTCCAGGTGATTCCATATTGGGTGACCTGCGTCGCTTGCTCGGCGCACAGAACCGGCGCGAACAACACACCGGCGAAAACCAGGACCGACGATTTCATAAATGGGAGCAACATGGGATGAATCGCACGTCCGGTGGATCACGGGCGGAGCGAAGGGGTGCTGCGGGTTTAGCAACAAACCCCGTCCCGGCGGAGCGAAATCGTATCGCGCACCGGCGGCATCATCCCCGACAAACGCCGTCGGCTCCTGCTTCTCTTTGCGGAATGTGAACATCTTTTCATCGCATTGATCCCGCGATCATCGCTGCATCCATCACCCTCGGACATGAATCTCCTTCGCCCTCTCTTCCTCGTGTTTTCGATGCTGAGTGCCGTCCTCGTCGCGCAAGAGACGGAACGCATCGGCTCAAAGATTTCCACCGGTGCCCGGCAACAGATCGGAGTGACTACAAGCTACGATCCAAGCTATGTGAAACTCACCTATCCGGGTGGCGACGTGCCCTTGCACACCGGTGTTTGCACCGACGTGGTCGTGCGCGCCCTTCGTTCGACCGGCCTCGACCTTCAAAAAGAGGTGCATGAGGACATGCGGAAAAACTTTTCCCTCTATCCTCAAAACTGGGGACTGAAAACACCCGACAAGAACATCGACCACCGTCGCGTTCCCAACCTGATGCGGTATTTCGAGCGAAAGCAGATCGCACTGGCCGAAAATCTGATGGCGCCCGAAACGTATTTGCCCGGCGACATCGTGACTTGGCGCCTCGAAGGCGGGCTTCTCCACATCGGCGTCGTGTCGGAGAAAACCTCAAGTAAAATTCCCCTCGTCATTCACAACATCGGCGCCGGCACCAAAGAAGAAAACGTTCTCTTCGCCTACACGGTGATCGGTCATTACCGCATCAAGTAGATCGTTCATCCCTTCGACGGGTATTCCTCCATCAAGCCGCCTGGGTAATTACATTGAAAGTCGCGTCACCCGGCCGCCCCCAGACATCACGCACTGACGTTTACAGCCCCGTTACGGACGCGTGTGCCGGCTGCCGAGTTGGCGCCCGCGATAGAGAATGACGAGCCTCGTAATGAGTGCGCCGAGCAGGACGACGAGGATTCCGTTTCGCACGTGATCCATGCCGATCTGGCGAACCTGCCCTTCGAGAAAAAGACCGAAGACGAGCCCCCAGACCAGCGCGACCTCCGCATAGAGACCGCGCTTCAACGTCGAGTTGTCCGGATCGGCGCGGACGATGTCGCGCAGGACGCCGCCGCCCGCGCCCGTGAGCATCGCCAGCAACGGCCCCCACAACGGTGAGGCCGATTTTTTTATGATGCATGTCCTTGATGAGGCCGGTCAGTCACCGGTTACTGCATGGTCTTTTCTATAAAGAGAACGGCGAGTCGATTGCATCTGGCTGCGCCGGGGGAAAGGGTGCGCCCGTTGGTTTCTTGTTTTCGTCAACCCCCTACGAACAACCCATGAAAAGCGCACGATCACCCCGTCGTGTCATCCTCGGGATGACACTGTCCGTCGTCACCAGCCTGCTGGTTTCCTCCCCGCTCCTCCAGGCCGCCCCACCCGCCGGTTACACCTTGGTCTGGTCCGATGAGTTCGACAGCTCGACCCTGGACTACCGTTACTGGAATCACTCCTACCCCGGCGTTTATCGCGGCGGGTTCAACAGCCCGACCGCCTCGTCGGTCGCGAACGGCAACCTCACGATCACCGCCTACACCGAAGGCGGCGTCCACTACACCGACCACCTCGACACGAAGGGCAAATACCAGCCGAAATACGGCTACATGGAGGCCAGCATTTATTTCTCGAATGCACCGGGCAACTGGTCCGCCTTCTGGATGTTCGCCCCCACGATCGGCGCCACCAACCAGCCGCACATTGACGGCGTCGAACTGGACATCGCCGAACACCGCGAGGTGAACCAGGCCGGCACCAACATCGCCGACCAGATTCCCTCGACGCTTCACTGGGACGGCTACGCGGCCAACCACAAATCCGTCTCCAGCGGCCTGCGCGGTGCGGGACTCAGCACCGGGTTTCACACGTATGGGATGGAATGGACGCCCGACTACCTGAAATTCTACATCGACGGCAGCTACCTCTACACGGTCAACAACTCCACCGCCGTCGATCCGGTCCCGCCGCTCGCACCCGTGCCGCAGCGAAGCGAATACCTTCTGCTGAGCAC
>DATHXF010000052.1:0-4657 GCA_035459785.1 Rariglobus sp. | reverse complement strand
TTCGATTTCATCAGATCAGCGAACTAATAACCTGATCGTGCGGCGCTCGTTCGCTTTCGAAATAACGAATTGCCTGCATGCAGGCTGCACGTCTGTTTCGAGGTGCAGTTACACCAATAACCCCCGTGTCCTAAAGGACTTTTGCTTTATGAAAAACAATGTCGTCGCCCGTTGTCTGCTGGTTCTGACCGTCGCCCTGTCTTTCAATTCAGGTTTCGCCCAACCGGAAAAATCCGTCGCCCGGAGCGGTGGCGCACCCGCCACGGAAGCCGAGAAGGGACTGCTCGCCGCCCATGATCAATTCTACACAGCCCTCAATGCCATGTTCACCGGTGATCACGCTCCCATGAATGCGATCTGGGCGCATCGGGACGAGGTGACCACCATGGGGCCCTTCGGCGGTCGGATGACGGGATGGAAAGCCGTGGGCGAAGAATTCAAAAAAGTGGCCGAGATGAAAATCGGCGGACACGTCGGCTACAAAGACCTGGTTCTTCAGGTCGCCGGCGACATGGGCTACACGGTCTGTGTCGAGCACGGTGAAAACAAGAGCACGGACGGAAAACCGATCACGGTGAGCCACCGGGCGACGAATATCTTCCGGCTGATCGACGGCCAGTGGAAGATGGTCCATCACCACACGGATCTTGCCCCGCAACTCGACGCCGCGGTCGGGGCCAAGAAGTAACTCCACTCCCCGCGTTTATCCCCACCGCACGGTCAGCGTGGTCGGAATAAACCCACCCGTCTTCCCAATTTTTATGACACAGACATTATCGGCGGCCCAACAAGCGATGGTCGAATTGTTCCAGCAGCACGTGGATGCCGAGCTGCGAGGCGATCTCGACACCACGATGGCCACGATGACGGATTCCCCGCACCTCAACCATGTGCCCGTGATGACGGGCGGGGTCGGACGCGAAGGCGTGCGCCAGTTCTACCGCGATCATCTGGTCGGAAAGTTTTTCCCGCCCGACATCAACATCGTCACCGTCTCCCGCACCGTCGGCCTCGATCAAGTGGTGGAAGAACTCGTGATCAGCTTCACCCACACCACGCCGATCGACTGGCTGCTGCCGGGAGTTCCGCCCACCGGCAAAAAAATCGAGATGGCGGTGGCCGTGATCGTCGGGTTCAAGGACGGGAAGATTTCCCACGAGCACATTTATTGGGATCAAGCCGGAGTTTTGGTTCAGGCCGGTTTGCTGAACCCCGCCGGCCTGCCCGTGTGCGGCGGCGAAAGCGCCCGCAAGGTGCTCAATCCCCAACTGCCCGCGCGCGCGTTTTAACGACCGCGGATCGCGATTGGAACGCTCCGTTCAGTGACTGCGGGTATTCCCGATTTGAAGACCCGACGACATCGGCGGGTCTTCATTCTGATTCGGCTAGAACCTGACGGAGAATTCCCAGCCTCGTGTCCTCGCCAAAGCGTCACAAACGCGTCCCGAAAACTCAGCGGGCGCTTTGCGACTTGAGGTAGGCTTCGGCGTAATGCTCCGCCAAAGTCTTCTGCGAGGCGGTCGAAAAGTGGAGTTTATCCCCCTTCGAAACCAGTCCTTCGGCGCTCACGAAATAGACATGCGGCATCTTTGCGGCGACCGCGCGCTGGGCGCGATCAACCTCGATCTGGCCTGAGCCCCAGGGCTTGCCTTCGGCATCAAAGCGACCGAGCTGGCCGATGATAAAAGGAAGCTCGGGCGCGTTGAATTCCTTGCGGAACCGGTTGATGAGATCGGTGAGGTTTTTTTCGTAGAGCGGTGCGTTTTTCGCATTGGAATCGCTCTCGCCTTGGTGCCAGAGAACGGCCTTGAGCGTGCCGCCGTCTTGAAGCGCACGTTTGGCCCGTGCAATGGAATCGTCCCACGGATGGGACTTGGTCTGTTCCCAGTATGCACCGGGAACCCAGGTGCCGATGGGAGAACCTCCGCAGGCCGTCGGAATCAGCGCAACAATCACGCCCGGTTTTTTGGCGGCGATGATGCGGCCAAAAAACTTGCCCGACCCCACGCCGGACCCGGCTTTGTCCCAGTGAAGAGGATCCATGGCCGGTTGCCACGCACCGTCCTTGTTGAGCGCCCACACGCGCGGATCGGCGGCCGCGTCTGCGGGCGCGAGATCCGCGACGGCACCCCGGCCGGCCATGTTGGACTGACCGGCGAGCAGGAACAACTCGACCTTCCCCTTCGGCAAGCCGGAGGCGGACTGGGCCAACAACGAACCGGCCAGCGCAAGCACGGCCGCAAAACCAAGACAGGGGCGGAGGAGTTTCATGGGAGTAAGCTCCGAGACGAACACAGGACCGCGCACCGCCAACACCGGGATTTTGAACACAGTTTCAGGACAACCGAACCAACGAGTCGGCCGAGCAAGGCTGTAGTTTATGGCATCACGCTCCGAGTGCCTGCCTGACCGAATCGGACAACGGCGTGGTGGGGCGGCCGATGAGACGGCTGAGCTGGCGTCCATCGTCAAACAACGCGCCGTTCGAGGCATCGACGTCCCAGCCCGCGAGTCCGGCGGCCAAATCTTCCGGCAGTCCGGCCTTTAGGAGGATATCTCGATAGGTGGCTTCGGGCAGGTTGGCGTAGGGAGTCGGTTTGCCCGTCTGTCGCGAAATCTCAGCGGCGAGCTCGGCGAGCGTGTAGGCGGTGTCGCCCGCCAGTTCATACACCGTGCCTGATGTAATCGGGTGCGTGAGCACCGCGGCGGCGGCTTCCGCGTAATCGATACGTGCGGCGGATGCGATGAGACCGTTGCCCGCGCTGCCTGCGAAAGCGCCATGAGCCACCGCGGCCGGAACCGACACCGTGTAGTTCTCGGTATACCATCCGTTGCGCAACACGACGTAAGGAATGCCGGACGCCTTCACCAGCGCCTCGGTTTCCACATGCTCGGGCGCCAGGCTGAGCGGCGAGGTGTCCGCATGCAGGAGACTCGTGTAAACCAGTGCGCGGACTCCGGCGCGTTTTGCGGCTTCGATGACGTTGCGATGCTGGGCGACGCGGCGGCCGATCTCGCTGGATGAGATGAGCAGAAGCTTGTCCACGCCGGCCAGCGCGCGTTCGAACGACGCGGCGTCGGTATAATCGGCGGCCCGCACGGTCACGCCAATTGCGGCGAGGCCGGAGGCCTTGGAGGGATTGCGGACCAGCGCGACGATCTGCGCGGCTGGCACGGTTTTGAGAAGTTGTTCGATGACGAGGCGGCCGAGCTGACCGGTGGCTCCGGTGATGGCGATCATGGCGGGTGTTAATGGAGGGCGGGTGATTTTAGTCGGGTGAAGAGTCCAAGAGCCGCCAGCATGGTTCTGCTTGCCGCCTTGGTTACGAAAGAATACCGATAAGTGGAAAATCCCGCAAGAGGGGTCTTGTTCGATACTCGGTTACTTCGCGGTAACCGCCCGCCCCCTCGCCCTTCACCTCTTTTACCTCACCCATGAGCATCACTCTTCTTCCCGTCCAGCCGGGCACCGACCACGGAGAACGTTGTCCGGTGCGCGACGTCCTCGACTGCATCGGCGACCGCTGGAGCCTGCTGGCGTTGCTTTCGCTTTCCCAAGGCACGCTGCGTTTCACCGAGTTGAAGCGGGCCATCGGCGAAATCTCCCAGCGCATGCTCGCGCAGACGCTGCGCACGCTGGAGCGCGACGGCTACGTGTCGCGCAAAGTGTATCCGACCATCCCTCCCAAGGTGGAATACACGCTGACGCCGCTGGGCGGTTCACTGCTGGCAAAGGTCGAGCCGCTCGTCGAATGGGCCGAAGCCAACCACAACCGTGTGCGCAAGGCGCGGAAGTCGTATTGTCCGCCGCAGGCCGCCGCGGCGCTTTGAGATGGATACCTCAAAGGCAGTGGTAAAAACGGTGGCGATATTCGAGGCCGCCAAGGGCGTGTTGCTGGTCCTGGTCGGAATCGGGGCGTTGTCGCTGGTGCATCACGACATCCGGTTGATCGCCTCGGCGCTGGTCGGGCGCCTGCACCTCAATCCGGCCCGCGGTTTCGCCGGGAGTTTTGTGGAGGCGGCCTCGCAGCTCAACGACGCGCGCCTGTGGGTGATCGCCGCCATGGGGTTTCTGTATGCGCTGTTTCGTTTCGTGGAAGCCTACGGACTCTGGCGCGGGAAAACCTGGGCCGAATGGCTGGCGGTGATCACGGGCGGTCTTTTTGTGCCGCTGGAAATTTACGAACTCATCGAGAAACGCACGTGGGTGCGTGCATCGGCGCTGGTCATCAACCTCGCCGTGGTCGCCGCCATCATCGGCGTGCTGATCAAAAACCGCCGCGCGCGCCGGGCGGCCGAGTCGGCAGAGGCGGGTCTCTAGGCCTTACCGGTGCAACCGCCGGAGCTGCACCGCGAGACGGTCGAAGTTCTCCTCGTTGGCGTTGACCACGATGCCCTTGACCCGGTCGTGCATCTCGGCCGTTTCGAAAATCATGCGGAAAGTGAACCTGGTTTTGTCCGCCTCGGCGGCAAACGTGGCGACGACCCGGAAGCGCGGGCTGCTGAGGTGGTCGAGGACGATGCGCGAGGGCTTCTCGAGTTCGCGGAAGACGCTTTCGTTTTTGTAGTCCGTGCCGTCGGGCCCGTGCATGACAAATTTCCACGCACCGCCCGGACGCGGTTCAAACACCTCAAAGGTGTTTTTAAAATCCTTCGG
>DATHXF010000051.1:0-4177 GCA_035459785.1 Rariglobus sp. | reverse complement strand
TTCTCGACGACCGCGAGCACCGTGCCGTCCGTGCCGATGACATACGCGGCACGCGCCGGCCCCTCAAAGGTTTTTCCATACATCGATTTTTCCACGACGGAATCCGTCGCCTTCGCAAAAAGATCATCCGGATCGCTCGCGAGCGTGTAGGTGATTTTCTTCTTCGCCGCGTATTTCAGGTGCGAACCGCAGGTATCTCGGCTTACCGCGACGAGATTATAACCGAGCTTGGCAAACTCGGTGGCGTGCTCCGCGAGCGAGTCGTTCTGTTTGTCGCACGATCCCGTGTTGTTCCTCATATACACTGACACGATGGTTGGCCGCGTGAGCAGGTCTTTGAAAACGACCTCGGACTGCGCGCCGTCGCGCACGATCTTCAGCTTGAAGTTGGTTTTGAGTTTTTGCCCTGCGGTGATCATTGGGTTCGGAGTGAGCAACGAACGCACGCAACGTCAAATCGCGCGATTGCAAAGACCTGCCCTCAACTTTTATACCGCCGGTATCCGCCATGTCTGATCACGCCGCCACATCCCTCAGCAACGCCGATCTCGCCCCTGTTCCCCTCGAGCGCCGCACGTGGGGCACGTGGCACATCGCCGCCCTCTGGATCGGCATGGCCGTCTGCATCCCGACCTATCAGATGGCGTCCAACCTCATCGGCCAGGGCATGAACTGGTGGCAGGCCCTCGGCGTGATCTTTCTCGGCAACGTCATCGTGCTCATCCCGATGACGCTCAACGCCCACCCGGGCACCGCCTACGGCATTCCGTTTCCCGTGTTGTTGCGCGCCAGCTTCGGCACACGCGGGGCCAACATCGCCGCGGTCATGCGCGGTCTCGTCGCCTGCGGCTGGTTCGGCATCCAGACGTGGATCGGCGGCGCGGCCATTTACGCCACGTCGGCGATCATCTTCGGTTTCGATCCCGCGACCCGCACCGCCCTCCCGTTGGTCGGCATCTCCGGCGGCGAACTGTTCTGCTTCCTTCTCTTCTGGTCGCTCAACCTGTTTTTCATCGTGAAGGGCATGGACTCCATCAAGTGGCTCGAAGCCCTCAGCGCGCCCTTCCTCCTGCTGGTCGGCGCCGCGCTCATCGTGTGGGCGTATCAAGCGGCGAACGGTTTCGGCCCCATCTTCGCGCAACCGTCCAAGTTTGAATCCGCCTCCGCCTTCTGGCCGGTGTTCGGCGCCACGCTCACCGCGCAGGTCGGCTTCTGGGCCACGCTCGCGCTCAACATTCCCGACTTCTCCCGCTTCGCCAAAAACCAACGCGCCCAGGTCGTCGGCCAGGCCCTGGGCCTGCCGACCACAATGGTCCTGTATTCGTTCGTCGGCATCGTCGCCACCAGCGCAAGCGTCGTCGCGTTCGGCGAAGCCATCTGGGATCCCGTTCAACTCATCGCGAAGTTCAACCACCCCGCCCTCTCCGTCATCGCCCTCGTCGCCCTGGCCGTCGCCACCCTCTCGACCAACATCGCCGCCAACGTCGTCTCGCCCGCCAACGACTTCTCCAACCTCGCCCCGCGCCTCATCAGTTTCAAAACCGGCGGCATCCTCACCGCCTTCATCGGCATCCTCATCTGCCCGTGGAAACTCATCGCCGATCCGTCCGGCTACATCTTCACGTGGCTCATCGGCTACGGCGCACTCCTCGGTCCCATCGCCGGCATCATGATCGCCGACTATTATATCGTTCGCCGTCGCAAACTCGATGTCGCCGGACTCTACGATCCGCACGGTCCCTATCGCTTCACCAACGGCTTCAGCCTCGCCGGACTCGGTGCCCTCGCCCTCGCCGTGCTGCCCAGCCTCCCCGGCTTCCTCGCCGTCGCCGCCCCCAAGCTCGTCCCGCCCGCCTCCGTCCCCGCATTTTTCCACGTGTTGTTCAACCAGGCGTGGTTCGTCGGCTTCGCCCTCGCGTTCGGACTTTACCTGTTGTTCCGCAAGCTCGGCACCGCCCGCGCGTAGCCGCTTGCGCCTTTGGCGCTTGTAAGTCCCCCGCGCAGCCATTGCCCTTCGCAGCCCTGCGCATGGACACGTTTATCTACGGCATCGATTTCGGCACGAGCAACTCGGCGGTCACTATTTGGAACGCCACGACGCGCACCCTCGTGCGCGACCCGCGCATCGCCGGCGTGGACGCGTCGTTCCTCTATTTCCCCTACACGACGAAGCGCATCGCCCCCGTAATCGGCGACGCCGCCAAACTCCGCTACGTCGAGGACGAGATGCGCGGACGTTTCTTTCAGGCGGTCAAAACCATCCTGCCCTATCAGACATTCACCGAGACGGTCATCAACAACCAGACCTACACGATCGAGGATCTGATCGCGATTTTCCTCCGGAACCTCAAAGCCCGCGGCGACGCCGTCACGCAACAAGACGTGAAACGCGTCGTCCTCGGCCGCCCCGCCGTCTTCTCGGCCGACCCCGCCGAGGACCAGCTCGCCGAATCCCGCCTCCGCCGCGCCGCCCAACTCGCCGGCTTCACCGAGATCCATTTCCAATACGAGCCGATCGCCGCCGCCTTCGCCTACGAATCCCGCATCACGAAGCCCGAGCGCGTCCTCGTCGGTGACTTCGGCGGCGGCACCTCCGACTTCACCGTCGTCCAGCTCGACCCCGCTCGCCAAGGCCTCACCGACCGCATGGCCGACATCCTCGCCACCGGCGGTCTCCCCGTCGCCGGCAACAAATACGACGCCGCCACCATGTGGCACAAAGTCACCCCGCTCTTAGGACGCGGCGCGACCTACGACAGCTGGGGCAAACAGCTCGAAGTCCCCGATTCCCTCTACCGCACCATCTGCCAGTGGGACCAGATCGTCTTCCTGCGAAACGCCAAAAAAATGGACCTGCTCTGGCGTCTCACCGGACTCTCCAACGACGCCCCGGCCTTCGAGCGCTTCCAGGCCCTCATCAAAGAAAACCAAGGTTTCGCCCTCTTCCAAAAAATCGAGGGCGCCAAGATCGCGCTCACCACACAGGTCACCGCGCCGATCACGTTCACGCACCCGAAAATCCCGATCGACCTCCGCATGAGCCGCAGTGAGTTCAACAAAAACTCCGCCGACCTCACCGCACAAATCACCGGCTACCTCGACCAGTTCCTCGCCGACTCCAACATCACCCCCGCCAGCATCGAGACCGTTTTCCTCACGGGCGGCACGTCGCTCATCCGCAGCCTTCGCGCCGAATTTGTCACCCGTTTCGGCCAGGACAAAATCCGTGACGGCCAGGAATTCACCAGCGTCGCCGACGGCCTCGCCCTCAGCGCACCGCTCTTCTTCCCCGAGTTGCACCGCTGAGAAGGTAGGAGCTCATTTATGAGCGATGGTTCGAGCGTAGGGGCGTGCCTCATGCACGCCCGCTCCGAAAATGTAGGAGCCTGCTTGCAGGCGATTAACACCCCGCCCGCTTTCCCCCGAAAGATTCGCCAAGGGGTTTCCTCTCCTCCAGCGTATCACCCGGCATGAACGACCACGATCCGCTCTCCCCGCTTCTCGGCGGCTGGGAACATAAACCCGCACCCGCGCCGGAGTTCCGCGACCAAGTCTGGACCCGCATCCGCTCCGCAGAGACCGCCGCCCCCGCACGCACCGCGTCGATCTTCCACTTCTCGTCCGCCCTCCCTCTCGCCGCCAGCATCGCCGTTCTCCTCTCCATCGCCGCCGGTTCGGGCACCGCCTTCGCGCTCAACCGCACGCTGTCCACCGAACGCATGGCCGTCGCCTATGTGCGCACCATCGATCCTGTCCAGATGACCGCCGGCGACGCCCACGCCTCGCACAACCACCCGTGAGTCCCGTCGTCCGCTACACGTTGATCGCCCTCGCCGCCGCCGTGCTGGCTTTCGGAGTCACGCACGTCTGCCTGCGCCCGTCGTCCGCCGATACCGACGAGATCGCCTGGATGCGCACCGAGTTCAAACTCAACGATACCCAGGTCGCCGCCATCGAAAAACTCCACGACGACTACCATCCCGTCTGCATGAAGCACTGCGCCGCCATCATGCAGGCCCGCACCCGGCTCGACGCAGCCCCCACCTCCGAAAAACCCGCCGCCCAAGCCGAGTTCGCCCGCCTGCAAGCCGTCTGCCACGACGCCACCCTCGCCCACCTGCAACGCGTCGCCGCCGTGATGTCGCCCTCCGAAGGCGCCCGCTTTCTCGCCCTCGTC
>DATHXF010000050.1:0-39264 GCA_035459785.1 Rariglobus sp. | reverse complement strand
CCGGCGGTCAGTCCGTCGCCCGTTTCCACCAGCGCGAAGGGATGGGGCGTCTCCGATGAGGTGATCATCTGCGGTGAATCGGGCAGGCGTTGGAACTGATACAGCGGCGGCAACTGCACCGCCGCGACCCGGTCGCGCGTCACCGGACGCCCCGCGCCGAAGGCGAACGAATAGCAACCCGCTGACAGGGTTTTCATGCTCACTTCCATGCGCGCCGAGAAACCGCGCGCCGGCAGCCGCCAGATCGCGCGCGCCTCCAGACCGTCGTCGCTTCGGTAAACCAGCTCCGCCGCATCCCTGCCGAGCGAGCGCGCCGCGACCGGATGAAGACGTCCGACCGAACCCGCCACGAACGGATCGCGGGCGTCGGCGGGCCTCCGGAGCCGGCGCCCCTCGAGCAACCACTCCGTCTCCGCCTTGGTCTGCCAACTCGGGAAATACGCATCGAATGAAACGCCCGGATCGGACCGGCGGATCACCAGCAACTCCTCGGCGCCCGCATCGGCGCGGGAAAGACCGGCGGCGGAAGGCGTGCCGTTAAACACCACCTCGCGCACCACACGCGCCGCCCCCGCCGGCGTGCGCGCGGCGCGAAAGCGGATCGTCACGTCGGCATTGGTCAGCTCGGCCAGCGGAGCGGCATCGGCGGTCGTGCGGACATCTTCCGCGTCGGTCTTCACGCGCGCGGGCTGCACCGGCGCGGTCGAGAAAACATCCAGCGCCGTCCGCGACCGGGTGTTGGGATCAAAGTCGGAGCGGGTCACGATGATCGCGTCCAGGCGCGCGTAGAATTTGGCCGTGTCCTCGATCTCCAGCAGGTGCAGGCCCGCATCGAGTTTCGCTTCACCGACCTGCTCCCAATACCAACCCTCCCGTCCGTGCGCGCCCGACTCGCGGGCGACGGGAGTCTCGTCGATTTTAAGAAGGAAACGGCGCGTGCCCGGCTGGCTCGCGGGAAAATCCTGTGAACGCGTCCACACGCGATAGGTCCCCGGTTCCTGGATACGAAACCCGGCGAACGCCGTCGCCGCCATGTTGCTCGACTGGATCTGGATGCCCGTGCGCTGCCACGGTCCGAGCGCCACGAAGGTCTCGGGCTCGATCAACAGCGTGTCCGCCGGCGTGGGCGCGGCGGCGAAAACGGACGAGGCCCAGCCCGTGAGCGCCAGCACCAGACAAGAAAGGAGAATGACGCGCCGACGGCGGACCCGCGCAAGGCAAAGCAGGAATGACATGAGGGATGGGTAAGGGGGAACTGGTCTGCGAACCTAGCGACGCAGGCCGGTCCAGAACGGCTCGGTGACATAGGCGCCCGGATTGGCGATCGCGGCGCTGATCTCCATCGCGGCGGCGTGCCCGTCCACATAGACTACATTGAGTCGTTTGTTGTGACGCGGATTGAGCGTTGCGGCGTTGAGTCCGCTGGAGCCCAGCACATCGCCGAAGAGCGCCCCCTGCGAGGGCTCCGTGATCGCCGAGTAGGTGACAATTTTGTTGTTCGACGCATCGACCGGCGAGCCGGGTGCGAGGTATTGATTGATCCCGTAGCTGCGCTTGACGGTGGAGGTGTCCTCAGAGGCCTTGGGACATTCAAAAACCGAACCCGCGAGCGAGGCCGGAAGAGCATTACCCGTCACGCTGATCTGCGCGGCGCTCGTTCCGGAGGCGTAGGGCCAGAGCAGACTGTTGAACCGGTAGTCGAGCGGCATCAGCCGGCCCTTGTTATCGGCGGCGTAGAGTTGCGTGGCCACGCTCAGATGCCGCAAGTTGCTCAAACATTGCGTGGCCTTGGCGGAGTCACGGGCCCGGCCGACCACCGGAATAATGATGGCCGCCAGGATGCCGACGATGGCGATGACCGTAAGCAACTCGACCAGCGTGAATCCACCGACGGCAGGATCGCGTCGAAAGGGGCGAAGCGGGGTATGCATGGCAGGAAAGGGAAAAGCGCGCCGGATATCGCTGCTCACGACATCAGGACTGGGGTTGGGGAAATACAATAAGGGAAAATTCGCTCAGCGCGAACGACGACGAAGCCAGATGCCACCCGTCAGCACCACCGAGCCCATCAGCAGGCCGACGGTGGAGGGCTCGGGGATGGCGGCCACCGTGTAATCGATGGTCAACTGGGGGGCGGTCGTGCCCTCCTTGCTGAAGAACTTGATGAGTTCGCGTCCCGTGTTCGTCTCGTTCACATCCTTGAACAGAAACGCGATCGAGTTGCTGCCATCGGCGGCACTCTGCACCGCACTCACAAAGCTGCTGGTGGACGCCCAAGTCTGGTTGACGGGCAGGGAGTAGGGCACCTGCGAAGGACGAACACTGACATTGATCGCTGAAAGCACTGCGGAATCAAAGGTGCCGCCCGCGGTGGTCCACGGCGTGCCGGTGGCGGCGTTGTTCCATGCTGCCTGACTCTCGACGAAAGCCTGCGTCAACAGATGCAATTCCAAGGTGATGGTGGTGTTACTTCCGGCGTCCTCGCTGGACTGAACCATCACCAAACTCACCGTGTTGACCGTCGCATTCACCGGAATCGATGACAGGTCGAAGGATAGAAGGGCGCGCATAGCCGTCGTGGACGACACCTGGCCGACCAGCAGCTCCGTCGCGGTGCCAGGGTTCGGGCTAGGGCTAGTAGGCTGGTCGGTGCGCAAGTAAGCGTCGGCAGTCGGATTGAGCGTCAGCGTGGCGGCGGATACGGTGCCCGCCATCAACGTGGAGGCAAAGGCGGTCAGCAGGGTTTGGCGAAGCGCATTCATGGTGCAGGCAAGTTCAGCGGGGTGGGTGGTTGTGGGAGAGAAAGCCGAAATCGCATCCCCCTTAGGCGGCACCGGAGGCCCCCTGAAAAAGCGAGGGGCGAACCGGCGGAACTACGGGAATCACGATTCCCCACAAAAAAACGCAAACGTTTGCGTTGTCAAATTCAAAAAAGCCTCTTTGCATGTTCCCATGCTCACCTTTCGCTTTTTACTGCGTGGCACACACCCCACCCCTCTGCGGATAAACTTTCAGGCGGCTTGCCCCACAGGCCTCGCCAACAGCGGGCGCTTCGTCACCGCGATCCGCCGCACCGCCGCCCCCCTCGCCATCGCCTGGGTCCTCATGACGCCGGCCATCCCGTCCGCTCTGGCCGCACCGGCCGGAGGCTCCGCCGCACCGAATCCTCCCGGCATCCCGCGCACCCTCGCCGCCTTCGATGAGCCCGGCGCGTTGTCCACCCTCTTCATTGAACACGGCGCCAGCCAGTTCGCCTCCCTTACCGCGGACGGCCTCTCCTGGTCTCCTACGGCCACCAATATCTACACGATCATCCTCGCCAAACGCGGCGTGCCCAGCCTCACGCCGGACAAAACCATCGCGATCACGTTCCGGCTGCCCGCGGACGACTCCTCTCTCGGCATCCACCTGCATGGCAAATCCGAGGCATCCCCCTCGCATCTGGTGCTCGTCAGCCGCACGGCCGCCGACCGAGGTTTGATCCGCGTTTACCGCACGCCCACCTGGCCCTCCGGCACGATCCCCGCCACCGACCTGCTGCCGTCCGCCCAGGCGCGCATGACCGCATTTCCCGCCGGCGGCTGGTATCGCCTCGTCATCACCACCCAACCCGGCCCGTCCGCCACGGAGACCACGCTCTCCACCCTGCTCTTCGCGGAAGCCAACGACACCGTGATCGCGAGCCTGGATGCCCGCGACCCCGGTCCCGCCCTGCCCGACGCAGGCTTGGTCGCCGTCCGCCTCTTCGCCCCGCCGCACGGCCGGATCGATGTGCGCTCGCTGATTGCTCAACCATGATTGCACCCGGCGCTTTGCAGAGTATGTCAGCCTTCATGACATTCGAAAGTCCCGACGCCACCGCCGGCGAATCCGCCAAGGTCGACATCACGGAACTCGCGCGCCTCCTCGGGCTCAGCATCGGCACCGTCTCGCGTTCGCTCAACAACCGCCCCGGCGTCAGCCTCAAGACCCGCAAGCGCGTCCTCGCCGCCGCCAAGGAGCACCGTTACTCGCCCAGCAGCGCCGCCCGCCAGCTCAAGGACCGGCCCTCGCTCCTCGTCGGCCTTTTCTTCGCGCCCTACTACAGCCCCAATCGCGAGATCAACCCCAGCGCCCTCGGCCTCATCGAGCGCCTCCGCCTCGCCCTCAAAACCCAGGGCGTCGACCTCAAGGTTCTCTACTTCAAGGACAATCAGGATCTCAAGGACCAGGCTCTCGAGGTGAACGTCGGCCTCTTCTACGGCCACTTCGACGAATCCTCCTTCGCGGTCGTCCACGAACTCGGCATCCCCGCCATCCTCTACGACAAGCAGTCCGCCTTCACGGACCAGATCAGCGTCGTCGCCGACACCCGCCAGAGTTGCAACGTCGCCGTCCAATACCTCGCCGCCCTCGGCCACGAGCGCATCGGCATGGTCACCGGGCCCGACAGCGAGTTCTACTACCGCGCCTACAAGGAGGCATTCGTCTCCTCCATGCAGGAGTTCAATCTCCCCCTGCGCACCGACTGGCTCTTCGAGCAATCCGCCGCCCGCTGCAACCAGGAGGGCGCCTATGAAACCCTCCTCCCGCTCCTCAAAAAAGACGACCGCCCCACTGCCCTGATCTTCGCCTCGGACTGGCTCGCCCTCGGCGGTCGCAAGGCCGCCCTCGCCGCCGGCCTCTCCATCCCCGGAGACATCAGCCTCGTCGGCCACGACAACCTGCCCATCACCGCCGAACTCGATCCGCCGCTCACCACCTTCGACATCCACGTCGGCCGCGTAGTCCAAACCCTCGCCCAGATCGCGATTCAACTCGGCTCCCACCGCCGCCCCCCCGGCGACTCGCTGGAAAGCCGCACCGTCCTCCTCCTGCCCGACTTCGTGAAACGCAGCTCCTGCCGCTCCCTGCGCGCAGCCGTCCCCGCCGCCGTTTAAAGTCCGCGCCCCAGCCTACGCCTCCGCATCCCGCGTTCCGGCATCCCTCGGTTCTCGTAAAACTAAACAACGGGGTCATTTTTGACTTTAAACACGCAAACGTTTGCGTGTTTAATCCCAAATACCTCTTCCCGGCACTCCGTTTGACCCGACCGCATCTCCCCTCCGGCAAGCCAGCGTTCCGCCATGTTAAAACCCATTTTCGCCTGCGCCTTCGCGTTGCTCGGACTGTGCTCGTCCGCCCGCGTCCTTGCCCTTGAAGAGCTCTCCCCGCGCGGCGGCCTGCCCAACGTCCACGCCCGGCTCGCCGCCGGCGAACCCGTGCGCGTCGCCTTCCTCGGCGGCAGCATCACCGCCGCCCAAGGCTGGCGCGTGCTCGTCCGCGATCATCTCAAGTCCGCCTATCCCAAGTCCCCGCTCACCGAAATCTTCGCCGCCATCCCCGGCACCGATTCGGCCTTCGGCGCCTGCCGCCTCGGCGACCAAGTCCTGGTCCACTCCCCCGACCTTCTGTTCGTCGAATTCGCCGTCAACGACATCGGGGCCGACCCCGCCCGCATCCGTGCCGCCATGGAAGGCATCGTTCGCCAAACGTGGCAGGCCAACCCGCGCACCGACATCGCCTTCATTTACACGCTGAGCCAGGCGCAACTCCCCGACCTGCAGGCCGGTCGACCCACCGCCACCTCCCGCGCCATGGAGGACGTCGCCTCCCACTATGGCATTCCGTCCCTCCAACTCGGCGTCGAAGTCGCCCGTCTGGCCGACGCCGGCCAACTCCTCTTCAAAGGCGCCACTCCCGGATCCAACTCCGATGGCCGCGACGCCACCGGCCGCCTCGTCTTCTCCGCCGACGGCACCCACCCGCTTCCCGCCGGACACCGGCTCTACTTCTCCGTCATCGAACGCGCCCTGCCCTGCCTCCTCACCGGCGACGCCGCGCCCCACGCCCTGCCCGCTCCGCTCACGCCCGCCCCGTGGGACACCGCCACAATCCTCTCCGTCGAAAAACTCAAACGCACCGGCGACTGGGCCCCGCTCCCCTCCCGCGACAAACGCACCGCCTGGCAACCCGCCAATCTCACCCCTCCCACCTGGCTGGCCACTTCTCCCGGCTCCGCGGCCGTCTTCACGTTCACCGGCACCGCCTTCGGCCTCGCCGGCCTCAAGACCTCCGACTCCGGCCGCTTCCGCGTCACCGTGGACGACCGTCCGCCCGTCGAGACCCTCTTCTTCGACGCCTTCTGCGTGGACGGACACTCCCGCATCGCCACCTGGTGGTTCCCCGACGCCCTGCCCGCCGGACCGCACACCGTTCGTATCGAACTTATAGATACACCCGTCGACAAAACCGCCATCCTCGCATCGCGAGCCTACACGCCCAAGGACCCCGCGGCCTACGCCGGCCTCAACCTTTATCTCAGCGGCGTGCTCCTGCCCCGCACCACACTCTGACCTGTCGCCATGATTTTTTCCTCTCTTCGTCCCCGCACGCGAATCGCCGGCAGCGTCTCCGTCCTGCTGCTCACGCTCGCCGTTTTCACGCCATCGCCGGGCCACGCCGCGCCCGCCGCCGCCGAACGCACCTCCGTCAAGGTCCTCACCATCGGCAACAGCTTCGCCGACTACGCGACCACCTTCCTTCCCGACCTCGCCCGGGCGGGCGGCAAGACGCTTGTCATCGCCAAGGCCAATCCCGGCGGTTGCTCGCTGGAGCGCCACGCCCGCTATCTCGCCCAAGCCGAGGCCGGCGATCCCGCCGGACGCGCCTACACGGCCTTCGTGGATCCCGTCACCGGCAAAACCCGCGCGGTCACGCTGCCCGAGGCCCTCGCCGCCGCCCCGTGGGACATCGTCACCCTCCAGCAATGGAGCCAGCAAAGCTACAGACCCGAGACCTATCATCCGCATGTCGACCAGCTCATCGCCGCCATTCACCGCTACGCGCCCCGGGCCGAAATCCTGATCCACGAAACCTGGTCTTACCGCGAGGATCACCCGGCTTTCCAAAAACAGGACGGCTTCACCCCGGATAAAATGTATGCCGGCCTCCGCGCCGCTTACCGTCAGCTCGCCGGCGAGACCGGCTTCCGGATCATCCCGTCCGGCGACGCGTTTCAACTGGCCCGGCAGACGTCGCGCTGGACCTTTGCCGTCGACAGGAATTTCGATTTCAAAAATCCGCCCGCCGGCCAACTCCCCGACCAGCGCACCAGCCTGAACGCCGGCTGGCAGTGGACCAAAGACAAGGCCGGAAAACCGGCGCTCACGCTCGACGCCATTCATCTCAACACCGCGGGCCGCTACCTCGGCGCCGCCGTCTGGTATCAGGTGCTTTTCAACGCCTCCACCGTCCCCGCCGGCTTCACGCCTCCCGATTTGTCCGCCGAAGATGCCGCCGGCCTTCGCGAACACGCCGCCGCCGCGGTCCGGGACCAACGCTCCCGCGAAGTCGCGCTTCCCGCCCGCTGATCACTCCGCTCCGCCGAACGTCCGCCTCCTTTTTCCCAACCGACTCCCATGATTGTTTCCCACGACCACCGCGCCCTCCTCATCGACGGACACCGCACGCTCATCCTCAGCGGCGCCGTCCACTACCCGCGCAGCACGCCGGACATGTGGCCCGGCATCTTCCGCCACGCCAAAAAATCCGGCCTTAACACCATCGAGACCTACGTCTTCTGGAACCTCCACGAACGCCGCCCCGGCGTCCTCGATTTTTCCGGCCGCCTCGACCTCGTTCATTTCTGCCGCCTCGCCCAGTCCGAGGGTCTCCACGTCATCCTCCGCATCGGACCCTACATCTGCGCCGAGACGAATTTCGGCGGACTCCCCGGCTGGCTGCGCGACGTCCCCGGCATCCGCATGCGCACCGACAACGAGCCCTTCAAACGCGAGATGGCCCGCTGGGTCCGCCTCGTCTCCGAGGTCGTGCGCCCCCTCTCCGCGGCCAACGGCGGCCCCATCATCCTCGGCCAGATCGAGAACGAATACGACAACATCGCCGCCACCTACGGCGAGGACGGCAAACGCTACCTCCAGTGGTGCGTCGATCTCGCCAACTCCCTCGACCTCGGCATCCCGTGGATCACCTGCGCCGCCGGCCGCGCCGCCGAGGCCGGCCAGGACAACGCCGTCGCCAGCGCCGACGGTTCGCTCGAAACCATCAACGCCTTCCGCGCCCACGAAATGATCCCGCATCATTTCCGCGCCCATCCCCGCGCCCCCGCGCTCTGGACCGAAAACTGGACCGGCTGGTATCAGACCTGGGGCGGCGTCCTCCCCAAGCGCCAGCCCGAGGAACTCGCCTACGCCACCGCACGCTTCTTCGCCGCCGGCGGCTCCGGCGTTAACTATTTCCTCTGGCACGGCGGCACCAACTTCGGCCGCGAGTCCATGTATCTGCTCACGACCGCCTACGAGTTCGGCGCCCCGCTCGACGAATACGGACTCCCCACCACCAAGTCCCTCCACCTCGCCCGCCTCAACCACGCCCTCCGCGACTGCGCCGCCGATTTCATCGACTGCGAACGCCCCGTCGTCACCGAGGCCGGTCCCGCCCAGGTTGTCTGCGCCTATTCTTCCGGCCTCGCGTTTCTCTGCAACGACGCCTCCGAACCCGCCGTCATCCGCCACGCCGGCAAGGACCACGCCCTCGCCCCGCGCTCCGTGCGCATCGTCACCGCCGCCGGAAAAATCGCCTTCGACAGCGGCGACCACCCGCGCCCCATTCGCCGCACGTGGAAAGCCTCCGGCGCCAAACTCGCCCCCTTCGTCCACCGCGCCGAGCCGCTCCCCGGCAACTGGCCCGTCGATCTCCAGTCCGCCGTCGTCTCGCCCAAACCCGTCGAGCAACTCCTCCTCACCCGCGACGAAACCGACTACTGCTGGTATGAGACCGACCTCGTCGTCTCCGCCAAGGACGCCGGCTCCGGCGAACTTCTCTTCGAACGCGTCGCCGACATCGTTCACGTCTTCATCGACGGCCTTCCCGTCGCCACCACGCCCGGCCCGCTCCGCGAACGCCGCGGCAAACTCGACGCCGGCAAATTCACCCAGACCTTCACGCTCGACCTGCCCGCCGGCCGCCACCGCCTCTCGATCCTCGCCTGCGCCCTCGGCCTCATCAAAGGCGACTGGATGATCGGCTACGCCAACATGGCCGACGAACACAAGGGCCTCTGGGCTCCTGTCCGCTGGCGCGGACGCAAGCTCGCCGCCGCCTGGCGCATGCAGCCCGGCCTCCTCGGTGAACGCACCGCGCTTTTTTCCGACGCCGGCTCCCTCGCGCCTTGGAAAAAATCCCCCGCCCGCCCGCACACGCGCCCGCTCTCCTGGTGGCGCACCACCTTCGCCCGTCCCAAGTCCGGCGGTCCTTTCGCCCTCGATCTCGGCGGCATGACCAAGGGCCTCGCCTGGCTCAACGGCCGCTGCCTCGGCCGCTACTGGAACATCCCCGAGTCCGATCCCATGGGCCCGTGGATGGTCTGGATGAAGGGCAGCCTCGACGCCATCCCCAGCGGCACCGCCACCCAGCGCCACTACCACGTCCCCTCCGACTGGCTCCGCGAGCACAACAGCCTGGTCCTCTTCGAGGAGCTCGGCGGCGACCCCGCCACCGTCAGTCTCCAGCGCCGGGTCTGACCCGCGCACCCCGCTTTCTTCGCCTACCCCGCGTATTCGCAAAACCCCTACATCAGGCTGTGTCTTCAAAATAAACCGATGCTTCGTGGCAGGAAAACGGGACTCGGCCAAGGCGACCGAGGCGGAGGCGGGCCAGCGGCCCGTGCCGCCGAGGGCAACGCCGGCCCAGTCTCGTTTCCCTGCCACCCGAAGGGCCCTGGCGGGGCGTCGGTTTATTTTGAAGACACAGCCTTGGGGCATGGCGACTGCCTGCCCCTTTTTCGGACCATTCCGGCCCGAAATTCCCAGCCCCTACCCCAAACCCCATGAACCCGAATCCTTCGCGTCTCCGCGCCGGACTGCTTGCCGCCGGCCTGGCCCTTGCCTGCGCCGCCCGTGTGTTTGCCATCACCGCCCCCGTCCTATCCACGCCCGCCGGCGGCTCCACCGGCTACATGCCCCACCCCGGCTTCACCTGGCAACCCGTCTCCGGCGCGGCCAGCTACCAGATTGAACTCTCGTCCAACTCCGGCTTCACACCGCCGCTCATTGCCACGCGAGCCAACCTCTCCATCCCCCGCTACGTTCCCCTCGCACCGTTGTCCGCCGGCACGCTCTACTGGCGCGTAACCGCATTCGACGCCGCCGGCGCCTCCGCCACCTCGACCGCCGCCACCTACACGACCGCCACGCCTGCCACCACCGTCAACATTCTGACGGGCGACTCCCTCGCGACGATCCGCACCAAACTCGCCGGCTCCGCCTCGGTGGTGAACTTCCCGCTCAACGGCAATTTCACCTTCGATGTCGGGAGCGACTCCGCCGCGTTTCTCTTCACCCTCTCGAGCGTCACCAACCTCGTCATCAACGGCAACGGCACGCAGATCCTCATCAAGAACAAGCCCCACATGGGCTTCCTCAAAATCACCGATTCCAGCCGCGTCACCGTGCGCGACCTCGTCGTCGACTATGACCCCGTGCCCCACTCCCTCGTTCGCGTCATCTCCAACACATCCACCGCGAACAACCTCAGCCTCGAGGTCGAGCTCATGCCCATCACCGGCCAGACGTCCGCCTATTATCCCGAGCTCACCAACAACCCCGTCTTCACCGACCACTGGTCTTGGACCTGCCTCCTCGACAAGGACAACCGCGGACGCCTGAAGCCCGGCACCCCCGGCGCCTTCGGCATCGCCGCAGCCGACGTCACGCGCTCCAACGGCAGCACCCTCCCCGCCCGTTACAGTATCTACCACGCCGGCTCCACATCCGGCACCTACTTCGCGGCCGACGACATCCTCGCCATCCTCTGCCGCCTCAACATGGGCTCCTTCGTCTCCACCACGCGGGTCACCGACCTGACCTTCTCGGGCGTCACCAGCTACGCCAGCCCCATGGGCAATTACTACTCCTACGACGGCTCCGAGCTGAAGGTCCTCAATTGCCAATCGATCCTTCGCGACACCTCCCGCTACCTCTCCGCCAACGCGGACGGCGTCCACTGCCGCGCCAACCCCATCGGCCCCTGGATCGAAGGCTGCACGTTCATCGGCAACGGCGACGACGGTGTCGCCCTCTACAACAAAGGCATGGCCGTCACCGCCAAGCCCGCCACCACCAGCCTCGTCGTCAAAAACACCTACATGAATCTCTCCGTCGGCGACGTCTTCCGGATCTTCCATCCGCACGACGGCCGCTTCCTCGGCGCGAGTTACACCGTGGCCACCGTGAGCACCGCGGGCGAGACCACCGTCACCTTCACCCCCGCGCTCACCTCCACGGATTACAACGATCTCGTGCTCTACGCCGACACCGCCATCGGCGACGACCAGCGCGTGCAGCTCTTCAACGCCAGCCGTCGCAACGACCGCTTCATGATCACCGGCAACACCTTCACCGTGCGCGGTCGCGGAGCCATTGTCCGCGCCGCCACCGGCATGATCGAGAACAACGACTACCTCGGCTGCTCCTCCCCCGGCATCGCGCTCTACAACGAAGCCGCCCAGTGGTTCAACGGCTCCTATTGCCGCGATGTCACCATCGTCGGAAACCACCTTGAACACTGCGGCTTCGACAGCCTCGGCAAAGACGTCGGCGCCATCACCGTCTGTTTCAACCAGATCGACTCCGTGAACGGCAAGATCACCGACGCGTTCGCCCCCGGCTCGCTCCACGAGACGATCATCATCCGCGACAACACGATCACCGACTTCACGCAGCACGGCATCTTCTTCGCCAACGCGACCAACAGCATCGTCAGCGAAAACACGTTCAACAGCACCACCGCCGGCTTCACCCACCCCGGCAACCACTACGGCATCGTCGCCCAAACCACCTACAACACCCAGGTCACCTACAACGACTTCACCGGCGAGACCCGCGCCCTCACCGGCACCTTCAGCTCCACCGGCAACACCGGGCTCGTCCACGCCCCGGCGCCGCTCGACAACACCGCCCCGTCCGGCCTCACCGTCACCGGCTCCTGGAGCCCCGGCACCGGCGGCAGCGGTTTCTACGGCATCAACTACCTCTTTGCCACCGCCGGCGGCACCAAGAGCGTGCAGTTCACGCCCGCGCTCGAACAGTCGCGGAGCTACGTGGTCCAGACCCGGTGGTCTTCCCACGCCAACCGCGCCACCAACGTCCCCTTCGACGTCATCCACGCCGGCGGCACCACCACCGTCGTCGTCAACCAGCAGCAATCCGGCGCGGACTGGTATACCCTCGGCACTTTCACCCTCTCGCCCGCCTCCGGCCACGGCGTGAAGGTCCGCACGAACGGCACCAACGGCTACGTCGTCGCCGACGCCATCCGCCTCGTCCCCGCGCCCTGATCCCCCGCGGAAACAGGCCGGCTCGCGCGTCCAATCCCCGCGAGCCGGCCCAACCGCAAAGTTCTCGCTAGTAAAACCGCTTCCAGCTCGACGGATTCCCCGCCGGATTCACAGTAAGCCCCGCATGTCCGGCCTCCCCCGCCTTTTCGCCACCCCGCTACTCATCGCCCTCGTCGCAGGCCTGACCGGGCTCGCCGGCTGTCGCTCAAGCGCCCCCGCACCCGCACCCACGCCCCCCAGCAGCCAGCCCAAGCCGGTCGCCCGGCCCACACCCGCGCCGGCCCCCGGCCCCGCCCCGGTCACCCCGGCCGTGGTGTTTCCGGTCATGCTCGGCATCGACACGCTTGAAGCCACCGGCTTCCGCGCCGTCGCCGGCAAACGCATCGGCCTCCTCACCCATCCCGCCGGCGTCAACCGCCGCGGTGAAAGCACCATCGAGGTCCTCCGCCGCGCCCCCAACGTGAAGCTCGTCGCGCTCTTCGCCCCCGAGCACAGCCTCTCCGGCGACATCAAGGCCTCCACCAACGTCGACGACTCCATCGACCCGCGCACCAGGCTCCCCATCTACTCCCTCCACGGCAAAAACCGCAAACCCACCGCGGCCCAGCTCAAGACCATCGATGCCCTCGTCATCGATCTGCAGGACATCGGCGTGCGCTCCTACACCTACAACGTGGTCATGCGCTACGCCATGGACGAGTGCTTCCGCAACAACGTCGAGGTCATCATCCTCGACCGCCCCAACCCCCTCGGCGGCTTCAAGGTCGACGGCCCCCTCCTCGACCGCGAATGGTTCAGCGGCGTAGGAGCTTTCCGGATACCCTACGTCCACGGTCTCACCCTGGGCGAGCTCGCCAAGCTCGCCGCCAGCGAACCCGGCGTGCTCGACGTCCCCGAGTCCGTCCGCCGCAAGGGCCGCCTCACCATCGTCCCCATGCGCGGCTGGAAACGCACCATGCGCTGGCCCGAGACCGGCCTGCGCTTCGTCCCGACCTCCCCGATGGTCCGCGACTTCCCCGCCGTCATGGGCTACGCGATGACCGGCCTCGGCTGCGAATACAGCGGCTTCAAGCACGGCATCGGCGCCAGCCATCCGTTCCGCGGACTCACCTTCAAAAACGTCCCCGCCGACCGCCTCGTGCGCGACCTCACCGCGCTCAACATCCCCGGGCTCGCCTACCGCAAGCTCACCTTGCCCGACACCGACGGAAAACCCAAGGAGGGCGTCTACGTCGACGTGGTCAACTGGCAGTCGTGGCGCCCCACCGAACTCAGCTTTTATCTCATGCGCCTGGCCTGCGTGTATGATCCGCCCAACCCGTTCGCCAAACTCGGCTCGAAGGAGATGCGCTCGTTCAACATCCATGTCGGCTCCACCGCCTGGTGGAACGACCTGAAGCGCGACGGCGCGCGGGTCGATGTCGCCACCAACATCTCCGCCTGGCGCGCCCAGGCCCTCAACTACCAGCAGCTCACCCGCAAATACTGGATCTATAATTAAGCCTTCACTTCCGTCCCTGATTTCCTGAGTTCCCTGCAACAACCCACCCACCCATGCCCCGTCCCGTCACCCTCTTCACCGGCCAATGGGCCGACCTCCCCCTCGAACAACTCGCGCCCCTCGCCAAAAAAATGGGCTACGACGGTCTCGAGCTCGCCTGCTGGGGCGACCACTTCGACGTCGACGCCGCCGTATCCTCCAAAAAATACGTCCACCAGAAGTGGGAGCTCCTGAAGGACCACGGCCTCACCTGCTTCGCCATCTCCAGCCACCTCGTCGGCCAGGCCGTCTGCGATCTCATCGACGAGCGCCACAAGTCCATCCTCCCGCCCGACGTCTGGGGCAACGGCGAGCCTGAGGGCGTCCGCAAACGCGCCGCCAAAAAACTCGCCCTCGCCGCCAAGGCCGCCCGCGTTTTCTTTGACGCCCGACCCGGCGCCTCCGCCCGAAAGGACGCTTCCCCCGCCGTCGTCAACGGCTTCACCGGCTCCTCCATCTGGCACTCCATCTACGCCTTCCCGCCCACCTCGCAGGCCTTCTGGGACGCCGGCTTCGCCGACTTCGGCAAACGCTTCGGCCCCATCCTCGAAACCTTCGACGCCGCCAACGTGAACTTCGCCCTCGAGGTCCACCCGACCGAGATCGCCTTCGACATCGCCACCGCCCACCGCGCCCTCGCCGCCGTGAAGGGCCACACGCGTTTCGGCTTCAACTACGACCCGTCCCACCTCGCGTATCAGGGCGTCGACTACGTGAAATTCATCCGCGAATTCGGCTCCCGCATCTTCCACGCCCACATGAAGGACGTCTGGTGGGGCCACGGAAACGGCGACGTCGGCGTCTTCGGCGGACACACCAATTTCGGCGACGCCCGCCGCGCCTGGGATTTCCGTTCGCTCGGCCACGGCGACGTGAAGTTCGAGGACATCATCGTCGCCTTGAATGATGTCGGTTACCGCGGCCCGCTCTCCGTCGAGTGGGAAGATATCCGCATGGACCGCGTCCACGGCGCGACCGAGGCCTCCGCCTTCGTCCGCAAGCTCGACTTCCCCCCGAGCGCCGTCGCCTTCGACGCCGCTTTCGACAAAAAGAATCAGTAACCAGAAGTAGCGAGTAGCGGGTAGTGAGTAGCGAGCATGCTACCTCTTTTTCTGATCTACTCGCTACCCGCTACTCACTACTCGCTACTTCCATGAACAGAAAACTCCGCTACGGCATGATCGGCGGCGGACGCGGCGCCTTCATCGGCGCGGTCCACCGCATCGCCATTCAAATGGACGGCCAGGCCGAACTCGTCGCCGGCGCCTTCTCCTCCGACCCCGTCCGCTCCGCCGCCTCCGGCGAGGATCTTTTCCTCAACCCTGCGCGCGTTTACGGTTCCTACGCCGACATGGCCGAGGCCGAATCAAAGAAGCCCGCCGGCGAACGTCTCGACTTCGTAGTCATCGTCACGCCCAACCACCA
The DNA here is from genome assembly GCA_035459785.1 of Rariglobus sp. Taxonomy (GTDB): domain Bacteria; phylum Verrucomicrobiota; class Verrucomicrobiia; order Opitutales; family Opitutaceae; genus Rariglobus. Next base: position 23,923 of record DATHXF010000050.1, on the reverse strand, counting down.
GCACTTCCCGCCCGCGAAACTCTTCCTCGAAAAAGGCTTCAACGTCGTCTGCGACAAGCCCGTCACCTTCGACCTCAAGGAAGCGGTCGTCCTCCGCAAGATCGTCGCGAAGTCCAAAAAGGTTTTCGCGCTCACCCACAACTACACCGGCAACGTCATGGTGAAGCAGGCCCGCGCCCTCGTGCGCGAAGGCCGGCTCGGCGCCATCCGCAAGGTCGTCGTCGAGTATCCGCAGGGCTGGCTCTCCACCGCGCTCGAAAAGACCGACCAGAAACAGGCCGCTTGGCGCACCGATCCGAAACGCTCCGGCGCCGCCGGCGCGATGGGCGACATCGGCACGCACGCCGAAAACCTCGCCCGCTACATCACCGGGCTCGAAATCGACAGCCTCTGCGCCGATCTCACCGCCTTCGTGAAAGGCCGCCCGCTCGATGACGACGGCAACATTCTCCTCCGCTTCAAAGGCGGCGCGAAGGGCATTCTCCACGCCTCGCAGATCAGCGTCGGCGAGGAGAACAATCTCAACATCCGCGTCTACGGCGAAAAAGCCGGACTCGAGTGGCGCCAGGAACACCCCAACCAGCTCGTCGTGAAATACCCCGACAAGCCCGCCGAGACCTGGGGACGCGGACAAGGCTACCTCGCCCCCTCCGCCGCGCGTTTCGTGCGCACGCCTCCCGGCCACCCCGAGGGTTACCTCGAAGCCTTCGGCAACATTTACCAGGACGTGTTCCGCGCCGTCCGCGCCGAAGTTTTCGGCAAAGCCCAGCCCAAGGATCTCGATTTCCCCACCATCGCCGACGGCGTCGAAGGCATGGCCTTCATCGAGACGGTTGTGAAGTCCTCCCAGACCGGCGCCAGATGGATCAAGTTCCCCAAGGCCTGAGACAACCTCTCGCCACTCCCCTTCGATAACCGCCAAGGCGGGGCCTCATCGCCCCGCCTTTTGCCGTCCCGTTGCATCGGGAATCTTCATGCAGCCAAAGGTTGCAGGGAGCCCCGGCACGCCTACGTTTCAGCCACCCCACCGTCCGCGACCTACCCCTTCGCGGTTCATGCGACCCCGCCATGAACACCGTTTCCCGCACCCGCTTTCTCCGCTCCGCCGCCATTTTTATTCTGGCTGTCGTCACGACCGCCGTGCCCGTCCGCGCCACGCTCCTCGTGTATGAGGGCTTCAATGGCTACACGACCGGAGCTCTTGCAGGACAAACGCCGAACAACAACACCGTCGGGCTCGACACGGCGGTGGGTTACTACGACGACGGCGTCTCCACCACGCGCACACTGAACTACAGCGTGCAAAATACCGGCCTCACCTTTGGATCACTCACTACGAGCGGCGGTGCGTTGAGCTTCACGGCCGGCACCAATGTCATCGGTGCCGATCTCGGCGTCACCTTCACCGGCACTCTGTGGAGCAGTTACCTTATAAATCTGTCCGCTCGCGGTTCTGCCTCAAACGACGGTGCGCTGATCCGCATTGGCCTCAAACCCTCCGATAGCACTGGCGGTCATTTCAACAGCTGGGCCGACTCACGTCCGACCACCGCCTCCACCACCGTATCGGTGGGCTATAACGCCACCACGCTCGCCTCGACCAACGGCACGGCATCCCTCTCCCTAAACACCACCTATATCATCATCAGCAGCTTCACCAACGTCGGCACGCCTCTTAGCGCAGGCACTACCGGCGTTGCCAAACTCTGGGCCCTCACTGCATCGCAATACGCTGCGTTCCTGTCCGCGGGCGGGGATGAAACCGCGTTGGCCGGCACATCGGTGACCGCCACGGCCACCCAAACCATAACCAGCGGCACCTTCACGTTTTCAACAAGCGACGCTTTCGCTCTCGTTACCGTAAACGACGCAGGCGTAGTCGACGAGCTCCGCTACGGCTCCGCCCTTGCCGACGTCACGCCCACCCCCATCCCCGAGCCCGCCGCAACCGCCGCCATCATGGGCATCGGTTGCGGTTTATTTTTCCTCCGTCGCCGGGAAATGCGCAGGCGTTGACGTAACGGGGCGCGCTGCCGCAGCGTCACCTCTTACCCTCAGCCATGCGTATCCTACCTCCGTCCTTTCGTCCTTCCCGCCTGCTGTCCGCCGTCATCCTCGCGGTCGCGCTCGTGCTTCCCTCGCACGCCGCCGAACGCGAGTCCCTCAAGCTGCTCGCCATCGGCAACAGCTTCTCCGAGGACGCGACCCGCCTCCTTCCGCAAGTCGTCAAGGCCGGCGGCAAAGAACTCATCATCGGCCGCGCCAGCATCGGCGGCTGCCCGCTGGAACGCCACGCGCGCCACCTCAAGGAAGCCGAGGCCGGCGATCCCAACGGCCACGCCTACAAGGGCGCCACCGATCCCAAAACCGGACAAAAACGCGACATGTCGCTCCCGGAAATGCTCTCCGCCCAACCCTGGGACATCGTCACCATCCAGCAATGGAGCCAGCTGAGCTTCAAGCCCGAGACCTTTCAGCCGTTCGCCGACGAGCTCATCGCCGCCATCCATAAATACGCCCCCACCGCCGAGATCGTCGTCCACGAAACCTGGGCCTACCGCGAAGACCACGACTGGTTCAAAAAAGGCGACGGCTTCACACCCTCCAAGATGTATGCGGGCATCAGCTCCACCTACAAAAATTTCGCCGATGGCAAAGGCTTCCGCGTCATCCCCGTCGGCGACGCCCTGAACCTCGCCCGCCAGACCCCGCGCTGGACCTACGCAACCGACCCGAACTTCGATTTAAAAAAAACACCCGCCGGCCAGCTCCCCGACCAGCGCACCAGCCTCAACGTCGGCTGGAAATGGGGTAAAAACAAAGCCGATGAACCCGTCCTCACCCTCGACGCCATCCATTGCAACGCCGCCGGCCAATACCTCGGTGCCGCCGTGTGGTATCAGTTTCTGTTCAACACCTCCAACATCCCCGCCGGCTTCATCCCGAAAGGCCTGACGGCCGAAGACGCCGCCGATCTCCGCACCCACGCCCTCGCCGCCGTCAAAGCCGAGCGCACCCGTGAAGCCGCGTTGGTCCCCGCCGCCAAGTAAGCCTCACTCCTCCGCCTTCACCGGCACCGTTCCATCGGCGAACTCCGCCGCCAGCCGCTGTCCTTTTTGGACCGCGGCTTTTTTCTGCACCGGCTTCCCAGCCGCATCGCGCATGATCACGAATCCGCGGTTCAACACCGACGCCGGACTCGCTGCCTGCAACCGCTTCCACAGCGCCAGCAACCGCTGTGACTCCGACTCCACGCGCCGCTGCGGCGAACGTTCGCGCAACAACCCCGCCACTTCCGTCAACCGCTGACGCCGCACCTGCACCGTCTTCCCCAGCGACGCACTCAACCGGTTCGACAAATCATCGAGCCGCAAAAATCCGCGCTCCACCTGCGCCGACGGCGCCAGCAACCGCAACCGCGATCGCGCATGATCGAGCCGCTCGCCCGCCGCCTCCAGCGCGGCACCGACATGATGCTGCAAATCCTCCGCCAACCGTGCCGCGCGCTCCGCCGCCGCCACAAAGCCGCTGGAGATCAACTCCGCCGCCGCGCTCGGCGTCTCCGCGCGCACATCCGCCGCGAAATCGCACAGCGTAAAATCAATCTCGTGCCCCACCGCGGAGATAATCGGCAGCCGGCACGCCGCCACCGCACGCACCAACGGCTCTTCGTTGAACGCCCACAAATCCTCCAGCGAACCGCCGCCGCGCCCGATCACCAACAAATCAAACCGCACGCCGCACGCCGCCTCATCCTGCGCGAGCTGCAGCATCTCGATCATCTCCGCCGCCGCGTCTTCGCCCTGCACCTTCGCCGGCAGCACCACCACGCGTCCGCGCCAGCCGCGACGGATCAGTATCCGCGCAAAATCCTGCACCGCCGCGCCTGTCGGCGACGTGATGAAGCCCACCGTCCGCGGCATCGTCGGAATCGCCGCCTTGTTCTCCGCCGCAAACAACCCTTCGTCCGCCAGCCGCCGTTTGAGCGCCTCGAATTCTTTCTGCAGCCGCCCCACGCCGTCCTCGATCACCGCGCGCACGATCAGCTGATAATTCCCGCGCGCCTCGTAAACCGAGATCTCGCCATAGACGACCACCTGCAAGCCGTCGCGCAACTTCACGTCCTGACGCGCCGCATCACCGCGAAACAACACGGCCGACAACTGCGCGCCCGCATCCTTCAGCGAAAAGTAAACATGTCCGCTGGCCTGTGACCGCAAATTGGATACCTCGCCACGCACCCAGCCCGGCCGCACCTGGGTTTCGAGCACGGTTTTCACGCGCCGCGTAAACTCGCTCACGCTCTCCACCCGCGTCCCGTCCGCCTCCGCCCCGCCGCGTGTTTTGGTGTCCGTAATCATCAATTTTGAACCTTCCGCATAAACCCTGCCCCCGTATCGCACGAGCCGCCTTTTGCCCCGGTTCTGTAAAATCCGTCACCGCATGAATCTAATGAATTCAACACAACTACATGATTTAGTGATTTTTAAATAATAAATCTACCCCTGCCAGCCCAGTGGCTTTACGAATATTTAACGCTTTCAGCCCTGCGGCAAACCGTATGGCCTAAGACCGGCTTAGTTATACCCCTCCCCAGTCATGGTCACGTCCAACTCCAAGACTTCACGAGTGCTCATCATCGATGACTCGCACGAAGCCGTCGCCGTTCTCGTGGTTCTCCTCGAAAGCGCCGGTTACGATGTCATCAGTGTATACGACGGACGCCAGGCGCTCTCCACGCTCCGCACCCACGCCTTCGATCTGGCCATTCTCGACAATGACATGCCCAATCTTGGAGGCATCGAGACCCTCACCGAGCTGCGCGATTTTCTCCCCGACATGCCGGTGATCGTATGCTCCGGTGCCGTCACCGAACGCGAGGCCACCCGCTACCGCGAACTCGGCATCGCCGATCTCGTCCGCAAGCCCGTCGAAACCCGCACACTGCTCACCAAGGTCGCCGAAGCCCTCTCGCACCGCGACCCGCGCGGCTCCTCCACCCCCACGCTCCTCCCCACGCGCTACACGACCAGCCCCTTCGCCGCCACGGTCACCAGTCCGCTCTTTTCCGGCACTTCTCTGCACGCCGACAGGCTCCAGGAAGACTTCAACCGGCTGCGAGCCTTCCGTTCCGTCGCCGTTCTCGAAGGTCCCGTCGGCTCCGGCCGCTTCGAACTCGCCCTCGGCCTCGCGCCAACCACCAACGTCCACACCTTGGTCTGCCACGCCGACGAACTCACCCTCGATCACCTCGACACGCTGCTCGTCTCCGCCGCCCTGGACGGCCACCCCGTTTTCCTGATCGTGCTCGACGCCGAACGCCTGCCCGCCATGCGCCAGTCGCTGCTCGAAAACCTCGTGCGCGGCCGCCTCGAACGGCACGTCGCCATCTCCAAAACCCTCCGCCTCGTCCTCTGCGCGCGCACTTCGCTTTGCGACAATCTCTTCGACGAATTTCTCCTCATGCGCGCCGTCGCCTCGACCCGCCAGCTGCCGCCGTTTGAAGAGCGCCGGCAGGACTGGCCCGAGATTGCGCGCTCCATCCTGGGCCGCGTCGGCACCGGCCGCGGTGCGTTTGCCCAGACTGCGCTTCGCTGGATCACCGACCAGCCCTGGCCGGGCAACTACATGCAGCTCCACCGCACCATCGAACTCGCCCGCCGCCGCGCCGGCGTCGAATCCGTGATCATGGTCGAGCACCTCGCAGCCGCCCTCGAAGCCGAACGCACCTGCGAAGAACCGCTCTTCCACGACGTGCTCTACCACGTCCACTCCGGCCACGATTGACCGAGCCGATTGAGGGCCGGCCGTCGGCAGCGGTCCCAACAAACCCTTTGCCAAATCCGCCGGACTCGCGCTGATAACCCCGTGCCCAAGCGTCCCAACATCCTCGTCATCGACGATTCCAAAGCCGTCCGCCTCATCGCCCAAAAAGCCCTCGCCGCCTTCGACTGCGACGTGAACGACGCGACCAACGGCTTCACCGGCCTCTTCGCGATGGAACGCGTCCTCCCCGACTTGATCCTTCTGGATGTCGCCATGCCCACCATGAACGGCGACACGATGCTCGAGATGATGCGCTCCAACGAGCAGCTCAAGGATCTCCCCGTGATCATGATGATCTCCACCACTGACCACAAAGTCCTCCCGCGCCTCACCGCGCTCGGCGTGAGCGGCATGGTCAAAAAACCTTTCACCGGCGAAACCCTCGTCGAAGCCGTCCGCTCCGTCCTCAAGCTCAAGCCCGCCAAAAAAACCGGCGCTTAACCAAACTCTCCCCGCATGGACGCCCTCGGCTACATCGATTGCGGAGACAACCGCGACCGGATCGTTTTCCCGTGGTTGCGCGAGCTCATCACCGCCAAAAATCCCTCCAACGTCCTCGACTTCGGCTGCGGCGACGCCCGCTTCGCCCTTCAACTCTCGCGCCTCGTTCCGGCGCAAATCGCCGCCTACGAACGCGACCCGCACATGCGCGAACAAGCGCGTCTCCGCATCGCCGCCGAGTCAGGCAACGTCACTCTCTGCGAACAACCCTCCGCCGGCTGGACCAAAAAATTCGACGCGATTTTTCTCCAAGGTGTCTGGATGTGCTGGTCCACGCGCGCCGAATGTCTCGACACACTCCGCCTGCTCGCGCGCTCGCTCGCGCCCGGCGGTCTGCTGATTGCCTCGGTCACGCACCCGTGTTTTCGCGACCAACGCTTCGCCACCTATCGCACCGACTTCAATCGCGCGCGCTACCTCGACAACGGCGTTCCATTCACCGTTTTCGTCGGCACGCCCGGCGCCGAGACGCCCATCGTGGACACCCACTGGAACATCGAGGACACGCTCAACCAAGCGCTTGAAGCCGGCCTGACGTTGACCCGCGTCAAAGAACACGCCGACGGTCCCGCCGGCACGCTCCCGTCGTGGATCTCGTTCGTCTTCACGCCCTCGCCCGGCGCGATTTTTGAATAGCGTTGTCGCGCTTTTCCAAGCGATTACGGTGGCAGGTTACCCGTGCAAAGCACCGACCTCCCCGCCTCGTCGCTCCGCCGTCTCTGGACCCTCGTCCGCTTCGAAACCGGCCTGTTGCGCTCCGCCGCGATTCTCCAATCCCTGCAGGCTCTCAGCTACCTGCCGTTCTACGCCGGCGTCGGCATCCTGGTGGACAAGATCCTCCAAAACGACGCCCTCACGCAGCCGGAAAAACTGAAGTGGATCGGCGTCTATGCCCTGGCCAACCTCGCACTCTGGCCGCTGCACGCGTGGTTCACCGTCCGCGCCTTCGCCTCCAGTCAGCGGCTCGTGCGCGCGTCCACCGCCCGCCTGCGCCGCCTGCTTGTTGACCAGCTCCAGCGCATGTCGCTCGGCTTCTTCACGCGTCGCGGCGCCGGTGCCCTCGCCAACCAGGTCACCGTGGACCTCGGCCGCGTGGAAGCGTTTCTCTCCAACCTCGCCGGCCAGCTCATGGTGTCGCTTTCGCTCGGCATCGGCTCTCTGCTTTATCTCCTGTGGCTGAGCCCCCTGCTCGCCGCCATCACGCTGCTCGCCGTGCCGATGCAGGTGCTCATCCTCCGCATGGTCCGCCAGCGGCTCGACCGGCTGAACGCGCGCGTGCAAAAAACCGGCGAGGATTTTTCCGCCCGCGTCGTCGAGTTCATCGGCGGCATGCGCGTCACCAAAAGTCTCGGCAACGAGGAGCGCGTCGCCGCAGAACTCTCCGAGGTCATCGAGCGCGTCCGCGGCGCCGGTATCGAGGCGAGCGTCACGATGCGCTGGGTCATGATGGGCATGCAGATGATCGGTGAATACCTCGGCGTCATCGTCTGGTGCGTCGGCGGCATTCTTTACCTCAACGGCATGCTCCCCCTCGGCGCGCTCGTCGCCTTCGCCGGCATGCTGGGCTTTGTGCGCGGCGGCTTTCAGGCGTTCTTCAACGGTTACGACGCCTGGATGCAGGCCAAGCCCGGCCTCGAAGCCATGCTCGCCATCCTCGATTCGCAGGAACTCGAGGGCTATCGCCAGACTCCCGCCGGCCGCACTGCGGTCGCGCTGCACGGCGAGCTGACCGTCCGCGACGTAACCTTCACCTACCCCGGCACGGAGGAGGGCAGACCCACGCTGACCGATATCAACCTCCACATTCCCTCCGGCCAGAAAGTCGGTCTCGTCGGCGAAACCGGCGCCGGCAAGAGCACGCTCCTTGATCTTCTCCTGGGCTTCTACAAACCCGAGCGGGGCGACGTCCTCTACGATCACCTTCCGCTCTCCGACATCGGCCTGCTGGCCCTGCGCCGCTCCGTCGCGATCATGGGACAGGATGCGTTTCTCTGGAACACGTCCGTCCGCGAAAACATCCGCTTCGGCCGTCCCTCCGCCTCCGACGCCGAGGTCGAGGAAGCCGCCCGCAAGGCCCAGGCCGACGTGTTCATCCGCCAGCTCGACCGCGGCTACGACACGCCTTGCGGCGAGCGCGGCAGCCGCCTCTCCGGCGGACAACGCCAGCGCGTCGCCCTCGCCCGCGTCTTCCTGCGCGATCCGCGCATTGTCATCCTGGACGAGCCGACCAGCGCCCTCGACCTCGAGACCGAAGCCCGTCTGCAGGACGACCTCGACGTGCTCTGCAAAGGTCGCACGACATTCATCGTCGCCCACCGTCTCTCCACCCTGCGCGGCGTAGATCGCGTGCTCGTTTTCAAACAAGGCCGCATCATTGAGGACGGCTCCGTCCCCGAACTCCTCGCCCTCCCCGACGGATACTTTGCGCACCTCATGGATCTGCAAACCCGCGGACTCCCCAAGACGGGATAAGCGCCGCCCCGACGCAGCACGCGCGTAACCATGCGTCCGCGTTCCCGTCTCAAGCTGACGGTCCGCTTACCATGAAAACGTCGCTCACCCCCGTCGTCCTGCTGCTCTGTCTCCTCGGTCTCTCCGCCCACGCCCAACCGTCCGGCAGCCCGCGCCCCCGTCCGCCCGCGTCGTGGATCATGCCCGATATCTCCGGCCCCAATCTCGCCCGACACACGTTCGACAGCCAGGCCGCCGGCGAAAAGGTCAGCTACCTTCTCTATCTTCCACCCGGCTACGAAAAATCCGCGACGACCCGCTACCCCGTCGTTTACTGGCTGCACGGACTCGGCGGCTCGCAGCAAGGCGCGCCTGATTTCTGCGAACGGCTCACCCAAGCCATCACCGACGGAAAAACTCCGCCCATGATCGTGGTCTTCGTGAACGGCATGATCGACAGTTTCTATTGCGACTCCGCCACCCAACGCCGTCCCGTCGAGACCATCATCATCAAGGAACTGATCCCGCACATAGACGCCACGTATCGCACCGTGACCAAGCGCGAGGGCCGCGCCATCGAAGGCTTTTCCATGGGCGGTTTCGGCGCCGCCCACCTCGGCTTCAAATACCCGGAACTCTTCGGCACCGTGTCGATGATCGACGCCGCCCTCGTCAGTCTCGACACGATGCAAACCCGCCACGCCGACATCTTCGCCAGCGTGTTTGATCGCAACGCCGACGCCTTCACCGCCGCGCACCCCGTCACCCTCGCCGGGAAAAACACCGCCGCGCTCAAGACCGGAACCTTCATCCGCCAGGTCACCGGCCCGCTCCGCCAGCCCAACGAGGTGCTCCACGAAAAACTCACGTCCCTCGGCATCCCTCACGACTACCACTACATCTCCGGCGTCCCGCATTCCCCCAAGGTCATCTATGAGCACCTCGGCGACGCCAACTGGGCGTTTTACCGGAAAGCCTTCGCCTCGGTCACCGACACCAAAATGTCACACAAAGAGGCGGTTTCCATGGCCGCAGGCGTGAAATGATCATGGCCTTCCTCCTGCTCTCGGCTAACTCTGGGCGCACCCGCGCCTTCGAGTTAACCACCAAGCAGCACCATGACCGCCACCGCCCGTCCCAACCTTCTCCCCACCGCCGCTTTCGTCTCCCTGCTGGTCCTCGTGCTCGGGGCCACCGCGCTCTTCACGCTCTACTACACCAACACCCGCGCGATCGTCGGCGTGACCCGCGTCCAGGCCCTCGACGACGTCCTCATCCAGTCGGTCCGCGCCCGCACGTCGTTCAAGACCCAAGTCCAGGAATGGAAAAACATCCTGCTGCGCGGCCGCAACCCCGCCGACTTCGCAGCCTATCGCGAGCGCTTCGAAAAAGAAGAGGCCAGCGTCCGCGAAACCCTCGTGGCGCTCGGTCGCGATTTCCCCGACCTCGATTACGTGGCCGCTCCGAAGCTGGACACGGCCGCGCTCATCACGGAGCACAAACAGCTGGCCGAAAAATACCGCGCCGCGCTCGCGGCCTTTGATCCGTCGTCCGCCGACTCCACCTTCCGCGTCGACACCCTCGCTCGCGGCATCGACCGCAAACTCAGCGACGAACTCGACGCGCTCGCCACGGCTTTCGAGCAAGCCTCGCAGGCGGAACTCAAGGCGCTGAACGGCGAATTCTCCGCACGCTACGAAACGATGCGCCGCGTCACGTTGATCATCGGCGCCCTCGCCGTCCTCGCCTCGCTCTGGCTCGTGTTCGCATCAAGCCGCTCCTCCCGCGCCTGAGTTTTCTGCCGTCCGCCCGCGTCCATGACCGAACTCGTCGCGCTCTTTCTCGCCGGCCTCGCCTTGTTTTTCTACGGCGTCGGAGGCATCCGCACGCATCTGAACGGCCTCACCAGTCGCCGCCTGCGCCAGCAACTTTCCCGCTGGGCCCGCCATCCCGTGCTCGCCGGCATCTGGGGCTTTGTCTTCGGCGCAATCACCCAGAGCTCCACCGCCGTCGCGTTCATTCTCACCGGCCTCGTCTCGAGCGGACTCATGACGACCGCCCGCGCGCTGCCCATCGTCGCCTGGGCCAACCTCGGCACCGCCGTCCTCGTTTTCTTCGTCTCGTTCAACCTCCACCTCGCGTTCCTCTACGTCCTCGGCGTCACCGGACTCGCCCTCGCCTTCAACCTCGGTCCCGTCCGCATCCGCCCCGTCGTCGCCGCATTGTTCTCCGTCGGCCTGCTCTTCTTCGGCCTGCAGATGATGAAGAACGCCTTCGCGCCGCTCCCGGGCTTCGCGTGGTTCACCGATGTCGTCACGTTCCTCCAGGGCTCCGTCCTCGCCACTTTCGTCCTCGGCCTGCTCCTGCGCCTGCTCGTCCAATCCTCCTCGGCCATCGCGGTGATCGCCATCGCGCTCGCCCACGGCGGACTCTTCACCGGCGAACAGGCCGCCATGATGATGTATGGCACCGGCGTCGGCGTCGGCCTCTCCATCTTCCTGCTTTCGGCCAACCTTCAAGGCATCCCTCGCCAGCTCTCGCTCTACCAGGCGCTGATCAACAGCTTCGCCGGCCTCACGCTCGCCACGCTGTTCTACATCGAAAAATTCACCGGCATCCCGCTCGCCCTCGGCCTCGCCGAGCGTCTCGCCGACAGCGACAACCTCCGTCTCGCCTTCGCATTTCTCTTCCTTCAGGCGACCGCCGTCACCGCCGCCCTCGTCTTCTCACGCTCCGCCGCCGGCTGGCTCCAAAAACTCTCCCCCCCCACCGACGAGCAGGATTTGTCCCGCCCGCGCTTTCTCTCCGAAGACGCCCTCGAGGACCCCGAGTCCGCCCTCGATCTCGTCGAGAAGGAGCAGATCCACCTGCTCGGCCATCTGCCCGCGCAGCTCGCCACCGTCCTCGCGGAAACCGCCGCCACCGCCCCCGTGCCCGCGTCCGTCCTGCATCGCGCCGGCATCGCCGTCGGCTCCGAGGTGCACGCGTTCATCCGCGAACTCACCGAACGCGACACCGACCACGACACTTCGCGCCGCGTGCTCGCCCTCGAACGCCGCCACGCGCTCATCGCCTCCCTCAACGACACCACCCACGCCTTCGTCGAAACCTTCACCACCCTCAATCGCGGCCCCGCCCCCGAAGGCTCCTTCACCAACAATCTCGCCGAGAGCCTGCACACGCTGATCCTCTCCGCCCTCGACGCCGCCCGCTCCGCCGATCCCGACGAGGTGGATATGCTGCTCCGCATGACCGCCGACCGCGGCGACCTCATGGAACGCCTCCGCCGCAACCTCCTCTCAGGCCCCCAGCCACTCGACCACCAGCAAAAGTCCCACCTCTTTTACCTGACTTCCCTCTTCGAACGCGCCGTCTGGCTCCTCCGCCAGCTCGCCACGCTCCTGAAGTCAGGCTCCGGCTCCCCCGACGCCATCAGCCTCCCCTCCGCCTGAGCATCTGAGCGTATCTGCTGGCAAAAACCCGCCGTCCCCCGCGTTTCCCTCCCGTCCTCCCCTCGCAAAGTCTTGACCCTCCTCGACTGCCGACACGAAATCGTAACGTCTTTGCACTCGCACCGAGGTTGCCGCATCCCGTTCCGGCTCCGTTAGCTGGTTAGTCTTCACCACTCACACACCACCATGACTATCACCACCACCACCCAAGGCGCCTGGACCGTCCTCTCGCTCGACGGCAAAATCGACAACGCCGGCTCCGAGGAACTCAAGGCCGCCATCTTCCCGCTGCTCACCGGCGGAAAAGTCGCCATCGACTGCTCCAACGTCGAATACGTCACCAGCTCCGGCTTCCGCGTCCTCATGCAGGCCGAGAAGGAGCAGCGCCTCAAGGGCGGCTCCATCATCCTCGGCAACCTCTCCACGCCGGTCAGCAGTTTCTTCGAAATCGCCGGCCTTCACACCCTCTTCAAAATCGTCCCCGACCTCAAAGCCACCCTGGCTTCCTGAGTCGGACAGATAGGCGGACACACCCCTCCGCCTCCGACCGTCTCCCACCACCGATGCCCAAGATCCTCCTCGTCGAAGACAATGAAATGAACCGCGACATGCTCTCGCGCCGCCTGCTGCGCCGGGGCTACGAAGTCGTGATCGCCGTGGATGGACAACAGGGCGTCGATCTCGCCGGCAGCGAACAGCCCGCCGTCATCCTCATGGACATGAGCCTGCCCGTCATCGACGGCTGGGAGGCCACGCGCCGCGTGAAGGCCGGTGAAACCACCAAGCACATTCCCGTCATCGCCCTCACCGCCCACGCCATGGCCGGCGACCGTGAACAAGCCCTCGCCGCCGGCTGCGACGACTACGACACGAAGCCCATCGAGCTCACCCGTCTCCTCCCGAAGATCGAGAAATACGCCGGTCCGGGCACGCCCGCCGCCTGACCATGTCCGACCCGACGCCGCTCTCGCACCTGCGCCACGACCTGCGCACCCCGATCAACCAGATCCTCGGCTACAGCGAGCTGCTCATGGAGGAGGCCGCCGACGCCGGCCACACCGGTTACGACTCCGACCTCGGGAAAATCCGCAACGCCGCCAAGCAGCTGCTCAACCTCATCAACGACAACCTCACCGACGAGCGCCTCTCGCTCTCCGGCGACGTCGTTGATGCCGGCACCGCCACCGCGGCCCCCTTCCCGTTCGCCGGCTCCGGCTCCCGCGCCCCGCAGCCCGCCGCTTCCCCCGAAGACCCGCTCGCGGTCTTCAACAATCTTCCGGCCAACTACACGACGCTCCTCACCGAGACGACCGGCACCCTCCCGCAGGACAAACTCGCGCCCATCACCGGCCACATCCTCGTCGTCGATGACAACGAGGGGAACCGCGACATGCTCTCCCGCCAGCTCGTGCGCCAGGGCCACACCGTCGCCTCCGCCGTCGACGGACAGGCCGCGCTCGACCGCCTCCGCAGCGCCGAGTCGTTCGACCTCGTGCTGCTCGACATGATGATGCCCGTCCTCGACGGCTACTCCACGCTCGACGCCATCAAGACCGACCCCGCTCTCCGCCACCTGCCGGTCATCATGATCTCCGCCCTCGACGAACTCGCCAGCGTCGTCCGCTGCATCGAGCGCGGTGCCGAGGATTTCCTCCCGAAGCCTTTCAACCCCACCCTGCTCCGCGCCCGCATCGGCGCCGGCCTCGAGAAAAAACGCTTCCGCGACCAGGAACGCACCTACGTCAAAACCATCGAAGAAACCCAGAAGCGCCTCCAGGCCGAGCTCACCGAGGCCGAGAACTACGTCCGCTCCATCCTCCCGCCCGCCGGACTCTCCCGCACCATCCCGGTGGACTGGCGCCTCATCCCGTCCACCGAGCTCGGCGGCGATTCCTTCGGCTACCACTGGCTCGATGACGACCACTTCGCCCTCTACCTGCTCGACGTCTGCGGACACGGCGTGGGCGCCGCCTTGCTCTCCGTCACCGCCATCAATGTCATGCGCAACGGCGCCCTCCCCGGCGTCGATTTCCGCGACCCCGGCGCCATGCTCACCGCGTTGAACGACGCGTTCCTCATGGAGAAGCAGAACGACATGTATTTCACCATCTGGTATGGTGTCTGGGAAGTATCCACGCGCACACTACGCTTCTCCACCGCCGGCCACCCGCCCGCCCTGCTCGTCTCGCCCGCCTCCGCAGCCTCCGTCACCGTCGAACCCCTCAAAGGCGCCGGCATGATCCTCGGCGGCATGGAAGGCATGGTCTACAAAACCTTCACCCGCGTCATCCCCGAGGCCGCCCGTCTCTACATCGTCAGCGACGGCACCTTCGAAATCACCCTCGACGACCGGACGCTCTGGCCCGCCGCCGATTTCCACGCGTTCTTCGCCGCGCCGGTGCCCGCCGGCGTATCCGACCTCGACCGCCTCTACTCGCACGTGCGCGCCCTCGGCGGCGGAGGCCCGCTCGACGACGACTTCTCCATCGTCCGCTTCACCCTCTAACCTCACTTCATCATCCATGCCGGCGATTAGCCGGCACCTCCGCTTAACCGCGCAGGCGATCAGCCGAAGCCGCTCCCAAAAAATCCGCCCGTTGGCGGATTTCATTAGTGGTTAAAAAATCTCCGATCTCCGACTTCCGTCCACCATGATGCACCGCTCCCTCCACGCCCGCCTCATCGGCGGGTTTTTGCTCATCAGCATCCTTGTCGGCCTCGCCCTCTACGGCGGCTACATCAACCTCCGCACCAACGTCGAGCAGTCCCTCGACGCCGACACCGCCCGTCGCGTCGCCGAGGTCTCCCGCGAGCTCAACAACACCCACTCGCTTTACGTCGAACGCGTTAAAACCTCCCTCCGCGTCCTCAAACACCTCACCGCCGTTCGCGGCGCGCCCTCGCGCGGCACCCGGGTCACCGTCGGCGACCGCACCGTCGCCGATCTCCGCTTCGGCGACACCCCCACCGCGCTCGACTACGAAATCGTCGACCAGACCGTCGCCCTCATGGGCGGCACCGCCACGCTCTTCACCCGCGACGGCGACAACTTCGTGCGCGTCTCCACCAACGTGAAGCGCACCGACGAATCCCGCGCCATCGGCACCATCCTCGATCCCAAGGGCGAGGCCATCGCCACCATCCGCCGCGGCGAAACCTTCTACGGCGTCGTCGATATCCTCGGACGCTCCTACATCACCGGCTACGAACCCATCCGCGACGCCTCCGGCGAAACCATCGGCGTCTACTACGTCGGCTACCTCGTCGAAACCCTCTCCCGCATCGGCGACCAGCTCGCCGGCGCCCGCATCCTCGACCGCGGCTTCTTCGCCCTCATCGACGAACACGGCGTGCCCCTCTTCACCAGCGACAAGGCCGACGAGGAACTCATCAACAACGCCGCCGTCCACTACCTGACCACCCGCGCCGTCTCCTGGGACGACGGCCCCTGGCACTGGCAGCTCGAGGACTTCCCCCTCTGGCACTTCCGCCTCCTCTCCGCCGCTTACCGCCCCGACATCCAGCACCAGACCTGGACGCGCGTCCTTCCCGTCTTCGGCTTCATGACGCCCGCCATCATCGGCGCGCTCGCCCTCGGCTTCTTCTTCGCCCGCCGCCTCTCCCTCGCTCTCGAGCACGCCGAGCGCCTCCAGGCCGACGCCACCGCCGCCCGCGAACTCGCCGAGGACGCCAACCGCACCAAGTCCGCCTTCCTCGCCAACATGTCCCACGAGCTCCGCACCCCGATGAACGCCATCATCGGCTACAGCGAGATGCTCATCGAGGAATCCGAGGACACCGGCCACGACGAAGCCATCCCCGACCTCAAGAAAATCCACACCGCCGGCAAACACCTCCTCGGCCTCATCAACGACGTCCTCGACATCTCCAAGATCGAGGCCGGCAAGATGACCCTCTTCCTTGAGGACGTCCCCGTCCCATCGCTCGTCTCCGAAGTCGCCGCGACCATCCACCCGCTCATCGAGAAAAACCAGAACAACCTCGTCATCGAGTGCCCCGCCGACCTCGGCACCCTCCGCGCCGACGTCACCAAGGTCCGCCAGACGCTCTTCAATCTCCTCAGCAACGCCGCCAAGTTCACCCACGCCGGCACCATCACCCTCACCGTCGCCCGCAAGCACCACCAGCATCGCGACTGGATCACCTTCCGCGTCGCCGACACCGGCATCGGCATGACGCCCGACCAGCTCGGCAAACTCTTCCAGGCCTTCGTCCAGGCCGACGCCTCCACCACCCGCAAATACGGCGGCACCGGCCTCGGCCTCGCGATCAGCCGCAAGTTCTGCCAGCTCATGGGCGGCGACATCACCGTCGCCAGCGAACCCGGCAAAGGCACCGCCTTCACCGCCACCATCCCCGCCCGCGTCGAGGATCCGAACGCCCCCGCTCCCGTCGCGCAGGCCGCCCCGCCCGCCGCCACCGTGCCGCCCTTCGCGATGCACCGCCCGCTCATCCTCGCCGTGGACGACGACCCCGCCGTCCTCGACATCCTCAGCCGCAACCTCACCCGCGAAGGCTACGCCGTGCGCACCGCCTCCAACGGCAAGGAAGCCGTCGCCCTCGCCCGCGAACTCCAACCGCGCCTCATCACCCTCGACGTCATGATGCCCAGCATGGACGGCTGGTCCGTCCTCACCGCGCTGAAAGCCGACCCGGTCACCGCCGACATCCCCGTCGTCATGATCTCCATCGTCGACGACCGCCAGCTCGGCTTCTCCCTCGGCGCGGCCGACTACCTGACCAAGCCCATCGATCGCAACCGCCTCGTCAGCATCCTCGCCAAGCACGCGCTCTCCGACGCCCCGCGCACCGCGCTGGTGATCGACGACCTGCCCGACAACCGCGCCCTCCTCACCACACTTCTCGAACGCGAAGGCTGGAAAGTCGCGCAAGCCGACAACGGCCGCACCGGCCTCGACGCCATCGCCGCGCAACGCCCCGCGTTGATCCTCCTGGATCTGATGATGCCCGTGATGGACGGCTTCGAATTCCTCCGCGAGCTCCGCAACCGCGAAGACGGCCGCGACATCCCCGTCGTCGTTGTCACCGCGAAAGAGCTGACCCCCGAAGAACACAACCTCCTCCGCGCCTGCGTGGAAAACATCGTCCAAAAAGGCGCCGTGAGCCACGAAGACCTTTTGGCCGACATCCGCGGCAAAATATCCTCCCTCACCAAATAGCCCGCCACGCTTATGCCCGATCAACAGGCACCCGACATCCAGCTGCTGCGCGCGGCCTACACCGCTTTCAACGCGCGGGACATTGACGCGGCCCTCGTCCTCATGACCCCGGACGTGGCGTGGCCGAAAGCGTTCAAAGGCGGCTTTGTCCGCGGCCCCGAAGAAATCCGCGCTTACTGGACGGAGCAATGGAGCGAGATCAACCCGCACGTGGAGCCGGTGGCTTTTTATCCGGAAGCAGGCGGACACGTCTTGGTCGAAGTGCATCAGATCGTGCGGGACCTCCAGGGAGCCGTGCTTGCCGACGGGCATGTCGGTCACCGTTTCGCCATCGCTCAGGGCTTGATCCAGAAAATGGAGCTCTGCCCGCTGCCAGCTGCGTCTCGCGTTTGAACAACCGGACGAAGCTTCACGCTTTGTCTTGGCCCGCAGAAATCAGCATAAATCGAAGGGGACAGTGACTCGTTCTTTGCTCAACCTGCAGTCCGTGACCCCGCAACTGCCCAGCTGTCCGCGCTGCAAGCGCACGATCCCGCACGAGGACTTCAACGTCTTGACCGACCTCGCCTACTGCCGCTCCTGCAACCAAGCCCACTCGCTCGTCGATCTGATGGACAATGCCCGACTCGACGCTTCGCTCGAGCCCCCGGTCCCCGGCACGTGGAAACGACAAAGCATGAACGGTGCGCTGGTGCTGGGCGCCAGTCATCGGTCTCTCAAAAATGCCGCCGGCGCGCTCGTCGTTTCGCTTTTCTGGAACGGTCTTGTCTCCGTGTTCGTGATGATCGCGCTGGTCAGCACGCTCAAACTCTCGGGCTTCGCGCCCCCGGTCGCCTTGCCGGAATTCAAAAGCGAGGGCGGCCCGATGGGCTGGGGGATGACAATCTTCCTATGGTGCTTTCTCACTCCGTTCATCGCCGTAGGCACATGGATGATCATCTCATTTTTGATGGCCGCGGCCGGTAAAAGCGTGATCACGCTCAGCCCCGCGAAAGCCACTTTGTTCACCGGTGTGGGTCCGCTGGGCCGGACGCGGCGCTTTACTCCCGCCGACGTGAAGCGGGTGAGCGTCCGCGCAAAGCTTGTCTCCGACAGCGATGGCGGAGGCCACCAGGACGAGAAAATCCACATCGAACTTCACAGCGGCAAGGAACTGAAGTTCGGCGGCTCGCTGCCCAAACAACGCAAATACCACCTCGCCGCCCTGCTCCGCCAGGCCACGACCTGAGCACAGCCACCGGTTCCGTCGAAATTGTTACCCCGCATGCCCCGATCGCCCCGGTTTCTTGCAGTGCTCGCCTGCGCCGTCCTCGCGCCGTTCGCAGCCGCCGCGCCGTCCTACACGGTGGTCGCGTCACACCCGCGCATCTTCGTCACGCGGGACGGCCTGCCCGCCTTGGCCGAACGTTGCGCGGGGCCGCTGTCCGCCGACTACGCAAAAATGAAAACCGACGCCGATGCCGCCGTGCGCTCCGGCTCCATCCGCTGGATCGGCAACAAATGGGCCGTCCCCAGCGATCTGCTCGCCTGCGGACTCGCCTACCTGGTCGAACGCCAGGCCGGCCGCCCCCATCGCGCGTATGCCGATGTGATCATCAAAGCCTGGGGCGACGGACAGATGATCGCGAATCGCAACGGCAGTGCCTTCGGTTACCACGCGATCACGTATGACTGGATCTATGACGCGCTCACCGACGAACAGCGCACCCGCTACGGCAACGCCCTCGCCGGCTGGTTGACGTGGTTCAGCGACCGGCCCGTCATCACGCTTCGATCCGGTGCCTGGGACTACAACCAGACCTGGGGGCCGGGCCATCTCAACGTGATGCACAGCCGGGACGCCATCACCCAAAAGCTGCTGATCTCCCTCGCGATCACCGGCGCCCCGACCGAACACCAGGACCATGCCCGCCAGTTCCTCGACTCTTGGGCAACGCGCATCCCCGCCGAGTGCATCCCCGCCTTCGACGCCATGGGAGGCTCCTGGTCGGAGAGCCACGGCCACGGCTCCTACGGCCCCATTGCAGTGGTGCCGTATTGCTTCGAGGCTTGGCGCACCGCCACGGGTCAAAACCTCTTTCTCGCCGGAAAACCCTGGGGCTTCCTCCCGGAAATGTCGCGATGGCTGACGTATTTGCGCGTCCCCTACGTGGACCGGCACGCGTTCATCGATGATGGCGGCGGCGACCCGTTTTCGGGTTTTTCAAACAGCGCCCCCATTCTCGCCCGCGCCTTGCGCGATCCCCTCGCCCAGTGGCAGGCCGGCCAGGCCGCGGCCACGGATGCGTATCGCTACTCCAGCTGGCAACGCGTCGCCTTCGCCGATCCCTCTCTCGCCGCCCGCTCGCCCGCGCAGCTCCGGCTCCCTCTCGCCTATCTCTTCGCCGGCACGGGTCATGTTTTCATGCGCTCCAGTTGGGACGACCCCAACGCCACTTGGGCGTTCTTCGGCGCCGGTCCGCATCGCGCCGGACACCAGCACGATGACGAAGGCCACTTCATGATCTCCCGCCAGGGCGGACTCGTGAGCAAGGGCGGCGGCCGCGGCGGTGGCAACGACGAGGACTTCTATTGGGGCGGCTCGCTCGTCTTCAACATCGTCACGATCTTCGATCCCGCGGAAAAACCGCGCCGCGAAAAAGGCAACGAAAACGACGGCGGCCTGCTGCGCCACGTCTACGAAAACCGTCCCGTTGAACGCGGTCGCATGGTCGCCTTCGAACACAACGCCGCGTTTACCTACGCGGCGGCCGATCTCACCGCCGCCTACAGTCCCGCCAAGGCCAGGGAAATCACGCGTCAGTTTTTCTACCTGCGTGCCAAACCCGGCAGTGATGAATTCTTCGTCGTCTTCGACCGCGTTGAATCCACCCAGCCCGAGTTCGCCAAGCATTTCATGCTGCACGTGCCCGCCGAACCCTCCCTGCCGGCGTCACTCCGCGAAATCGTTCCGGGGCACGTCGCGAGCGCGCAAGGCGACGGACTGATCACGTCCTGGCTCAGCCGGCCCGATGATTTTGGCGCGGAGACTCCGGTGCGGTCGACCGGACGCAGCCGGCTGTTTATGCGCACGATGCTTCCTCATGACGCCACGATCACCAAGCGCGGTGGCGAGGGTTATCGCAACTGGGGGCATCCGTTGGAGCCTGCCGCGCAATATGACCACACCGGCCCCGACAGGGACGGCGCGCCCCTCTGCGACTGGCGGCTCGAAGTGGCCGCACCGGTGGGTGCCCGCACGTATTTTCTGCACGTTTTTCAAATCGGCGACGAACACCTCGCCCGCATGGCGCCGGTCAGGCTCATCGCCGAATCGCCGGTGCTCCGCCTCGAAATCGGCGACGGCCCGCAAACCTGGCAACTCGCACTGACCACCACCGGAAAGCTCGGCGGAACCCTCACCCCGCCCGGCGAACGCCAGCCGAAATCCCTCTCCGCCGAAATCAACACCGGAGCCCAATACTCGCGCTGAATCCGTTGTTCGATCAGGCGTAGGCGCGAATTTCGTAGAGTGCGGCCGACGGGTCGCCGTTGGTCGCATGGATCACGACACGGAGGCGATCGGTGCTGACCGGGGCGGCCAGCACGTGGCGACGATGACGCTGGTAATTGCCTTTCTCGACGTGGAGTTCGGTCCAGGTTCCGTTGACCCACGCTTCGACCGTGTAATCGCGGGGCGTCTGCGGGTCGCGAAAGAAGGGCGGATACGCGTGGATCTCTCGCAGGAGATGGCCGGGGAACGTGAGCTCGACGCACGCAATGCGCTGCGGCGCGGGCCAGGCGAGTTGGAGCGATTGCGGCAGCGGTTGTCCGGGGTCGGAGCGCCAGAGGTTCGTGGCGCGGTGCGGACGGGTGACGCCCGTGAGGACTTGCGCGGGCGCGTAAACGGGCTGCGCGGGCGTGACGCGGAAGGCGAGCGTGGCACCGGTCTCGAGGCGGCGGAGTTTTTTCGGGCTCATCGCCCAGGCGGCCACTTGACCCGGTAGAATCGCACGACTGAAGCGCCAACAGACGTCGGATTCGGCGGCGAGGTCGAGACGCACATAACCGGCGGCGAGACCGGTCAGCGCAACCGGCCACTCGACCCAGCGGTCGGTGCCGGGCGGAACGAGGAGCTCGGTTTCGACGAGCTCCGGGAGATCGCGGCGATAGTCCCAGATGTGCTCGACGCGCACGAGGCGGGCGCGGACGCGTTGCGGTTGGGCCGTGGGATTGTCGAAACACGCGGAGACGGTGTCGAGGCGCCCGCCGGCGACGGCGATCCACTGGGATGCGGATTTTTGGAGGGACCAGCCGCGGTTGGCAGGATGGTAGGCAAGTCCGCCGGAGGCCCAGGCATCGGCGGGGCCGACGCCGTGGTTGAGTGCTGAGGAAGTGGCGGTCGCGGTCGCGGCGCGGGCGAGATCGGCGGTATCGGTGTTGACGTGGTTGGGAAGGAAGGCGCCATCGCGGAGGAGGCGTTGCTGGAGCTCGGTGATGAGATCGGCGTCGGACAGACGGGCGAGCGGCAGGTTTTTTTCCAGCGCAAGCGCGGCACCGGTGCCGAGGGCCTGGCCGACGATGGCGGTGGTGGCCATCACGCGGGTGGTGCCGAGCGCGGCGTGGGTGGCGGAGAGGCAGCGACCGGCGAGGAGCAGGTTGTCCACGTCGCTGGCGATGTTGGCGCGCAGAGGCACGCCATAGGGACCGACGTAGGATTTGGCGGCGTAGTCGCTGTCGGGCTTGTAGCCTTCGCCGGCGGCGGGCTCGCTGTGTTCGGCGAGCAGTCCGCCGGGCGTGTGCAGATCGACGAACCAACCGCCGTAGCCGATCTCGTCGGCATGGTTCACGTTGGCCTGGATGTCGTGCTCGGTGAGTTGATACAGGCCGTCGACGCGGCGGCTTTCGCGTTTGCCCGGCACCTGCCCGATCCAGTCGAGGGCGTAGTTGGTCGCGCGGTGCTTGGTGGTTTCGTCGTGGTTCTTGATCCAGTCCCAGATGGCGAGGGCCCACGCGGTGAGTTCATGACGGATGGTCTCGTTGTCGTGAATGGTGTGCCACGGCATGCCGATCTCGATCCACCAGAAGCCGCCGCGCAGGTCGTAGAGATGGCGGCCTTTTTTGTGAAAGAAGTCGGCGTCGGGAATGGTCTTGGCCCACGCGGGCGGCGAGTAGGGCGCGGGACGCCCGATGTCGCGGGCGCGGATGTGGATGCTGTTGCCCATCGTGTTGGTCGAGGCGGCGGACGGGGCGTGGACCTCGCCGGTCTGCTCCTTGCTCTCGCTGCCCATCCGCCAGCCGCAGCCGGCGAGATCGGCCACGAGACCGTCACCCGTGGCATCGATGAACGTGCGGGCACGAAGCGTGATCTCGGTCTCGGCGTTGGCCACGCGGGCGACGACGGCGGAAATGCGTTTGCGCGGGGCGCAGGCGGGGCGGCGATACCAACCGTTCGAAGTCTCGGGCAGCGGGCGATTGGGCAGGTCGGCGAGGCCGCTCAGATCGTCGTCACCGAGAAGCACGTCTTGCACGGCGGTGTTGAGCTGGAGGGTGAGTCCGGGCGTGCGCTGGGCCAGATCGTAGAGGACTTGATCGAAGACGGAGTTGGTCCAGCCGTTTTCGTTGACCTCTTCGTGATTGCGGGCGCGTTCCTCGATGAGGAGCTCGGAAAGGATCCCGGTCTCGCGGGCGTAGGCGTGAAATCCGGTCGCGCCGTGGACGGTCACGCGCACCTCGGAGGACGCGTTGCCGCCGAGGACGGGGCGATCCTGGAGGAGGGCGACCTTGGCGCCATGGCGGGCGGCGGCTACGGCGGCGCAGAAGCCGGCCAAGCCTCCGCCACAGACAACGACATCATACGACTCGGTGAGGGTTTTCATGGGGATGAACGGAGCCAAGCCGAGGCCGCGCTTGCGGACAACGCAGCCGGTATGACACAGTATCATCCATGGCAAAGAAAACCACGGTCACGGTGCGCACGCTGGCGGCGGAGCTGGGCGTGGCACCCATCACGGTGTCGCGGGCCCTGCGCGGTCACGACACGGTGCGGGCGGAGCTGGCGGCGCGGGTGCGCAAGCTGGCGAAACAACGCGGATACCGCGCCGATCCCGTGGTGGCCGAGGTGATGGGCGGGCTGGGGCGAAGCAAAGGCGCGCGTTATCGGGAGACAATTGCCTTCGTATGGACGCACGAACGCAGCGAATCGTCGGCGGAGGAACGGGGGGCGCGCGCCACGGCCGAAGCGCTGGGTTATCGCATGGAGGTCGTCAAGCCCTGGACGCAAGGACTGGCCGAGCACGACGTGAGCCGCATCCTGTGGTCGCGGGGGATTCGCGGCGTGTTGCTCGCGCCGAATTACAACCGGCCGGACCCGCGCTATGAATTGGAGTGGGCGAAATTTGCGACCGTGCTGATGGGCAGCTCTCTGGTGAACACGGGCCTCACCCGCGTGGCGCGCGACTACTACCATGACGCGAAGCTGGCGCTGGCCAGTCTGCGGGCGGCGGGATTTTC
>DATHXF010000049.1:0-4572 GCA_035459785.1 Rariglobus sp. | reverse complement strand
ATGCGCCGGTCCATCTTCGTCGTGTAGTAGCGGCACGCGTCCATGAGCGCGTCGAGCGTCCACTTGCGCGCGGCCGGCACCAGCGCGGCGCGCTCGGCCTGCGTCGCGCCGTGCAACGACACCGCGAGGCACATCTGCCGTTTCTCGTCGGTCATGCGGATGATGCCCGGCACGACGCCAACGGTTGAGAGAGTGATTTTTTTCGCGCCGAGTCCCATGCCCGCGCCGTCGCAGAGAATGTCCACTGCCTTCATGACCGCGTCGTAGTTGTGCAACGGTTCGCCCATGCCCATCAGCACGATGTTGCGCAGACGCTCGTGGCGATGGTGCGGCGACGAGTGGTCGTTTTCGGAAAGCGCGGGACTTTCGTCGGCCGTGTGGCGCAGCACGCGGTCCACATGCACCGCCTGCGCCACGATCTCACCGGCCGTGAGATGCCGCGTGTAACCCATCTGGCCCGTCGCGCAAAACACGCAGCCCATCGCGCAACCCACCTGGGAGCTGATGCACGCGGTGGTGCGGCCCTTGTAGCGCATCAACACGGTCTCGATGCGGTGCGCGTCGCTGAGCGCGAGAAGGTATTTGCGCGTAAAACCGTCGCTGGAATGCGTTTCACGCGCCGTCGCCAGCAGACCGAACGTCGTCGCGGACTCCAGTTTCGCCCGCAACCGCGCGGGCAGCTCCGGCATCGCCCCGAGATTGTCCGCGCCTTCCAGATAGAGGTATTTCCACAGCCGCGCCGCGTGCACCGGACTCACGTCCCAGCCGATCACGAGCGCGCCAAGTTCGGTGCGGGTGAGGCCGTAGAGGTCGATGAGCGAAGACGCCATGGGGCGGAGATAGGCGAACACCGGGGAAAGAACAGGCTTTTCGCCGAAGCCGCCAATCACCCGCAGAAGGAGATTGCCCGCGGACCCACGGTGAGAACATTGTGAATACGCGTGCAACCCACCCGCTTATGATCCCCGCCGATCAATTGCCGCAATGGCCGGACGGCCTGCCCATCTCGACAAACGACCTGTTTGCGATGATGGCGGAGCGCTCCTACAGCTCCACGATCGTCACCGACCGGGATTACCGGATCCTGTGGGCCAACGCCTCGTTCACGCGGATGACCGGCTACACGCTGGAAGAGGCGCGCGGCCGCAACCCGGCTGATTTCCTCCGCTGCCCCGAGGCCGACCCTGCCGCCGGCGAGGAAATCCGCGCCGCCATCGCCGCAGGCCGCAACTTTCACGTCACCTTGTCCAACCGCCGCAAAGACGGCTCCCGCTACTGGATCAACGTGGACGGCCAGCCCGCCCGCGCTCCCGGCGGCGAACTGGTCGCCTATGTCGTGGTCGGCACGGACGTGACCGCCCAGATCGAGCACGAAGCCGCCCTCCAGCGCAAAGAAGCCCTGCTCAACGAAACCCAGCGCATCGCCCGCATCGGCAGCTGGGAATACGATGTCGACACCGGCAACTGCTTCTGGAGCGCCGAGACCTACCGCATTTACGGGCTGCCGGTTTCCGACCGCGCGCCCAACGTGTCCGAGGGAATCGCCGGCTATATCGAGGCCCACCGCCCCGTGGTTGAAACCGCCTTCAACCAATGCCTGCGCATGGGCGTGCCCTACGACATCGAGATCATTCTCCGTCAGCCCGGCGGTCGCGAACTCTGGGTGCGCACCATCGGCCACGCCGAAACCCACAACGACCGCGTCGTCCGCGTCAGCGGCGCTCTCCAGGACATCGACGAACGCAAACGCGCCGAACTCGAGGTCGCCCGCCTCGCCGACCGCATGGCCCTCGCCACCCGTAGCGCCGGCATCGGCATCTGGGAATACGTTTTCTCAACCAACACGCTCGTCTGGGACGACGCCATGCTGCGTCTCTACGGCCTCGCCGCCCACGAGTTCACCGGAGACCTCCGCCAATGGGAGTCCATCGTCCATCCCGAAGACCGCGCGCAGGCCCGGGCGGCCTTTGATCGCGCCGTCAACGGGCTCGGCGAGTTCGACACGGAATTCCGCATCCAGCCCGCCGGCGGCACCCTCCGCCATATCAAGGGCAACATCCGCATCATCCAGGATCCCTCCGGCCGCCCGCTGCGCGCCTACGGCGTCAATTACGACATCACACGCGAACGCGCCGGCGAACAGGAACTGCGCACCTCCCGCCAGAATCTCCTCCGGCTCAACACCGACCTGCAGGCCGCCATCGAGGTCGCCCAGCGCCTCGCCCGCGACGCCGAGACCGCCAACCAGGCCAAGAGCGCCTTCCTCGCGACCATCAGCCACGAGATCCGCACTCCGCTCAACGGCATCATCGGCATGACGCACATCCTCGGAGGCACCCCCCTCTCCTCCGAGCAGCGCGACTATCTCAACACCCTCAAACTCTCCGGCGAGACGCTCCTCGCGCTCATCAACGACACCCTCGACTACTCGAAAATCGAGGCCGGCCGCGTCGAGCTCACCCGCATGCCCTTCAGCCTGGCCTCCTGCGTGGCCGAGGCCATCGGCCTGATCGAACCGCACGCCCGCCAGAAAAACCTCGCGCTCACCCGCGTCATCGCCGCCGACATTCCCCGCCTGCTCGAAGGCGACGCCTCCCGCCTGCGCCAGATCTTCGTCAATCTCCTCGGCAACGCCGTGAAGTTCACCGAGCGCGGCGGCGCCCATCTGGAAGTGCGCACCGAGGCCGTCGCCGCCGACGAGGTGTCCCTCGCCATCACCGTCCGCGACACGGGCATCGGCATCCCCAAGGACAAGCAGTCCCGCCTCTTCGAGCATTTCTTCCAGGTCGATACCACCGCCACCCGCAACTACGGAGGCACCGGCCTCGGCCTGGCCATCAGCCGCCGTCTCCTCCAGCTCATGGGCGGCAGCATCAGCGTCGAAAGCGAACCGGGCGTCGGCTCCACGTTCACCCTCCGCCTGCAACTGCCCGTGGTGATCGAGGACGACCTCATCCACCTTCCCGCCTGCCACGCCCGTCTCGCCAAGCGCCGCGCCCTGGTCATCGCCCCCGCCCCCCTCGGTCCGCGCATCGAGACCGCCGCCCGCGCCGCCGGCCTGGACGTCGTCACCGCAGCCTCGGCCGACAAGGCCTTCGAGCTGCTCGCCCGCGACTCCGTCTTCGATATCGCCGTATCGGGATTAAAACTACAGGCGCTGGACGGACTGGAATTCGCCCGCCGCCTGCAAACCGCGGGCCTGCGCCCCATTCCGCTGCTGCCGATGGAACGCGTCGGCCCCCTCGACAAGGCCAACACCCCGCGCTTCCACCAGTTGCTGGCCTCGCTGGTGGACCCGCAATCCGCCGCAGCCGCGGCTGCGGCGGCCGCAGCGGCCTCCGCACCGCCCAATCTCGCGGCCACCATGCCGCTCTCCATCCTGATGGCCGAGGACAACGCCGTGAACCAGCGCGTCGCGTTGCTCACGTTGAAACGTCTGGGCTACCAGGCCGAGGTCACCGGCAACGGCGCCGAGGCGCTCGCCGCCCTGGAGAAACGCGATTTCGACGTGATCCTCATGGACGTGCAAATGCCGGTCATGGACGGTCTCGAGGCCACCCGCCGCATCCGCGCCCAAACCGAGCACCAGTCGCGCCCGTGGATAATCGCCCTCACCGCCGGCGCCTTCGAGGAAGACCGCATCAACGCCTTCCAGGCCGGCATGAACGACTTCCTCAACAAACCGCTGCGCATGGACCTCCTCCAGAACGCGCTTTCCCAGGCGTGGCAGGCCCTGCAAACCCTGGAGACCGACAAGAACCCGCCGCTCCGCGCCAACTGAGCGGCCTGTCGGGGCTGCCCGCACACTTACTCCACCTTCACCGATGCATCGCCGAGCGTGAGCGTGTCGGTTTTTCCATCGGGGCGCGCGATCTGAAGCGCCCCCGTCGGCGTAAGGCGCGCGGCGAGCGGCTTGGACGGAAACCCGTCGCGCTCGGGCCAGAGCACCGCGTAAACCACATGCTCCGCGCGCGCCTCGGCGGTCTCCGCGAAGAGGTGGCTTTGCTCCCCCCACGCGCCGGTTTTCCCGAAGCCGGCCACGTCGCCCTTCGTGTATTTCGGGTCCACGGGCACGTCGAACTTCGCCTGGACCTTGGCGTTCCAGGTCGTCGCTCCGACGGCAAGGAGCCGCGTGGTCAGCGTGGCTTTCTCCGCGCGGATAAGCGCGGTCGCGTCGGCCGCACGCCACTCGATCGGACGCTCGGCGTGCAGGAGCCAGGTGAGCTTTCCGGGCGTGGCGAGCGTCACGCGATCGCGGATGACGACGTAGCGTTTGTCGACGAACACGAGGTCGCGCAGGACCGCTTTCACGCGTCCGTCGGGCTGTTCGGTCTGATACGCCGCGGTCGCGTCACCGGTCGCACGGGTGAAGCGCGCACCCGTTTCGTAGGTCGTGATGCGGCCGGAGGCTTTCATGTTTTGCGTCGCCTCGCCCTTGCCGTCGATGAGCACGGCGTTCTTTGACTTGGTCTGCCAGGTCCAGCCCTTATGGTGCGGCGAACGGTGGAACTCGCGGTAGCCGGAGTTGATGGCGAGGTTTTCGCCATACGCGTTCAGCACGAAGGCGTTTTG
>DATHXF010000048.1:0-27724 GCA_035459785.1 Rariglobus sp. | reverse complement strand
CCCATGCCCACGCCGACGGTGTGCTTGGAGCTGATGAACGGCTCGAACATGTGGTCGCGCAGCGTTTCGCTGATGCCGCCGCCGGAGTCGCGGATGGTGATCTCGATCATGCGGCCCTCGGATTTGTCCACGATGGCGGTGCGCAGTGAAATGGCGCGCTCGGCGGCGGGTTTTTCGCCGTAGGATTCCCAGGCATTGATGAGAATCTTGCCCACGATGTCCTCGAAGATTTCGACGTTGGTGTCGATCGGGTGGTCGCCGAGCGGGTTGTCGATCGTGACGGGCTGGGTGATCTTGTTTTCAGCCTGGTAGCGGGCGATGGCGCCGTCGATGACCTCGCTGAGTTTGCAACGGACGAGAGGGAGCCGGGATTTGATGACGAGCGAGCTGAGCTGCTTGATGATGGAGACGATGCGCTGCACGGCGTTCTCCACGCTCTGGGCGTTCTTTTTGACCTGCTCGGGTTTGTCGTAATGGGACTTGATGAGATCAAGGTAGCCGAGGACGACGCCGAGGAGATTGTTGAGGTTGTGCGCCACGCCCTGGGTGACGGCGCCGATGGTGGCGGCGCGGCGGGCTTCGACGAGGCGGCGCTGGAGGTCCACCATCTCGCGGTTGATCTGGACGAAGCGCAGCTGCGTCTGCACTCGGGCGAGGGTTTCGTCGAGGTCGATGGGCTTGGTGATGTAGTCCACCGCACCGACACCAAGGCCTTCGAGTTTGCCCTCCTTCGAACTGCGGGCGGTCACGAAGATGATCGGGATATGGCGTGAGTCTTCGTCCTGTTGGAGGCGCTGGCAGACCTCGATGCCGTCCATGTCGGGCATCATCACATCAAGGAGGATGAGGTCGGGTTTGGTGTGGGCGACCGAATCGAGGGCTTCCTGACCGCTGTAGGCGGTGAGAATTTCGATTCCTTCCTTCTCGAGCTTTCGCTTCAGGAGCTGGACGTTGATGGGTTGGTCATCGACGACCAGGATCTTGGGCAGCGGCATCTGGAATGGAGTGATAACGCGTCGGGCGTCGGGCGCAAGATCAGGCGTGGTTCTGGCGGTGGGCCTTGACCGTGTTTTTCATGAGCATGGCCACGGTCATTGGACCAACGCCGCCGGGGACGGGCGTGATCTTCGAGGCGAGCGGCGACACGGTTGGGAAGTGGACATCGCCGGTGAGACGGTATCCGGTTTTCTTAGACGGATCGGGAACGCGATTGATGCCCACGTCGATGATGACGGCGCCGGGCTTGACCATGTCGGCGGTGACGAACTCGGCGCGACCGATGGCGGCGATGAGCACGTCGGCCTGGCGGGTGATGGCGGCGACGTCCTTGGTGCCGGAGTGGCAGATGGTGACGGTGCCGTTGGCGCCGGCTTTTTTCTGGAGGGCGAGGAGGGCGACGGGTTTGCCGACGATCAGCGAGCGGCCGAGGACGACGACGTGTTTGCCCTTCAAATCGGTGCCGGAGCGGGCGAGGAGCTCCATGATGCCGGCGGGGGTGCAGGCGACGAAACCGGTGTCATCCTCCTGGGCGACCTTGCCGATGTTGAGCGTGTGGAAGCCGTCCACGTCCTTGTGCGCGGCGAGGCGGCGGAAGGCGGCGGGTTCGTCGAGGTGTTTGGGGAGCGGAGACTGGACGAGAATGCCGTCCACGGTCGGGTCGGCGTTGAGGTCGTCGATGAGTTTTTCGAGCTCGGCCTGCGTGGTGGTGGCGGGCGGGAGGATGATGCGGCTTTCGATGCCGATTTCGGCGGCGGTCTTCTCCTTTTTCTTCACATAGGAGACGGAGGCCGGGTCTTCGCCGACGCGCACGAGGGCAATGCAGGGCTTGCGCCCGGAGAGCGCGGAAACGTTGGCTTTGAGTTCGGCGACGATGTCGGCCGCGATTTGATTACCGTCGATCAGTTCCATGGTTTGAAAATAAGAAGCCCACGAAACACACGAACGACACGAAAGGGGAATCCTCTTTTCGTGTCATTTCGTGTGTTTCGTGGGCAATAATCAGGGTGTTGCTTTAGCGAAGCTGGAGGCTTTCGGCGATGATGACCATGTCCTTGGTGCCGGGGACGGCCTTGGCGGTGCCGTAAACGACCACCGTGCGGTCCGTGTATTTGTTGATCTGCTCAGTCGCGAGGAGCTTGCTCACGTCAACGTAGGCGTAGCGGGCGCCGCCATCGTCGGTGAGCTGGAAATCATACGGACGGCGGGGGCGGAGCGGGCTCTGCGTGGAGGCGAGCTTGCCTTGGAAGAGGCGGGGCAGAGCGCTGGAGCCGCCGTCACCCATGGGGGCGGGACGACCGAAGCCGACCTGCTGGCCGGGTGTGGCAGGTGCAGCGGCGGCGGTGTCCTTTACGGGAGCGGAGGCGACAACCGAGGATGTTGCGACGGGTGCGGTGGCGGCGACCTTGGCCGGAGTCTTGATGTAGCCGACGACGGGCTTGGAGAGACGGAATTTGGTCCACTTGCCCTTGTAGTCGATGATCTCGGTCGGGTCGTCTTTCTGGGCGATGCCTAGAACGGGAGCGTCGGCCTTGGCCTCGGTGAAATAAGACGCGCCCGCGCGGACTTCGAGGGCCTTGTTCACGCTGCCGTTGGGAGCCCAGACCTCATGCGGGCCGGCGAGGGTGACGGCGGTCCATCCGGCGGGGGCGCTGACGCCGGAAGCGACGGCGGGCTCGGTGCCGGCGGTGAGCGTTGAGATCGGTTTGGCGGCGGTATCGGGACTGCTGAAAACCGGAGTGGTCTCGGAGAGGGGCGCGGCGGTGAGCGCGGTGGTGGCGGCGAAAACGAGCGCGGCGATGAGGGAGGTTTTAGGCGACATGTTTTTTGACGGTGCGTTGGGCGAGGGCGACGGCATGAGGATGTTCGCCCGGGTCTTTGAATAGGGAATTAATTTCTTTGAGGGAAAGTTGTTTCATGGCCCGCATCGGAATTCCCTTCAGCGGGAACGATCCGATCTGGTAGCGGCGAAGGCGTTTCACGTCGTAACCAAGCTTGCCGAAGAGCACGCGGATCTCGCGCTTTTTCCCGTGGTGCATGGAGACGTCCATGCTCTCGGATTCGGCGCTTTTGCCGGCGTTGACCAGGGTGGCGGTCTCGACCTTGAGGTGTTCGCCATCGACGGTGATGCCGCGGACGAGCTGCGGGATGCGCGATTGCGGGAAGGCTTTTTTGAGGGCGACGAAGTAGCGCTTCACCACGACGTTGCTCGGGTGCATGAGGCGGTTGGCGAGTTCGCCGTCGGTCGTGAGGATGAGCAGGCCCTCGCTTTCCTTGTCGAGGCGGCCGGCGCAGAAGAAACGGTATTTGGAAAACTCGCGAGGGAGCAGATCGAAGACCGTCTGCGGGTTGAACGGGTCGTCGTTGGAGCAGACGAGACCGCGCGGTTTGTGCATCGCGAGGGTGATCTTGGGCTGCGGCTTGCTGTTCTTGATGGATTTGCCGCTGACGGTGACGCGATCGACGCCCGGGGTGACCTTTTGGCCGGGGATGGCCTTCACGGCATTGACCCAGACTTCGCCCTCGCGGATGAGCACCTCGGCGTCGCGGCGGGAGCAGATGCCGGTTTCGGCGAGATATTTTTGGAGGCGGATGGGCTCTGAATCGGTCATGAGCGATCAAGTTGGCGGCAAACCCGAGGCCGACGCAAGCCCGCGCGCCCGCCCAGTGAAACTAAGGGCTTGCGGGAGCGTGGAGCGTATCCCTCAATCTGGTCTTTTTATGTCAGCTCCCACCGCTACATCCGCCTTCTCCAAAGACAATCCGTTCCCGGCCAAAGTCACCGAGAACCGCCTGCTTAACAAAGCCGGTTCCGCCAAGGAAACCCGCCATTTCATCGTCAATCTTGGCGACAGCGGTCTCTCCTACAAGGCGGGTGACTCCCTCGGTGTTTTCCCGACCAACCGTCCGGTTGAAGTCGCCGAAATCCTCGAAAAACTTGGCGCCACCGGCGACGAACTCGTCTCGCCCGCGATGCTCAAGCTCGCGACGCCCATCACGCTGCGCGACGCCCTCTCGCACC
This sequence comes from Rariglobus sp., assembly GCA_035459785.1. Classification (GTDB taxonomy): domain Bacteria; phylum Verrucomicrobiota; class Verrucomicrobiia; order Opitutales; family Opitutaceae; genus Rariglobus. Next base: position 23,706 of record DATHXF010000048.1, on the reverse strand, counting down.
GTCTGGCCCTCGGCAGCCCGACCGCCAAGATCATCAACACGCTCTTCGCAAAGGCCACCGACGCCGCCGAAAAGTCCAAGCTCGAGTCACTCGTGAAGCCCGAGGCCAAGGACGCCCTCACCGGTTACCTCGATGAGCGCGAATACATCGACATCCTCAGCGAGTTCCCGAACACGAAGCTCTCGCCCCAGGAGTTCGTCGATCATCTGCGCAAGCTGATGCCGCGCCTCTACTCGATCGCGTCGTCCTCGAAGCCGTTCCCCAACGAGATTCACCTCACGGTTGCGGTTGTTCGCTACACGACCAATCACCGCGAGCGCCACGGCGTGTGCTCCACGTTCCTCGCCGATCGCGTGCGCGTGAACGAGACCCCGACACCCATCTTCGTTTCAAACTCCCACTTCGGCCCGCCCGAAGACACCACCAAGGATGCCATCATGGTCGGCCCCGGCACGGGTATCGCTCCGTTCCGCGCGTTTGTGCAGGACCGTGTCGCCGCCGGCGCCACTGGTCGCAACTGGGTGTTCTTCGGCGACCAGAAGAGCCACACCGACTTCCTCTACCAAGAAGAGTGGGAGAAGTATGTTGCCGACGGCAAAGTCACGCACCTCGACCTCGCCTGGTCGCGCGACCAGATTCTCAAGGTCTATGTGCAGGACAAGATGCGCGAAAAGGGTGCCGAGCTCTGGAAGTGGATCAGCGGCGGCGGTTACTTCTTCGTGTGCGGCGATGCCAAGCGCATGGCCAAGGACGTTGATGTCGCCCTCCACGATGTGATCGTCCAGCACGGCGGTATGACCACCGAGCAGGCCGTCGAATACGTGAAGCAGATGAAGAAGGACAAGCGCTACCAGCGCGACGTGTATTGATCGGGAAAAAGTAGCGAGTAGCGGGTAGTGAGTAGCGAGCATCACGCTCGCCTCACCATCCGGTGTTCACCGCTTTTTCTTCTACTCGCTACTCGCTACCCACTACTCGCTACTTCTCCCAAACATGACCTTCACCAATCGCACCGCTCTCGTCACCGGCGCCGGACGCGGCATCGGCAAAGCCATCGCCGAAGTCCTCGCCGCCAAAGGCGTCACCGTTATTTGCGTATCCAAGTCCGCCGAGTCCTGCGGCGCGGTCGCTGCCGCCATCACCGCTTCGGGCGGCAAGGCCGTTGCCCGCGCTGTTGACGTCGCCGACGGAGCCGCCGTCGCCAAGGCCGCCGAAGAGCTCCTCAAGGAATTCGGCAAGATCGACATCCTCGTGAACAACGCCGGCATCACCCGCGACGGCCTGCTCGCGCGCATGTCGGACGACGACTGGAACTCCGTTATCCAGACCAACCTCACGAGCTGCTTTCACTGGACCAAGCACATCGGCTGGCCCATGTGCCGCGCCCGCTACGGCCGCATCGTCAACATCTCGTCGGTCACCGGCATCATGGGCAACGCCGGCCAGGCCAACTACGGCGCGGCGAAGGCCGGCATGATCGGCTTCACCAAGTCGATCGCCAAGGAATTCGCCAAGCGTGGCGTGACCGCCAACGTGGTCGCCCCGGGCTTCATCAAGACCGACATGACCGCCGAATTGAGCGAAGAAGTCCAAAAGGGCGCCACCGCCCTCATTCCCATGCAGCGTTTCGGCGAGGCCGTCGAAATCGCCAACGCCGTCGCCTTTCTCGCCTCCGAAGAATCCTCCTACGTCACCGGGCAAGTTTTTGCCGTTGACGGCGGTATGGCGATGTGACCCCTTCAAACCCTTAGCAAAAATCTACCATGGCCGACCAAAAAACCATCGAACAGCGCGTCAAAGAAATCATCGTTAACCAGCTTAACGTGAACGAAGAGCAGATTACGCCCCAGGCTTCTTTCCTGGACGATCTTGGCGCCGATTCCCTCGACACCGTCGAGCTCATCATGGCCTTCGAAGAAGAGTTCAAGGACGAGATCAAGGGCGAGATCCCCGAGTCCGATGCCGAGAAGCTCACCACCGTCGGCCAGGTTGTTGAATACATCACCGCCAAAGCCGGTAAGTAAGAGCAGTTCCCTTTCGGCGTTCTACCAAGCCTCTCGCGAGACTTTTCGGTAGAACGCCTTTTTTGTTTTTAGACCCTAACGTTTTTAAAGCTCATGGAAACCCTCCCTGCCTCCCAGCGTGTCGTCGTCACCGGTCTCGGTGCCATCCACGGCCTCGGTCACGACGTGGACTCCTTTTGGGCCAGCCTCCTTGCGGGCAAACCCGGAATTGATCGCGTTTCGTTGTTTGATCCGACGAATTTTTCCTCCCAAGTGGGCGCGGAGGTGCGCAATTGGAACGTCGAGGAGCACATGGATCCGAAGGAAGCGCGTCGCAACGACCGCTACACACATTTCGGTTTTTGCGCCGCCAAGCAGGCCTTTAAAGACTCCGGTCTCGATATGTCGCAGGAAGACCCAGACCGTGTCGGCGTCGTCATCGGCTCCGGCATCGGCGGCATGTATACTTACGAGGCGCAGCTCAAAAAACTGTTCGACGGCGGCCCCCGCAAGGTCTCGCCGTTTACCATCCCCGCGCTGATCGGCAACATCTGCTCCGGCATGTTCGCCATCGAGATCGGCGCGCGCGGTCCGAACTTCGGCGTGGTCTCCGCCTGCGCGACCGGCACGCACGCCATCGGTGAATCCATGCACATGATCAAGCGCGGCGACGCCGACGTGATGATCGCGGGCGGCACCGAGGCGACCATCACGCCCTTCGCCTACGCGAGCTTCTGTTCCATGCGCGCCATGAGCACGCGCAACGACGACCCCGCCACCGCGAGCCGTCCGTTCTCGCTGGGCCGCGACGGTTTTGTGATGGGCGAGGGCTCCGGCATCCTCGTCCTCGAGTCACTTGAGCACGCGCAGAAACGCGGCGCCCGCATCTACTGCGAAATCACCGGCTACGCCGCCACCGCCGACGCCCACCACATCACCATGCCCGATCCCGAGGGCAAGGGCCTCGGCATGGCGATGACCCGTGCGCTGCGCGCCTCCGGCATCACGCCCGACCAGGTCGACTACATTAACGCCCACGGCACCAGCACACCTTACAACGACAAGTTCGAGACGCTCGCCATCAAGCGCGTGTTCGGCGAGCGTGCGAAGACAGTGGCCATCAGCTCCACCAAGTCGATGACCGGCCACCTTCTCGGCGCCGCCGGCGGCATTGAGAGCGTGATCAGCGTGAAGACGATCCAGACCGGCTCCATCGCGCCCACGATCAATCTCCACGAGCCCGATCCCGACTGCGACCTCGACTACGTGCCGAACGTCGCCCGTCAGGCCAATGTGAAGGTCGTCATGAGCAACAACCTCGGCTTCGGCGGACAAAACGCCGCCGTGGTGTTCCGGGCGATCTGAGTTTGCGCGACAGATAAGCTCACGCAAAAGGCCGGCGTCCGGAAAACGGACGCCGGCCTTTTTGTATCCGCGTCGCGGTGACGCGGATGGTGCGATCACATACGGTTGACCGTGCGCAGACCGAGCAGGTCGAGGCCGGTCTCGAGCACGAGCAGCGTGCGGGCGCAGAGCAGCAGGCGGCGGGCGCGCACGGCGGGATCTTCGACGGCGACCTTGTCGGCGGCGTAGAACGCGCTGAATTCGCCGGCGAGTTCGTAGAGGTAGAGTCCGAGGAAATGCGGGCGCATTCCGGACGTTGCGAGCGCGACGGCGTCGGAGAACTTCACGAGCTTGCGGGCGAGGGCGAGCTCGGACGGCGTCTCGATGGCGTTGGCGGCGGCCTCGGTGGTCGCGTCGCCGGGCGTGGCGTCGAGCTTGCGGAAGATCGAGCGGATGCGCGCGACGGCGTAGAGCAGGTAGGCCGCAGTGTTGCCCTCGAGGGAAATCATCTTGTCCCACGAGAAGAGGTAGTCGCTGGAGCGGTTCTGAGAGAGGTCGGCGTATTGCACGGAGCCGATGCCGACGATCTCGGAGATCTGCGCGCGCTCGGCCTCAGGGAGATCGGCGCTGCGTTCATCAACGAGCTTGCGGGCGCGTTCGACGGCCTCGCGAAGGAGATCCTTCAGCTTGATGTTTTCGCCGCTGCGGGTCTTGAGCGGCTTGCCGTCTTCGCCGAGCACCGTGCCGAAGGCGACGTGTTCGAGGTAGGGGAGTTTGCGTCCGGTTTTCTCATACCACTTTTGCGCGGTGAGGAAGAGCTGCTGGCAATGGTCGCCCTGGCGCGAATCGATCACATAGGCGGCGGCGTCGGCTTTGAAGTGCTCGGTGCGGTAGAGAATCGTCGCGAGGTCGGTCGAGGCGTAGTTCGCCGCGCCGTCGGACTTGCGGATGATGAACGGCTGCTCCTTGAAGCGCGGGTGTTCGGGATGGAAAACCACGAGCGCGCCCTGGCTCTCGGAGGCGAGTCCGCAGTCGGTGAGCTCGCGATACACGCGCTCGACCTTGTCGTTATAAAAACTTTCGCCGAGCGTGTAGTCGAAACGGATGCCGAGTTGGTCGTAGATCTGTTGGAACGCGGAGAAACTGACCTCGCCGATTTTTTTCCAGATGGCGGTGTTTTCGGGATCGTGGGCCTGAAGTTTGACGAGCTCCTGCTGGGCTTCTTTGAGAACCGCAGGATCCGCGTCGGAAGCGCTGTTGCCTACCTTATAGAGACGTTCGAACTCGGCGAGTGGCTCGGCAGCGAGGGCGGCTTCGAGTTCGGCCGGAGAGGCAGCGAGGGCTTTTTTGTAGGCCCAGATGATTTTTCCGAATTGGGTGCCCCAGTCGCCGATGTGGTTGTCGCGGATGACGCGCGCGCCGCTGAAGGCGAGCAGGCGGCAGAGTGCCTCGCCGATCACGGCGGAGCGCAGGTGGCCGACGTGCATCTGCTTGGCTGTGTTGGGCGCGCTGTAATCGACGACCCAAGTCTGTCCGGCGTAGGCGCGGGCGGCACCGGCGGCGAGTTCGGCGCGGGTGGGGAAGGCGCGTAACCAGGTCTGCAGCGAGGCGGGTTTCAGGGTGAAATTGATGAAACCGGGGCCGGCGATAACCACCTCGGAGCCTTCGCGGATGTCGGCGGGTAGGGAGGCGACGAGTTTCTCGGCGAGGGCGCGGGGGTTTTGTTTCGTGCGTTTGGCGTAGGGGAGGACGCCGTTGGACTGGAAGTCGCCGTGTTTCGGGTCGGCCGTGCGCACCTCGGGCGAAAAGTCGGCGGCATCGAAGCCGGCGGCGGTCGCGGCAGTCTTGAGAGCCGCGTCAAAGGTGGCGGCGAGGTTAAACGAAACGTGCATCCCATCACTCAACGAAGCCCGCACACGACGGCGCAAGCGTGGAATTGGCCTGTAGTTGCGAGGGCCCGACAGCGGGTTTTACGAGGGGAGGGTGGGTAATTTTGGCTCGACATTCCTAGGGAGGAAGTTCTGTCTCTAAACTTTTCCGGCCATCGGCCCGCCTCGATTTTTTACATTACACACTACATGACCAAACGCACGATCCCGTCCCGCAGGTTCATCAAGCCTTCTTTCAATTCGTTGATCGAAAAGAAACGCGATGGCCAGGAGTTTACCCAAGAGGAAATTCGTTATATCATTGATTCCACGCTGGATGAGGAAATTCCTCAGCATCAGCTGGCTGCCCTCCTGGTGACGATTTTCTTCCAACAGATGTCCGCCCAAGAGACGGCCATCCTGACCGAAGAACTCATGCTCTCGGGCGAAGTGATCGACTTGTCGCACATTGCGAAGCCGAAGATCGACAAATACTCCACGGGCGGCGTCGGTGACAAAACCTCTTTGGTCCTCGTTCCCCTCGCCATGGCCAGCGGCGTGGTCGTTCCCATGATGTGCGGCGTTGAGCACGATTACATCATCAGTCCCCTCCAGAAGCTCTCCTCGATCCCCGGCTTCAAAACCCACCTTTCGATCGATGCCTTCTCCTCGCAGCTCGCCCGCATCAACGGCGCGATCGTCGAGCAGGACCCGAAGCTCGCCCCGGCCGACGCCAAGTTCTACGAACTGCGCAAAGAGACCGGCACCATCCCCAGCCTCCCGCTCATCACCGGCTCCGTTCTCTCGCGCAAGCTCGCCGAGGGCTCCGAAGGCCTCGTGATCGACGTCAAGTGGGGCAACGGTTCCTTCATCAAGGACCTCGAGCAGGCGAAGCAGCTCGCTCGTTCCATGACCCGCGTCGGCCGCTCGCTGAAGCGCCGCTGCGTCGCTCTTGTCACCGACATGAACCAGCCGCTCGGTGACACGGTGGGCACCGCGCTCGAAGTCAAAGAAGCCATCCAGCTCCTCAAGGGCGAAGGTCCCGAGGACATGAAGGAGCTCGTCCTCAAGCTCGGTATGGAAATCGTCCGCCTTGCCGGCGTCGCGGGCTCGACCCTGTCGGCCAAGCAGACCGTGCAGCGCCACCTCACCGACGGCTCGGCCCTCGAGAAGTTCAAGGAGCTCGTCAAGGCTCAGGGCGGCGACACCGCCTACATCGACCACCCGGAGAAATTCCCGGCCGCGAAACATATTCGCAAGCTGCCCGCTCCGAAGCGCGGCTATGTGCACACCATCAACGCGGCGATGATCGCCCGCGGCGTGCATCTCCTCGGCGCCGGTATCGAGAAGCCCGGTGACAAGGTCGATTACTCCGTCGGCGTGTCCGAGATCAAGAAGGTCGGCACCCAGGTCAAGCAGGGCGAGCCGCTCATGATGATCCACTACAACGACGAGTCGAAGCTCGAGACGGCGCTCAACTACTTCAAGGACGCCTACCGCCTCGCGCCCAAGCGCCCCACGCCTCCGCCGCTGGTGGTCGAGCGCGTCGCCTAAGGCTGTTCCTCAGGCACGAAGGTGGAACGCGATCTCCGAGCGCGTTCAGCAGGCTGATGGTTCAGACGGCGCTCGGAGATCGCCGTCCACCTTTGAGACCGTTCCCACGGCCGTCCGATTTTATCGGACGGCCTTTTTTTTGGGGAACCGCCGTCCGGCTTTGGACACCATGAGGGCATGACATACAATCTCTTAGGCCTGCTGGTTCTGATTCTCTGGATCTTCGCGATCGTGGACTGCGCCAAGAGCAGCAATCCGAACAAGGTCGTTTGGATCATCGTCATCCTGCTGCTGCCGTTGCTGGGTTCGCTTCTGTATTTTCTGTTTGGCCGCAGTCGTTGAGACGAGATGGAGATTTGCAGGTTGTTTGATGCGGGTGATTAAGCATCGACAACCCTGCGTTCACTCAAAACCTAGCGACTGCTATGCAATCGCTTGAACACCTGTTTGCTCAAAACAAAGCCTGGGCTGAAAGCATCACCGCGAAAGACCCCAAGTTTTTCGCCAAACTGGCCGCCCAGCAAAACCCCGAATATCTCTGGATCGGCTGCTCCGACAGCCGCGTTCCGGCGAACGAAATTCTAGGCCTGCTGCCCGGTGAGATTTTCGTCCACCGTAACATCGCCAACGTGGTCGTGCACACCGACCTCAACTGTCTTTCGGTGATCCAGTTCGCCGTCGATGTGCTCAAGATCAAACACATCATGGTCGTGGGTCACTACGGCTGCAGCGGCGTGGGTGCCGCACTGCGCTGCGAGCGCGTCGGCCTCGCCGACAACTGGCTGCGCCATGTGCAGGACGTGAAGGAAAAGCACGACGACTGTCTTTGCCGGATTGAGAACACGACCGAGCGCGCTTTGAAACTGTGCGAGTTCAACGTCATCGAGCAGGTGGACAACGTCTGCAAAACCTCGATCGTGCGCGACGCGTGGGAGCGCGGTCAGGAGCTGCACATCCACGGCTACGTTTATGGTCTGAAGGACGGGCTGCTGCACGACCTGCATTGCACGGCTTCGGACGCGGAAGGCGCGGCGGTCAGCTACAAAGCCGCAGTCGCAGCCTTGAACGAGGCGAAATAAATCGTGCAGGGCTAATGCCCTGTGGCGGTGTCGTGACGGGTATTTCTTGGGTTTGGTGTTTCAACCGATGATATGCGGGCAGGTAGGGTAGTGCCCCATAGTTGACGGCATACGGAACGGCTATGCTGCCGTGATGAACCTTCTTCTATTGATCGTCGTGTTGCTGCTGCTGTTTGGCGGCGGTGGTTTTTATATCGGTGGTCCCGCCATTGGCGGGGGAGGAGTGGGGCTGATTTTGCTGATCATCCTCATCGTTTATTTGATGGGCGGATTCCGGAAACGGTGATCGCCCACTCCTGTCTTTCCCCGATCGGGGAGTAAGAAACACCAAACCCTATGAAAACTACAAAACTGATCCTCGGGGGCGCTTCACTGTTGCTTGCCGGAACCTTCACGGCCCGTGCGCAAACCAACACGGACACCACGACCACCACGACTACGACAACCGCCTACCGGGCTTCCGATGACTTCGGTGCGCGCGCCGGCGATTGGGAGTTCACCCTCGGCGGTGGCGGCTCCAGCAACACCGACATGGACAACTCGCTCGGCGGCGTGAACGTGTCCGTCGGTTACTTCCTGAGCGACACCTTCGAGGTCTCCGTTCGTCAATCGGCCAACTATTCAAATGGCGCGGGCTCCGCCGACTACGACGGCGCGACCTTCGTCGCCGTGGACCAGCATTTCTGCACCGGTCGTTTGCGTCCCTTCGTGGGCGTGAATTTCGGTTACGTTTACGGTGATAACACCAACGAAACCTTCGCCGCCGGTATCGAGGGCGGTTTGAAGCTCTACGTCCTGCCCAAGACCTTTGTCTTCGCGCTCGTGAATTACGCTTGGACCTTCGAGGACTCCAGCAATGCCACCGACAACTTCAGTGACGGCGGGCTCCTCTGGACCGTCGGTGTCGGTTTCAATTATTGAGGCCTGGGCCAATCGTCCGCGTCTTTCCTTCAAGCGCCGCGCAGATCTATTCTGCGCGGCGTTTTTGTGCACCCCGTTGACGGTTGCCGGAAAAAACAGGTTTGGTTTTCGAGGTGTTCGTGGTTTCTTGAGCTCTTTCTTCCATGAAAGTTCCGTTCCTTGATCTTTCCCTGCAACACCAGTCGCTTCGCGAAGAGGCTCTCAAGGCGCTTGCCGCGACTTACGACGCCACACGTTTCTGCCTCGGAAAAGATGTCGAGGAGTTCGAGGTGAATTTTTCCAAAATACTGGGCTATTCGCGCGCGCTGGGTTTGAACAGCGGCACCTCGCCGTTGCATCTCGCGGCCGTCATTGCCGGCTGGGGGCCAGGTGACGAGGTGATCGTGCCTGCTTTCACGTTTATCTCGTCCGCGTGGGGCGTGAGCTATGTCGGGGCGACGCCGCGCTTCGTCGATGTCGACGCGAGGACCTTCAATCTCGATCCGGCCGCCGTGGAGGCCGCCATCACGCCGAAGACCAAGGGCATCGTGATCGTGCACCTCTTCGGACAACCGGCGCCGATGGATGCGCTGCTCGCCATCGCGAAGAAGCACAATCTTTTCGTCGTCGAGGACTGCGCGCAGTCCGTCGAGGCGAAATACAAAGGCACGCCGGTCGGTCTGCTGGGTGACGTGGGCACGTTCAGTTTTTATCCGACGAAAAATCTTGGCGGCTGCGGCGAGGGCGGCGCGCTGGTGTCGAAGAACGAAGCGCACTTCGAGCGGGCCAAGCTCCTGCGCGTGCATGGCATGGGGCGCCGTTATTACCACGACCAGGTCGGCTTTAATTTCCGCATGGACGGTTTTCAGGGCGCACTGCTCAACGTGAAGCTGCCGCACCTCGCGACGTGGACGGCGCGCCGTCAGGCCATTGCCGCTAGCTATCTCGCCGGTATCAAGCTCGCCGACGTGATCCTGCCGGTGACGGTTGATTACGGCGCGAGTGTTTATCACCAGTTCACGATTCGCCATCCGCGTCGCGACGCACTGCGCGAGCACCTCGTTAAACATGAGATCGGCACCGATCTGATTTATCCGGTGCCGTTGCACCGCCAGGCCTGTTACGCGTCGCTCGGCTGTGCGGACGGTTCGCTGCCGGTGGCGGAGAAGGCGGCGGCCACGTGCGTGAGCCTGCCGATCTTCCCCGAGCTTACGGATGCGCAGGTCGATCACGTGATCGCTTCCATTAACTCGTTCTGATCGAGTCGTGAGATGATCGGCGCGCTCCAAGTCAAAGTCTGCGGGCAAACTCGTTTGGAGGACACCCGCGTGGCGGCTGACATCGGCGCGGATTATCTGGGCTTTATACTGTATCCGAAATCGCCGCGTGGCATCACGCTGGCGCGCTATGCGGAACTCGCTCCGGAGTTGCCCGTCGGTCCGCGTCGCGTCGCGGTGATGGTCGAGCCGTCAGTCGAAGAACTGACGGCGATCGCGGCGGCGGGTTTTGATTTTTTCCAGATCCACTGTGCGCACACGACGCCGCTGGCGACCGTGCAAGGTTGGTCGGCGCAGGTGGGGGCGCACCGGCTGTGGCTCGCACCGAAATTACCGCCGGGTGAAGATGTGCCGGCGGACTGGCTGCCGCTGGCGGCGACGTTTTTGATGGATACGTTTCACGCCGACGGTTTCGGCGGCTCAGGCAAGACGGGTGACTGGGCGAAGTTCGCGCGTCACCAGCAGGCGAATCCACAGCACACGTGGATTCTCGCCGGCGGACTCAATCCCGAGAACATCGCCGACGCGGTCGCGCGCAGTGGCGCGCATTTTGTCGATGTAAACAGCGGCGTGGAGTCTTCGGCTGGCGTGAAGGATCACGCGAAGTTGCGCCGACTGGCCGAGGTGCTGGCGTCGGTCAAATAACGACGCCTACTCGGTCCACGTCGGGCCGAGCGCGCGCGTGCCGGGGTCACGGTTGTAGAGGTAGGTGTGCGTTTCGATCTGATCGAAGGGAGGCAGGAGGCAGATGAGTTCGCGGCGGTAAAGGCCTTCGTCCACACCTTCAAAATCATCGAGGTGTGCGATGGCGGCGTCGTCGACCGACCAGATTTCGCCGGTCACGCCTGCGGTGTCGGTCGCGTCGGTCACCATACCGGGATAATCGCCGAGATTGTAGAGCCGGTATCCCGCGATGGAGCGGGCGTCGCCGACATAGGTCTGTCCGGCGATGTGGTGGTGGTTTTTGCAACCACGCTTGAGCGTGCCGTAAACGAAGAGGCGGGTCATGGCGCGGCAGGGGCGCGAATCTCGATGACGACGGCGGTGGTGTTGTCGGCGCCCGAGTTTTCGACGGCTTGTTCGACGAGGCGGCGCGCGTCTTCCAGTGCTGCGGCGGGCGCGGTGGGTGAGCGGACGAGTTCTTCGATGTGGTGGTCCCAGAGGCCTTCGATCAGGCCGTCGGAGCAGATCACGAAGCGGTCGCCGGCGCGGTAGCCGACAGCGCCGAAGTGAGGATCGATAAACTGGTTGCCGGCGCCGAGGGCTTGCTGGAGGGCGTTGCGACGCGGGTGGATGCGCGCCTCGCGTTCGGTGAGTTGTCCGGCCCGACGCATCCAGCCGACCTGGCTGTGGTCGTGGGTGATTTGGGATATACCGCCTTCCTTGGGCAGGTAGTAGATCCGGCTGTCGCCGATATGGGCGAAATACATCCACTCAGGTGTAAACCAGCAGAGGCTCAGCGTGGCACCCATGCCGGCGCATTCTTCGTAGAATCGACCGAGTTGGATCAGCTCTTTGTGAATCGAGGCGAACAGTTCATCCAGCAGGTCGGAGAAACCGCTGGCCATGCCACGGGCGGACAGGCGGTAGCCCTTCGGCAGGAGCTTGGTGATCTTGTCGATGGCGATGCGGCTGGCGAATTCGCCGGATTTCGCACCGCCCATGCCGTCACTTACCGCGAAAACGAAGTCTGCGGACGCGGTCGAGACTTCGCCGATTTTGCCCAAAAAGCTGACCTCATGGCCATTGACCGTGGCGCACAGGAAAGAGTCTTCGTTGTTGGTGCGAATGCGGCCGACATGGGTCATGCCGGACCACTTGATGATCGGAGCGGGCTTGGAATCTAAAGCGGACAGGGAGGAGGCCATCTTTGCAGGAAACGAGAAGGGGATTTTTAGGGAAAAGGGTGAGCAAAATTAACCACGATTATCCGCGTCAGGCATGGGCGGGTGGTTGCTGCCATCGAGTAGCGTCGCGAACTCGAAATCGATGATGCAAAAACGACCATCCGACGCGCGGTAAGTGATGTTGCGGAGGAACGCATCGTCATGGCGCACGCCGAATTGCTCCAACTCAGTGTAGAGCTCTTTCATGCGTTCCGCACCCAGGTGATCGACTCGCGTGCCGCAGTTGTCGGTCACGATTTTGAGCGTGTCGGGGTCCGACTCCAGCAGGCGGGGCACGAAGGGGCATCCGCGTTGCTCAAGATATTTGAGCACAAGCACTTCGTTCTCGAAGCGCTCCTTGGCTTGGTGGCCGCGAAAGCTCTTATGCACCCGTCCGTCATAGCCTATGCGGACCAAGGCGCGGGCAGTGTCTTTGACCTCATGCATCGGTGAATCCCGCGACCATCGGGCGGGTGGGTGTTTCTGGCAAGGAAAGGCTGGTGATCACTATTGATCTCGGGTGAAAAAAATTCATCCAAAGTCCAAGTTCCGATTGCCAGTGGCATGACAGGTGCTCATACAAGCGCACGGTTTCGGGCTGGCAAATTCTCAACATCAAAGCCTTCCAGATACCGCATTTCCAGACCCGCACAAAACCTACAAATCATGGCCAAATACAAATTGGAATACATCTGGCTCGACGGCTACAAGCCCGTTGCCAGCCTCCGCAGCAAGACCCAAGTCAAGGACTTCGCCAGCTTCCCGAAGCTCGAAGAACTTCCCCTGTGGGGCTTCGACGGAAGTTCCACCCAACAGGCGCCCGGCGGCAGTTCCGACTGCGTGCTGAAGCCCGTCGCCGTGTATCTCGATACCACGCGCAAGAACGGCGTGCTCGTCATGTGCGAAGTTTATAACGCCAACGGCACCCCCCACGTTTCCAACTCCCGCGCCACGATCCTCGACGATCCGGACACCTGGTTCGGTTTCGAGCAGGAATACTTCCTTTTCCAGGACGGTCGTCCTCTCGGTTTCCCCGAGGGTGGCTATCCCGCCCCCCAAGGCCCCTACTACACGGGCGTGGGTTACTCGAATGTCGGTGACGTCGCCCGCCAGATCGTCGAGGAGCACCTCGATCTCTGCTTGGATGCCGGTATCAACCACGAAGGCATCAATGCCGAGGTCGCCAAGGGCCAGTGGGAATTCCAGATCTTCGGCAAGGGCTCCAAGAAGGCCGCCGACGACGTCTGGGTCGCCCGCTACCTGCTGCTCCGTCTCTGCGAAAAGTATCAAATCGACGTCGAGTTCTACTGCAAACCGATCCTGGCCGCCTACCAGCAGCCGCTCGACTGGAACGGTTCCGGTATGCACTCGAACTTCTCCACGAAGTTCATGCGTGAAGTCGGTGGCAAGGACTACTTCGAGAAGCTTATGGCTGCCTTCTCCAAATACTGCGCCGAGCACATCGCCGTTTACGGTCCGGACAACCACCTCCGTCTCACCGGTCTCCACGAGACCCAGTCGATCGACAAGTTCTCCTACGGTATCGCCGACCGCGGCGCTTCTGTGCGCGTTCCGCACAGCTTCGCCAACAACGGTTACAAGGGCTACCTCGAAGACCGCCGTCCGAACTCCGCCGCGAATCCTTACGAGGTTGCTTCCCGCATCCTCAAGACGATCGCCTCGGTTCCGACTGCCTAATCGACCGCATCCGTTCAACGAGGCCCTCGGGTCTTTTTTCAAAGCGGCTCCGCCATCCGGCGGGGCCGTTTTTTTGTGCCTTGCGGCGGCGTCACGATGCGGGCGGGCACGAAAAAGGACGGACCGTTGAAGGTCCGTCCTTGGGGAAACCGAAACGCGGACGAAGCTTACTTGGCCTCGACGATGCGGATGCTCTCGACCTCGATGCGTTCGATGGGGGAGCTCTTTTCGCCGCCGCCACCGCTCGTGGTGGGGACGTTGGCGATCTTTTCGAGGACGTCGTCACCGGCGACCAGCTGGCCGAAGGCGGTGTATTGTTTGTCGAGGAAACGGGCGTCGCCGTGGCAGATGAAGAACTGGCAGCCGGCGGAATCGGGGCTGGCGGCGCGGGCCATGGAGAGAACGCCGCGGACGTGCGGTTTGGCGTTGAACTCGGCCTTGATCTTGTAGCCGGGGTCACCGGTGCCGGGCTGGCCGCGGGCGCCCTTCTTGGTATTGGGGCAGCCGCCCTGGATCATGAAACCCTTGATGATGCGGTGAAACGCGGTGCCGTCGTAAAACTTCTCGTTGGCGAGCTTCTTAAAGTTTTCGACGGTCTTGGGGGCGACGTCGGTGTAAAACGCGACGGTCATTTCGCCGAGGGAGGTCTTGATGATGGCTTGTTCGGTGGGAGTGCTCATGGGTTGAAAAAACCAAGCAAGCCTCCGCCATCGGGGCAGGGCAAGCCTTCCATTTTGGAGTTTGGCCTTTTGGCGTTTGGGAATTTCAGTGGGCACCGGATGCCTTACTTCGATCACAACGCCACCACGCCGCTCGCGGCGGTCGCCCGCGATACGTGGCTGCGGGCGCAGGACGAGGCGTGGCAGAATCCGTCGAGCCCGTATCGCACGGCCGCGCAGGTGAAAATCCGGCTCGAAGCGGCCCGGGAGAAGTTTGCGATTTTGCTCGGGGACGAGGCGGAGCGCTACGTTTTCACCTCGGGTGCGACCGAGGCGGCCAACGGGGTGATCAAGTGGTGGGCAAAGACATTGCCGGCCGATGCATTGATCGCGGTCAACCCGACCGAACACCCGTGCGTGCTGGAGCCGGTGAAGCACTTTTTCGGTGACCGGGTGCGCTGGCTTAAGATCGATTCCGCCGGAGTCGTGGACGTGACCGCTCTGAAAAATTGTCACCTTTTGGGTGACAATTTGGATCGGGTCGCGGCGATTGTGGTGATGGCGGCTAACAATGAGACCGGCGTGCTGCAACCGTGGAACGAGATTGCGACGGCGTGTCGTGCAGCGGGTGCGGCTTACCTCTGCGATGCGTCGCAGTGGTTGGGGAAACTTCCGGCGGGTGGAATTGGCGGTGATGGATTCGTCATCGCGGCGGCGCATAAATTTGGCGGACCGAAGGGCGTGGGTTTGCTGAAGCTCGCGCCGCAATCGGAAGGGCTGCGTGGACAACTGGGCGGCGGGCAGGAACGCGGACATCGCGGAGGCACCGAGGATTTTCCGGCGATCGCGGCGATGGGTGCGGCCCTCGCCGAAGCGGAGCAGAAAAAGGTGTTTCTGGAGACGGAGCGGCTGGCGTGGCGCGAGGAGTTTGAGCGCACGGTCGTCGCGACGGTGCCGGGGACGCGTGTGGTCGCGGCGGGTGCGGACCGGCTGTGGAATACCGTGTCGCTGATGATGCCGTTTACCGAGAACATGCGATGGGTCACGCGGCTGGATAAACGGGGATTTCAAGTTTCGACCGGGTCGGCGTGCGCGACGGGGAAGGGCGGGCCGTCGCATGTGCTCGCGGCGCTGGGTTTCGATGCCGAAGAAGCGAAGCGCACGGTGCGCGTGAGCTCGGGGTGGGAGACGACCGTGGACGACTGGCGCGCGCTCTCGGCGGCGTTTGGCGAGGTGGCGGCCGAGGTCAGGCCGTCGCTTTAATTTTCGCGGACGCGGTGAGCGCCTGACGCAGGGTTTTGAGAAATCCGGAACGCGGTTCGGCCGGACTGTCCTTGAGCCAGATGGCGTAGAACTCGAACGGCGGGCAGTCAGTATCGAGCAATCGCAGTTGAGTGTTCGAACGGGTGATGAGCGAAGTGGGCAGGATGCAAACGCCTTCGTCCATAGCGACGCGGGCGAGCATTCCGTCGATCGAGTTGGAGGTGCGTCCGAACTTGGGGGTGAACAATGCCTGGTGGCAGAGCTGCATCAGCACCGTGCGGTAGCCGGGATGGGTTTTTTCGTCGAGCTTCACCCATGTCTCCTTGTTCAGGTCTTTCATCGCGACGGAGTCGGCACCGGCGAGACGGTGGCGGCTCGAGACGATCAACTTCATGTCGGCCTTGAAGAGCGGGAGTGACTCAAGGTCGGGCCGGTTGGCGACGAGTGCCTTGTGAACGAAACCGAGGTGGATGCGTCCCTCCTTCAGCGCGTCGATTTGCAGATGGATCGGGATCTCGACGAAGTTGACGGTGATCTTCGGGTTGGTGGCACGGTAGCGCACGACCGACTCGGGGATTTGGGGAAAGAGCACGCGCCAGTCGCTGCCGAGGTTGAGTTCGCCGCCGTGGCCCTTGGCGATTTCCTGGGCGCCGGTGACCGCCAAGGCGAGCTGGGCCAGAAGACGGTCGACCTCCTTGTGAAAATGGCGGCCGGCATCGGTCAGCCGCACGCGGCTGGTGGTGCGGACGAAGAGCGGGCAACCAATCTCTTCCTCAAGCGCGGCGATCTGGCGGCTGATGGCGGGTTGGGCGACGCGCAACTGTTCGGCTGCGCGGCTGAAGCTCAGGGTGTCGGCGACGGCTTGAAAATAACGAAGATGGCGCAGCTCCATGCGTGAGTCGTCCACCGTAACGCGGAGGACGACTTTGGCAATGGGTGACGCGGTGATTAATGCGAAGAAGGAGCAGTCGTCTTGGCGTGTGCGACGTGTTTGACACGGAAGAGACGCAGCACGGCGACGAAGAAGACCGGGATAAGAAAGATTCCCAGCACGGTGGCGCTGATGGTGCCGGCGAGCACACCGGTGCCGATGGCGTTCTGACTGCCGGAGCCGGCGCCGCTGGCGATGGCTAGAGGGAGCACGCCGAGGCCGAAAGCGAGCGAGGTCATCAAAATAGGACGCAGGCGTTGGCGGGCGGCGTGGACGGCGGATTCAACCAAGCCCATGCCTTTCTCGTAATTCTCCTTGGCGAACTCGACGATCAGGATGGCGTTCTTGGCCGAGAGACCGGCGATGGTGAGAAGGCCGACCTGGAAATACACATCGTTGGGCATGCCGCGCAGGAGGGCGCCGATCAGCGTGCCGACCACGCCGAGAGGAACCACCATGATGACGGCCGCCGGGATCGACCAGCTTTCGTAGAGAGCCGCGAGACAGAGAAACACGATCAGGATGGAAATCGCGTAGAGAGCGGGTGCCTGTGATCCGGAGGTGCGTTCTTCGTAGGACAGACCGCTCCACTGGATACCAAAACCGGGCGGCAGTTTTTTGGAGAGCTCGATGATGGTGTCCATCGCCTCGCCGGAGCTGTGGCCGGGGGCGGGTTCGCCGAGGATGGCGATCGAAGGCGTGCCGTTGAAACGCTCCAGCTTGGGCGAGCCGGTGGTCCAGCTGGCGGTGGAGAAGGCGGAGAACGGAACCATGGTGCCCTGGCTGTTGCGCACATACCAGCGGTCGATGTCGGATGGCAACATGCGGTAGGGCGCGTCACCTTGCAGGTAAACTTTTTTCACGCGTCCCTTGTCGATGAAGTCGTTGACGTAGGATGAGCCCCAGACCGTCGAGAGCGTTCGGTTGATGTCGGCCAGCGAGAGGCCGAGCGCGCCGGCTTTTTCCTGATCGATTTCGATCCGGTATTGCGGCGTGTCGTCGAGGCCGTTGGCGCGGACGCTGGTGAGCGCGGGGTTCTGGCGGGCGAGAGAGAGGAGCTGGTCGCGGGCGGCGATCAGCGCGTCGTGTCCCTGGCTGGCGTTGTCGGTGAGGCGGAAATCAAAGCCCGTGGCACTGCCGAGCTCGAACACGGCGGGCGGCACGAAGGCGACGGTGAAGGCTTCTTTGATTTGCGAGAACTTCGCCATGGCGCGCTTTTGGATGGCGGAGACCTTTTGGTCGGCGCGCTTGCGTTCATCCCAGTCCTTCAGGCGGATAAAGCCGAAGACCTGATTCTGGCCTGAGCCGGCGAAACTGAAACCGGTGATGCCGAACATGCCTTCGACGGATTCCTTTTCGTCAATGAGGAAGTGGTGCTCGATTTTTTTGAGGACTTCGAGCGATTGGGCCGAGGTAGAGCCGGTTGGAAGCTGGGCTTGCACATACATGATGCCCTGGTCCTCGGCGGGTAGGAAGCCGGTGGGCGTGCGCACGAAGAGGACGGCCAGCACGGCGAGGATGATGGCGTAGGCGAGGAGCGAACGCTTGCCGCGACGGATGAGTCCGCCGACGCCGGAGGCGTAGCGGTCGGCGTTGCGATCAAAGACTTTGTTGAACCAGCCGAAGAAGCCTCGGTCGGAGGCGTGATGGCCTTTGGCGATGGGCTTGAGCAGCGTGGCGCACAGGGCGGGTGTGAGCACGATGGCCACGATCACCGACAGCGCCATGGCCGACACGATGGTGATGGAGAACTGGCGGTAGATCACGCCGGTCGATCCGCTGAAGAAGGCCATGGGAATGAACACGGCGGAGAGCACGAGTCCGATGCCGACGAGCGCACCGGTGATCTGATCCATGGATTTTCGCGTGGCTTCGATGGGCGACAGGCCTTCCTCGGACATGATGCGCTCGACGTTTTCGACGACGACGATGGCGTCGTCCACGAGAAGACCGATGGCGAGCACGACACCGAAGAGCGTGAGCGTGTTGATCGAAAAACCGGCGACAGCGATGACCGCGAAGGTGCCCAACAAGACCACCGGCACGGCGATGGTGGGGATGAGCGTGGCGCGGAAATTCTGCAGGAAGAGATACATCACCAAGAACACCAGGATGACGGCCTCGACGAGAGTCTTGATCACCTCTTCGATGGAGAGACGCACGAACGGAGTCGTATCCAGAGGGAACACGGCTTTCACGCCGGGCGGGAAGAACGGTTCGAGTTCGGCGACCTTGGCGCGAATGGCGTCCACGGTTTCGAGTGCGTTGGAGCCGGTGGCGGGGCGAATCGCCATACCGACGGAAGGTTGTCCGCTGAAGCGGGCGTCACGGGTGTAGTTTTCGCTGCCCAGTTCGACGCGGGCCACGTCTTTAAGCAGAACGCGCGAGCCGTCCGGGTTGACGCGCAGGAGGATCTTTTCGAACTCGGCGGGCGTTTGCAGGCGGGTTTGCGCGACGATCGTGGCGTTGAGCAGCTGCTCTTGGATGGACGGGAGACCGCCGAGCTGACCGGCGGAAACCTGGGCGTTCTGGGCCTTGATGGCGTCGGAGACCTCGGTGGTGGTGAGCCGGTAGTTGATGAGCTTGTTCGGGTCGAGCCACACACGCATGGCGTATTGGGTGCCGAACACCTGGATGTCGCCGACACCGGGAACGCGGCTGAGCGGATCCTGGATGGATCCGACGACGAAGTCGCCGAGGTCGCCGGTGTTGAGCGAGCCGTCGGTGGAGATGAATCCGACGACCAGGAGGAAATTACGGACGGATTTGTCGACGCGCACGCCCTGTTGCTGGACCTCCTGCGGAAGGAGGGGCATGGCGAGGGAGAGTTTGTTCTGCACCTGCACCTGGGCGGTGTCGGCGTTGGTGCCGTTGTTGAAGGTGAGGGTGATAGCGACGTTGCCCGCGGAGTCACTGGTGGCCTCCATGTAGCGGAGGTTGTCGATGCCGCTGAGCTTTTGCTCGATGACCTGGGTGACCGTGTCTTCGAGGGTCTTGGCATTGGCGCCAGGATAGGCGGCGTTGATGGTGATCGCGGGCGGGGCGATGCTCGGGTATTGCGAGATCGGCAGGCCGAGGATCGAAAGCACGCCGGCCACCATGATGACAATGGCGATCACCCAGGCGAAGATGGGACGGTCGATAAAGAAGCGGGCCATGTGAAGGGAGGGACGGGAGCGGGTTAGTTGGCGGCCACGGTGGAGGCCGGAACATTGGTGGCAGGGATAGCCTTCACAGCGGCACCAGGACGGACGCGCTGGAGATTTTGGACGATGACCTGGTCGCCGGGTTTGAGTCCGTCGGAGACAAGCCATTGGTTGCCGACGGCGCGGTCGGTGTGGAGCACGCGCAGCTCGACCTTGCTGTCGGCGCCGACGACGAGGGCGGTCGCCTCGCCTTTGGTATTGCGGGTGACGGCGAGTTGCGGGACCAGAATCGCACCGGAAGTGGTGCCTTCCTGCAGGCGGGCGCGGACGAACAGGCCGGGCAAGAGTTCGTTTTTCGGATTCGGGAACGTGGCACGGATGGTGATGGAGTTGGTTGAGGCGTTTACGGAGACGTCCGAGAACTGCAGAGTGCCCTCCTCGGAGTAGATGCGGCCGTCATCGAGGAGCAGCTGGACCTTGGCGCCGCCCTCGGTTGTGCGTTGGAGTTTTCCGTCGGCGAGCGCGCGGCGAAGTCGGAGGAGCTCGGTGCTGGATTGGGTGAGGTCGACGTAAAGCGTGTCGAGTTGCTGGATCGTCGCGAGCAAGGTGGCGGCGCCCTGCTGGACGTAGGCGCCTTCGGTCACCATCGAAAGGCCGATGCGGCCGGAAATGGGTGCGTTGACGCGGGTATAGCCGAGGTTGATTTCGGCGGTTTGCACGGTGGCTTGGGCGGCGGCGACATCGGCCTCGGCGGCGAGGTGCGCGGCGGCCACGTCATCGTATTCCTGCTGGCTGATGGCCTTGGCTTCGATGAGTTTTGAGAAACGGTCGGCCTGCAGTCGGGAGACGGCGGCGTTGGCGTTGGCGCGGGCGAGGTTGGCTTTGGCGCTGTCGAGCGCGGCCTGGTAGGGCGCGGGATCGATGGTGTAGAGAAGCTGGCCCTCTTTCACGTCTCCGCCCTCGGTGAAATTGCGTTTGAGCACGATGCCGCTGACGCGGGCGCGGACCTCAGCGATGCGAAAGGCGGAAGTGCGGCCGGGCAACTCCTGGGTCAGGGTGACGGTGGACGGCACCACGGTGATGACGCCGACTTCGGTGGGGGCGGCGGCCGGCTTGGCGGCCTCTTTTTTGCCGCAACCAGCGAGCGTGAGTGCAGCGGTGAAGACGATGGAGGTGAGGACGTATTTCGGCGACATGGTCAAAGTGGTTCGGACTGGATTCAGGAAGCGTGCGTTGGCAACTGGTTGCGGAGGTTCACACAGGCTTTTTCCAAAGTGCGGGTCTGGCCGGGGGAGAGCGCATCGCTGCAACGCGCCACGGCTTCGAGGAACGGACGCACGGCCTCCTCGGTGAGGCTGCGTCCGCGGTTGGTGAGCTGGATTTGATCGAGACTGGAAAGAGTCGTGCCTTCACGGATGATCCAGCCCCCGTCCGACAGGGCATCCATCGTGGAGTTGAAGACTCCGGTTTCGATTTGTCCATCGGCGATCAACTCGGCAGGTGAAGTCGGCGTGGGATCAATCGCGTAAAGGCTGACCAGAATGCTGAAGCCATCCTCGGCGAGCCGGTGACGGGCCAGAATTGTGTGCAGGTGGGATCGCAACTGACGTCCGGTTTCCAACAGAGCCAGCACGGCGGCGCAACCTTGGGGATCGCCGATCCGACTGTGCCGCGCGATGCGCACCAGCATCTCGAAAGGGCGGGCGGACAGGTGAGGCGAATGTGAAACGGTGGCGGACATGGCTGTGACTAGAGCTTAATCGAAGCGGTGTCGGAGGAGAAATACCGTGTGGGATGCTGCTTTATGCCGTATGGGCATAAAGCGGGCTGCGCGGTTGTAAGAGGAAAACTGTGGATTTTGATTCCGGTGACGGGGGGCTGTCTGCCTAATGCGCATTCCGCCCATCATGCGACTCCGCCGCATCACCCTGCAGAACTTCCGCAACATCGCTTTCGCCGAACTCGCATTCGAGGGGCGGCAGCAGTTTTTCGTGGGCGCGAACGGGCAGGGGAAAACCAATTTGCTGGAGGCGGCGGGCTTTGTGAGCGCGTTGCGGTCGTTTCGCACGGTGGATACGCGGGTGTTGATTGTGCAGGGGCAGACCGAGGCGGCGCTGGTGTGCGAGTTTGAACATGAGAAATTCGGAGTGACGAAACTCGTCATCAAACTCCGCACCGGCGGAAAAGAAGTCTGGTGCGACGGGGAGAAGGTGACGCGGCTCGGCGATTACCTCGGACGGTTTCCGACCGTGGTGTTTTCATCGCAGGACCAGCAACTCGTGCGCGGCGCGCCGGGGCTGCGGCGGCGGTGGTTGGATTTCACGCTGGCGGCGATGGACACGGGTTATCTGCGCGCGTTGCAGAGTTATCATAAGGCGCTCAACGAGCGGAACGCACTTTTGAAGCGGGGCACGGGCGGTGGCGGAGAGTTGTCTGCTTTTGAGAAACCGCTGGCGACGGCGGCGGCTGAGTTGCAGGTGAAGCGCACGAGCGGTGTGGCGGAGCTGGCCGCGCATGTGACGGCGGCTTACGCGCAGATCGCCGACTCGGCGGAAATCGCGGGGTTGCGTTATGCGGCGGATGTCACGGCGGAGAGTGTGCATGCGTGGCTCGGGGTGTTCGAGCGGGCGCGGGCGAAGGATCAGCAGTTTCGCACGACGCTGGCGGGTCTGCATCGCGACGACTTGCAGTTCACGTTGAACGAGCGGGCGGCGAAGGATTACGGCTCGGAAGGGCAACAACGCAGTCTGGTGCTGGCATTGCAACTGGCGCAGGTGAGTTTTTTCCGCGAGCGCGCGGGCGTGGAGCCGCTGTTGCTGGCGGATGACGTGCTCGGCGAACTCGATCCGGAGCGACGCCGGCGGTTCTGGACGACGTTGGGAGAGAAGCGTCAGGTGATCGCGACGGGCACGAGCC
Source organism: Rariglobus sp. (assembly GCA_035459785.1). Classification (GTDB taxonomy): domain Bacteria; phylum Verrucomicrobiota; class Verrucomicrobiia; order Opitutales; family Opitutaceae; genus Rariglobus. The sequence goes on along the minus strand of DATHXF010000048.1, from coordinate 1,182 downwards.
TGCCGGATGCGGAGTTGGGCGCGTGGGAAGTGTTTCGTGTGGCGGCGGGGACCTTTGCGAAGGAGGCTGCGACGTGAATCTTGAACCGTGGCAAATCGCACTGGCGCTGTTTGGCGCGTTGTTGGTGGGCGTGTCGAAGACCGGCATCGCCGGGCTGGGCATGCTGTTTGTGGTGATGTTTGCGAATGTCATTCCGGCGAAGCAGTCGAGCGGGTTTGTGCTGCCGTTGTTGATTTTCGGCGACGTGGTCGCGGTGTGGGCGTATCGGGCGCATGCGAAGTGGGCGCATGTCTGGCGGCTGATGCCGTGGACGGCGGCGGGTGTCGTGATCGGGTATTTCGCGATGGGGAAGATCGACGACCGGCAGGCGCGCGTGCTGATCGGCGCGATCATTCTGGTGATGGTGGCGGTGCAGTTGTGGCGTCGGTCGCGGTTGAAACCGGGCGAGGTAGAGGAGATGGGCGCGTGGTTCGCACCGACGATCGGCGTGCTGGCGGGCTTTACCACACTGGTGGCGAACGCGGCGGGTCCGCTTATGGCGATCTACCTGCTGGCGATGCGTCTGCCCAAGATGGAATATGTGGGGACGGGCGCGGTGTTTTTCTTGCTGCTCAATTGTTTCAAGGTGCCGTTCATGGTGAATCTCGGGCTGATCACGACGGACAGTTTCGGGTTCAACCTGATGCTGGCACCGGCGGTGTTCGTCGGGGCGATGCTCGGACGGAAGCTGCTGCCGAAGATCAACCAGAAGCTGTTTGAAAACCTCGCGCTTGGCCTGAGCGCGGTTGCGGGCATAAGACTGTCGTTCTTCTAACCATGGCGCGCATGAACGTGAGGCAGATGTGGGCGGCTAAACTGGCAGGCGGGGCGCTGCCCGCGCCTAAGGCCGGTCCGTCGCGCACGTCAGCGGCGGGCCCGGGCGTGCAGACGATGTTCTCGCTGCAGCGCGCGCCGTTTGCGGGCGCGGTGCTGGGGATAGATCCGTCGTTGCGCGGAACGGGTCTGGCGCTGATCGAGTTTTCTCCGTCGAAGCAGCCGGTGTTGCTGCGGTGCCGCACGCTGAAGATTCCGGCGAGCCGGCCGATGTCGTATGCGCTCGGTGAAATCCATAAGGCGGTCGCGACGTTCCTGAATGATTTTCAGGTGCGTCACGTGGCGCTGGAGCAGACGATCTACGTGCAG
>DATHXF010000047.1:0-11057 GCA_035459785.1 Rariglobus sp. | reverse complement strand
CGGGCGAAAAATCCCTGGACGGCATCTTCGGCGTCCGTGGGGGAGAGACCGCGCCTATGGGCGTGGGCGAGCAGAGGCGGGCGGTAGCGGGTGCAGAGCTCGGCGATTGCATGGGTGGCGGCGGGGTCGGCGTTCGTGTCTCCATGCCGGGCGGCGTCGAGCACGAGGGTCCAGCGGGTGGTGGCGAAGGAAGAACTCACGGCGCGGGGGGAGGCGGGGGCGATTGGTCAAGTGCCACGCGGGCGAGGCCGGCGTCGGCGCAGGCTTGGAGCACGGTGGTGATCGAGGCCGCAGAGGTGGTGAGGGAGGGGCGAAGCACGACGGCGTGGCCGGGGTATTGGTGGGCGAAGCGTGCGAGTTCGGCGCGCAAGGCGTCGGTGGCAAATGGCCGGCCGTTTATCCGGGCCGTTCCGTCCGAGGGGATTTCGATGACGAGGGGTTCCTTGGGGGTGTCTATTTTGAGGGGGACGGTCCAGGTCGTCTGCAGAATCGGGCGTTTGCGGATTTCAAGCGCGCGGATCTGCGACAGCGGAGCGGCGAACCGGAAGCGTTCGGTGATGGTCGTTCCCGACACGGCGCGTTTGGAGCCTCCGGTGCGTTCCAGGCGGCGGCCGTCCCGGGTCACGGCGACGAAATCGAACTGATCGTTCTCGCCGTCGAAGGTGGTGTCGCGGGTGAGTTCGATGGACGAGCGGCCGTCCGCGTCTTGCACGGGTTCGCCGACGGAAAGTCCACCGCCAAACGCACGGGATCCTTTTTCTCCGAAGGGCAACGTGTTCCAGGCGCTCCATTCGCCGACGCTGTAGCGCAAGCGGACTTCCACCTGTGCGGGGATTTTGCCGAACATGCCCGGTGACCGTGTGGTCGAGATCCAGGAGTTGCCTTCGCCGGGGCGCGGCCCCGCGTTGAATCCCGTGGCGGAGAAGCCGGTGCCGAGGGTTTCGCGGGTGACCGGATCGGCGAACGTCACTTCCACGATGCTCAGGGGATCGAAGTCCGGATGGGAGAGCCACAGGCAGAGGTAACGGGGTATGTCGGTGCCGGCAGGAGGTGTCGGACCTTCCAAGGTGGAGGCGGGAGGGAGCCAGTCTTTTTCGGGCTTGGTTTCGCCGGTGGGCAACCAGGCGGCGCCGACGCCGCTTTTGACATGGTCGAGCCAGTCGAGTGCGCGGAGCTGCGGCGGTTTTTGGCTTTCGGCGAGCACCGAGCGGACGGCTTTGTAGCGGAGTTGCACGCTGCCCTCGTCCGTGGCGCGCAGGAGTTGCACGAGGATGATGCCGCCTTGAGGCGTGCCATAGACCCGAGTGTCCGGGGGCTTGCCGAAGTCGGGGACCGGCAGAAACGTCATCAGGCCGTCGGTGGGCTTTTTCACGTGACTGATAACGGTGTCGGCGGGGGCGTCCCAGACGGTGGATTTGACGTCTTGCATGGAGGTTCCGGTGAACAGCACGCCGGGTGCGTAGGAGTTGGAATCGATGATCAGGTCGACGCCGCTTTCGAGGAGCCAGCGAGGGGCCATTTCCGGGCCCTGCAAACCGGCGTGAGGCGTGAAGGCGATGAACTTGTCGGTGTCGAGGTCGTAGCCGCCGGGCCGCTGTCCGCGCGTGAGGGTGAGTTCGTGGGTGTCGCCGAAGCGGAAGCTCATGGGGATGCCCGCTTCCGCAGGCTTCAACAAGGCGCCGAGCTTGGAGGCGGCTTCGAAGGAAAACGCAGAGTGGCGGGTAATCCGGTCGGCCTTGCGAGTCCAGATGACGCCGGAACTCAGTGGCAACGAGACCACGATCACGTCGGGCATTTTGGCCTCCGTCGCGCGCGGGTATTCGAGGCGCAGGCCGGGGACGGCGCCGGCTGCCTGCCAGTCGGCCAGGGAGCCGGGCTGGCGGGCTTCGCACGAGCCAAGCAAGGACAGGGCGGCGGCGGCGATCGGCAGGGTGCGGTCGGACGTCAGAGTCTTGGGCGGCCAGGAACTCTGGTCGGTGACGATGACGTCGAGGTTCCATGCACGCGCATCGGTGGCGGGTGTCGCGGCGGCTTGGTGGGTGCGGAGGATGGTGAGGGCGGTGCCGACGGGCACCAGGATGCCGGTAAAGATAAGGAACATGAGCAACCAAGGCGCGGCGGGTCGGAGTGCGCGACTTAGCCGCGAGGGGGCCGGCGGGTTGGCGGCGAGTTCAGGGCGACTGAATGTCCGGATCAGCCGAACGATCCACAGGGTGATCGCGGTCAGGAAAAGACCGGTCAGCACCCAAAGCGCCGCCATCGGAAACCGGGGCGGCGTGGAGAGGTGCGCCCAATGCGAGAGGATCTGAAGTCCCCAGAAAAACGCGGCGTTGAAAGCGGCGATCCAAAAACCGGCACAGAGCAGCCGGGCGTGAGTGAAGGCGACGCGCTGCGGTGCCAGCCAGAAACCTTGGTTGGGAAGGTTGATGAACTCCCTGGGCAGGAAGCGCAGCAGTGCGAAGAGGCAAGGAATGAAAAACGAGACGCCGACGCCGATCATCAAAAAGACGAGGAGGGCGACGCCGCGTTCCGCCCAGCCATCGGGGTGTCCCGCCAGGTTGAAGTGCACGGCGACGCGTTCGGGGAAATGTTCGGCGGCAAACTGAAGCGAGCCGCAAAAGCAGACCAAAAAGAACACCAGCACGCTGGCGGGCAGCAGCGGTGGCGATGATGCCGTCTGATCAGCGGTGCGGGCAGGGACCGCTCCACCGGTCGCGCGTTTGCGGGCCCAGGCGATCGCGAAGATCATGAGAGCGAATCCGGCGACGAAGAGCAGGGACGTGACGGTGCCGCCGATTTGAGTGAATTCGCGCGCCCACGTTCCGAAAAAATCGACGGCGGCGGGGTCGTGTCGTGACGGTGAATTGACATGACGGCCCCACGCGGCGCCGCCGTAGGCATACCAGCCGAGGGCGCTTCCACCCAAGGCGATCGGAGCGATTGCTAGACCGGCAAAAGACGCGAGTGCGCCGATGCCCAACCCTCCGTGGACGAGTAGTCCGAGCGCGAGTCCGCCGTAGCTGAACAGACCGAGACTGACACCGCCGAAAGACACGCCGCCGATGGCGACGCCACCGAAGGCGAAGACTCCCTGGGCGTGGTCGCCGATGGCGACAATGCCGCGGGCGATGCGGCGCTTGCCGGTGACGGGATCGACGCCGGTCGCGATATGCAGCAGCGGCAGGCCGAGAAGCGTGCGGCGGCTCCGGTAGGAAACGCCGTTGTCGGTGGAAATCGAAGCGACTGAGGAGACGGGCGCAGAGGTGTTGGCGACGGTTTCGATCTGGGTTTTGAAATCGGTCGCGGCGGCGTAGCGACGGGCGGGGTCTTTTTCGAGGGCGCGCAGGACGATCTCGTCGAGGCGGACGTCGAGTTGCACGCGGGTCGAGGGCGGTTGGAGCTGACCGGCGGCGGGGAGTTCGCCGGTGAGCATCTGATAAAAGACGACGCCTAGCGCGTAGAGGTCGGCTCGGTGGTCCACTTCGGTGGGGCGGTCGCGTTGTTCGGGCGCCATATAGGCGGGAGTGCCGGCGATTTCGACTGAGGTGGATGTTTGGAATTGGCCGGTGGCGATCTTGGCGATGCCGAAGTCAGCGATCTTCACGCGGCCGAGGCGATCGATGAGGAGGTTCTCGGGTTTGATGTCGCGGTGGATGAGGCCGCGGTCGTGTGCGTATTGGAGCGCATCGCAAAGCGGAGGAACGATGGCGAGGGCTTCACGGGGAGAGAGGCGACCGGCGGCGAGAAGCTGGCGGAGATTCACGCCGTCCACGAACTCCATGAGGATAAAGTAGCGACCGGCGGAGGTTTTTCCGAATTCGTAGAGCGTGACGATGCCGGGGTGGTTGAGTCGGGCCAAGGCGCGGGCTTCGCGAGTGAAGCGCTCGGCGAACCCCGGGTCGGAGTCGAGGCCGGGGCGGAGGATTTTGAGGGCGACCAGACGATCGAGGTCGCGTTGACGGGCCTTGTAAACAGCGCCCATGCCGCCCCGACCGAGCAGTTCGAGGATGTCGAGCCGGGGGAATTCGGAGGAGAGTTCGGCGGGCGTGAGGGGTGGAGCCGAAGACGCGTTGCCGTCGGCAGCTTGCGTGGCGAGGCCAAGGGCCAGCAGGGCGGCGGGGTCGGGTTGGCCGGGAGGCGGTGTGTTGGGCGAGGTCATGGTGGCGGGAACACTGAGTGCTCCTGTCACTTACTGAGGAAGCGGCGGGCAAACGTTACGGATTATTTCAACCGGGCTACAAGTGGTTCCTCGGGAGGCGTGGAGTTTATGCTCTCAATTCGCAAAGGGGCCGCATACGGTGATGTATGGAAAAACTCAAATTTGCCGAGCTCGGGCTGTCCGCCGAGGTGTTGAAGGCCGTGGACAAGATGGGCTTTGAAGAGGCTTCGCCGATCCAAACCGCCGTCATTCCACTGCTGCTCGCCGGCAAGGACGTCGTGGGCCAGTCGGCCACCGGTTCGGGCAAGACCGCCGCGTTCGGCGTGCCTGCAGTCGAGAAGGTCGATCCGAAGAAGAAGGTCGTCCAGGTGCTCATCCTTTGCCCGACGCGCGAACTCGCCGTCCAGGTGGCCGAGGAAATCGCCAAGCTCGCCTTCTTCAAAACGGGCGTGCGCGAGGTGCCGATTTTCGGCGGCCAGCCGTATGACCGCCAGATCCGCGCCCTTGAGGCCGGTGCGCAGATCGTGATCGGCACGCCCGGTCGCGTGATGGACCACATGGAGCGCGGCACGCTGCGTCTCGACAACCTGAAGATGATCATCCTCGACGAGTGTGATCGCATGTTGGACATGGGCTTCCGCGATGACATCGAGAAGATCCTTTCGGAGACTCCTAAGACGCGCCAGTCGCTGTTTTTCTCGGCAACCATGCCGCCGGCGATTCAGGCGATGATCAATCGCTTCCTGCCGAATCCCGAGTGGGTCAAGATCGCCGCGCTCGCGCAGAACGCGCCGAAGGTCGACCAGGTGTATTTCGAGGTGGATCGTCGCTACAAGATCGACGTGCTCACGCGTCTGATCGATCTGCACGATTTCCGCTACGGCATCATTTTTTGTTCCACCAAGGTCATGGTGGACGAACTCGACGAGCACCTGCATGCGCGCGGCTACCAGACCGACCGCCTGCACGGCGACATCACGCAGTCCACCCGCACGCGCGTGATGGAGAAGTTCAAGCGCCGCGGCTTTGAGTTCCTCGTGGCCACCGACGTGGCGGCGCGCGGTCTCGACGTCGATGACCTCGAGGTGGTGTTCAACTTCGACCTGCCGAACGATGCCGAGGATTACACGCATCGCGTGGGCCGCACCGGCCGCGCCGGTCGCGAAGGCAAGGCGTTCACGTTTGTGTCGGGTCGCGAGATCTACGGCCTGCAAAACATGATCCGCTACGGGAAGCTCAAGATTCGTCGCGAAAACGTGCCGTCCCTCGACCAGGTCGAGGAGGCGCGCGAGAATGTGTTTTTTGAGAAGGTGCGTGGCGTGCTCGAGGCGGGGAAGTTCATCAAGCAGGACCGTTTTGTGGATCGCTTGATCGAGCAGGGTTTCGCCAGCACCGACGTGGTGTCGGCGTTGTTGCACATCATGCATGGCGGCGAGAAGCCCGATGCCGCGCCGGCTCCCGGTGCGAAGCCCGCGGTGAAACCGCTGGCGACGAAGCCGGCGGTGCACACGCCGGCTCCGGCTTACGTGCCCGACGTAGCCAAACCTGCGCACGCGCCCGCACCGGCGGCGTTTGCCAAGGTGGCGAACAAGCCCAAGGTCGCCGCGCCCGAGCCGCAGGAAGAGCGTGCCGCTTTCCAGAGCGCTGCTCCGCAGAAGTTCGTCGAGGATGCTCCGGTGTCTTTCGAGCCGTCGCAGCAGGAGAAGGCGTTGTTTGAAAACGAAGAGCCCGCGGCGGTGCGTCCGTCGAAGCAGAAGTTTCAGCGCGCGGCCCGCACGGGTCGTGAGCCGAACATGACCACGCTGTTCTTCAACGTGGGACGCAAGCAGCTCATCACGCCGGCCGACATCGTCGGCAAGGTGGCGGGTGTCACGCGTCTGCCGGCCAACGTGGTCGGCGCGATGGACATTCACCAGCGCCACACGCTGGTCGATGTGACCAGCGAGCACGTCGAGTTGATCCTGCAAAAGATGAAGGGAATCCGCGTGAAGAACATCGCGCTGGAGCCCGCGCTGGCGACGGATGCGGACCGGGCGATGGAGTGAGGCTGGGAAGTCGAGGGACGAGCGTCGAAGGTCGAGAGAAACGGAGCGGCGGGCACGGCGGCCCGCCCTCCATTTCGCGGCCGTCACGTGAAGTTTACGGGCGCGGTCCTTGACACGTCTCCGGACGGTAACTACTCGTCAGAGCCCATATGGAGGCTGTGCTTGATCAACCTGTGTTGGTCCTCAATCGCCTGTGGCAGGCGGTGAACGTTATCGGCGCCAAACGCGCCTTCGGTTTGTTGTCGAGAGGTCACGCGAGCGTGGTCCACCACCACGAGGATGACTTCCGCGTCTTCAATCTCATGGACTGGGTGGATTTCTCGCAGAGCAATCCGCCGCTCGAGGTCATGGACCAGGTGCACACGCCGCGCACGACCATCCGGCTGCCGCGCGTGATCCTGCTCGCCCATTTTGACCGGCTGCCGTGCAAGGAGCTGAAGCTGACGCGCAACAACGTGTTCGAGCGCGACAAGGACACCTGCCAGTATTGCGGACACATTTTCGAGCGCGAAGAACTGAACCTCGATCACGTCATCCCGCGCGATTTCGGCGGCAAGACGACGTGGGAGAACATCGTGTGCTCATGCATCAAATGTAATTCCCGGAAGGCGAACCGTCTTCCGCATCAGGCGCACATGCGGCTCATCCGGAAGCCGGTGCGGCCGAAGTGGCGGCCGGTCATCTCGCTGGTGCTGGGCAACCAAGAGCGCGAGCGGTGGAAGGACTTCCTGGATCTCGCCTACTGGAACGTCGAGCTGGAGGATTGATCCTGCGCGGGCGGCGGAGCGACCAGATCGTCGGGCGTATAGAGGCGTCCGTCGGGACCGGCGCTGCGGAGTTGCAGCACGTCGGCGGAGAGCGGGTGAACTTGCCATGGACGGCCCCAGCGGTCGACGAGCCGTCCGCCGACGAGCGCGGGATGGTTCGCGGGCAGCGCAGCGTCGCCGAGGGTGTCGCGGTCGGTGAGCGCACGGGCGAGGTCTTCGTTGAAGCCGAGCGCAGGGCGGCGGGCGGACGGAACGGCCTGCAGATAATTGGTCGTCAGATCGGCGAGGGCGGCGAGGTCTTCGCGGGGCGAGCCGCCGGCGACGAGCAGGCGTTCCCATGAGTGGAGCGGATTTTCGGGGGTGCCGGTGCGCGCGGGGAGCAGGGCAGGCGGAATGACGACGACAGGCGCGGGGTTGCGCGCAGGCGGAATCATCGGGCGGCGCATCAGCCAGAGCACGCCGCCCACCGCGATCAGCAGCAGAAGCGGGAGCAGCAACTGACGGGTTCGCGGCATGTCACTATCACGTCTGCATCAGGCCGAGAGGACCGGTGGCGGAGGGCGTATAGAATTGGTTGATACGCGGGAGGACGCTGGCGAGTTGTCCGGGCGAGACGCCGAGCCAGAGGGCGAACTCGGAGAAATATTCGTCCACGGAAACGGCGGGCAGGGTGACGCCGCGACTGGTGACGACGGACGGAGCGGTGAGCGCGAGGTCGGGGTAGCTGCCGTAGACGCGTCCGCCGTTGACGGCGCCGCCGAGGACGAAGGCGTTGCCGCCCCAGGCGTGATCGGAGCCGGCGCCGTTGGAGGTGAGTGTGCGGGCGAAGTCGGAGGCGGTGTAGAGCGTGGCCTTGGATTGCATGCCGATCTCGCCGAGGGCGGCCCAGTAGGCGACGAGACAGCGGTTCACGATGTCCACCATGCGGTCCATGGTGTTGATGACCTCGTCGTGGTGGTCCCAGCCGCCGTAGTTGATGAAGAACGTCTGGCGGCGGAGGTTGAGTTCGCCCTGGATTTTCATGGTGCGGACAATGGCCTTGAACTGCTGGCCGAGGCTGACCGCGGGGTCGTTGCCGCGGTTGGAGGTGGAGACGGGCGCGGTGTAGGGCGCGGGCGGAACGTAGCCGACATCACCGGGGAAGAGCGTGGTGAGGGCGGAGTTGTTGTCGAAAGCGTCTTTGAAGGCGGCGCTGGCGTCCACGGAGTCGCGCAGGTTTTGAGTGAACGTCTGGTCGAGGAGGTTTTGGTATTCCTGCTGGAGGAGGTTATCGACGGCGGCGGTTCGGATGGCGCCGCGACTGGTGGCGCCGACGACGGGTGTGGCGAAGACGGTGTTGTAGTCGCTCGGGAGAATGCTGCCGCCGGTGCCGATGCTGTAGGCGAAGAGATTCTGGCCGGTTTGCCAGACGTTGTTGCCGCTGATGGAGGTGTTCATCGACACACGGGCGTCAAGGTTGCCGGCGTGGAGCAGGTCGGCGGCGAGACCGGCCCAGCCGATGCCGCGCGATTCGGTGGCGACGGAGGTGTGCCATTGCTGGACCTGGTCGGAGTGCGAGTAGAGACCGCGCGGGAGTTTGCCCGTGGAGCTGTTGTATTGGGTCTTGGTGATGCGCTCGGCGAGGGTGCCGACGTTGGAGACGAAGGCCAGGCGGCCCTGGCTGTAGAGCGACTGGATGCCGGGAGCGCCGGCATGGTCGCCGCAGCGAGGGTGGACGCCGAAGCCGAAGGGGTCGGTGGCGTGGGCGGCGAGACCGAGAATGGAAGACTGGGAGAGGGCAAGACCGTCGGAGTTGTTGACGGCGTCGTAGATGCCGCCGCGTGTGGCCGCGTAAGTGTCGTGGGGCGTGCCGGACGCGGGCATGAGGAGGTTGTAGGAGTCCATGCCGCCGGCGAAGAAGAGGCACACCAGTGCGCGATAGTCGTCTCCGGCCGCGAGCGTGTCGGCGGCGGCGGCACCGGCCATGCGGAGATTCAGCAAAGTCGAGAGCAGGCCGAGTGAGCCGACGGCGGCGCAACTGGCTTGTCCGATAAAGGTGCGACGGGTGATGGGTTGCGGCATGGCGGGTAGATTACTTAAGCACGGAGAAATCGGCGGAGACGGTGAAGAGGTGGGCGGCGACGCGGAGGCGGGCGCGGGCGCGCTGGTCGCGGACGGCGAGATCGACGGTGCCCATCGGATCGTCGAGACGGCGGAGGGCGCGCGTGGCGGCGCGGAAAGTCTCGGGCGACATGCGGCCGTAGCAGAGCGTGCGGTCGAGCGCGGCGACGAGTGCGTCGGGATCGCCGATGGCGAGCGGGAGCCAGGCGGCCTCGTCGGCGCGGGTGTTCCAGGTGGACTCGTCGACGGTGGGGGTTGCGGCGTCGTTGGACACCGTCGACGGGTTGAACTGCGTGACGTTGGCGGAGGTGCTGGTGGCGGCGAAGGCGCTGGAGAAGCGGTTGGGCGCGCTGATGGCCGTGACGCTGTTGGTGATCTGCAGCTCGGGGGAAACGAGGTTGGCGTCGCGGGCGGCGCCGGGCGGGCGATAGTCGGGCGAGTAGAAATTGAACACGCTCGGGGCGCTGAGCGGGCGTTGGATGAAATCGCCGTCGAGACTGCCGAAGCCGCGGAAGCGTCCGCCGGCGGAAACGGGATCGACGGGGGCGGCGTTGAAGGCGCGGGCGATGGCGACGTAGCGCGTGTAGGGCTCGCGGACGAGGCCGTGGGAAGCGACGTCGAGGCGGGCGGGATCGCGGGCCTCGGAGTCGAGGAGGATTGCCTTGAGGACGGCCTTCAAATCGCCGCGGACACCGGAGCCGTTGTCGGCGAAGACGGCGGAGACGCGACCGATGTAGGCGGGCGTGGGGTTGGACGTGACGAGACGTTGGATAAGCAGCCGAGAGATGAACGGGCCGACGTTCGGGTGGTTGGCGAGGTGGTCCAAGGTGGCGGTGAGATCGGCGTTGCCGGCGGCGCCGGTGTTGGGGCTGCTGGCGGTGCGGGCAGGGAGAACCAGCGGGGCGAGACCGGGGAAGGCCAGGGTTTTGGCGGCGACGTCATGTTCGGAATCGAACATACGCATGGGGCGCCAAGGGACGTTGTTGCTGTCGTAGAAAGTGGTGGTGGTGATTTCGGTGAGGTTGGTCGAGGTGGTGAAACGCGTGCCATAGCTCAGGCCGGTAAAGACGCGGGCGAGAACGGCGATCTGCGACTGGCCGTAAGTCGGGATGGACTGGCCGGCGGGGACGATTGCGCCGTCGGGATCAAGATCGGTGCCGTTGGAGAGAAGGTGAGTGCCGTCGGGGTTGAGCCGCCAGAGGCCGATGGCGAAAAGCTGCATGACCTCGCGGGCGTAGTTTTCGTCGGGGAAGCGGTTGGCGGCGACGTTGGCTTTGCGGTTGCGCATGGCGCTCAGGTAAAGACCCATCCATGGATGGCGGGTGACGGCTTCGAGGAGCGTGCGGTAGTTGCCGAAGGCATTTTCGAGGAGCATGTCGTAGTAGCTCGTCATGCCGCGTTGGTCGGCGGCGAGGGACTCCATGCGGTCGGAGATCACAAAAATCTGGCTGAGTGCGAAGGCCGTGCGCTGGCGGAGCGGATCGGAGTCGGCGTCGGTGCGCATCGCCTGGCGCCAGAAGGCTTCGAGGCGGTGGTCGGTGGTGGCGGCCGCGGTGCTGGTGCCGTCGCCCACCTCGGTCTGCCACACGTGCACGATGGGCAGGTGGAGATTGGGCGTGCGGGTAAACTGGTCGTCGAGCCAGACGGAGAAACCGAGATCGCGCACGCGGGTGAGTTCGGCGGGCGCGGGGCCGAACGTGGCCTGGGTGAGGAAACGACTGGCGGCCTTGGCGGCGGGTTTGCCGTCGGCGGCGTCGGTGATAGTGAGTGTTGCCGTGGTGGCGGAACCGAGAGTATAGCCGGCTCCGGGCTGGAGCGTAACAATGATGGTTTCGTCGCCTTCGGTGAGGGCGTCGGCGAGCGGAGTGAAGTTCACGGTGACCTCGTCGGCACCGAGCGGAATGGTGACTGAAAGCGAGACAGGCGTGGCGTAGTCGAAGCCGGACTCGGCGGTGCCGCCGAGGGTGAAAGTGACGGTGACGGGCG
>DATHXF010000046.1:0-31105 GCA_035459785.1 Rariglobus sp. | reverse complement strand
TCTATGTTTCTCGCGACCGCCGCCCTCGCCGCCGCCGCTTCACTTTCGTGGAGCAATCCGCTCGTCCCGCAGCGCGCCGATCCACACGTCACGCTTCACACCGACGGTTACTACTACTTCACCGCCACCGCTCCCGAATACGATCGCATCGAACTGCGCCGCGCCCGCACGCTCGGCGAACTCACCACCGCCGAAGCCAAGGTCATCTGGCGCAAACACGAGTCCGGCCCCATGAGCGCCGGCATCTGGGCACCCGAACTCCACTTCATCGAAGGAAAGTGGTATCTCTACTTCACCGCCAGCGAAGCGGGGAAAACCTGGACTGCCATCCGCCCCTACGTCCTTGAGGGCGAAGGGGCCAACCCGCTCGAGGCCCGCTGGACCGAGAAAGGCCGGATCAAGCTAGGCTGGGAGTCATTCTCCCTCGACGGCACCACGTTCTCCCATCGCGGCGTGCGCTACTTCGTCTGGACTCAAGTGGAGAAGGACGTGAAGGGCACCAACCTCTACATCGCCCGCATGGACACTCCTCTCTCCATCACCGGTCCGATCACGTGTGTCAGCCGGCCCGACTTCGATTGGGAACGTCGCGGCCACTGGGTCAACGAAGGCCCTTCCGTCCTCATTAAAAACGGTCGTGTGTGGATGAGCTACTCCGCCAGCGCCACCGATGCCAACTACTGCCTCGGCCTGCTCTCCGCTCCCGCCGACGCCGATCTCCTCCGCGCCGACTCGTGGACCAAATCGTCCGAACCCGTTTTCAAGAGCGACGCCACCACGAGTCAGTTCGGCCCCGGCCACAACTGCTTCACCACCACGCCCGACGGCAAGACCGACATCCTCGTGTATCACGCTCGCAACTACGAGAAGATCAAAGGCTCCCCCCTCAACAACCCCGACCGCGCCACCCGTGCGCAGGTTATCCACTGGCGCGCCGACGGCTCGCCCGACTTCGGCACTCCCGTGGCCGACGGCCCGTATCAGCCCTGATTTAACCACCCCCGTTCGACCATGAAACCCCGATCTCCTTTCCGCTATCTATTCGGTGCGATCTTCGCCCTCACCCTCGGTCTCCAAAGCGCCCGCGCCGCTGACGAATCCATCTCCGGACTCTTGGGCGTCGGCACATGGTCCACCCAGGCCGAGTTCAAGGACATCAAGATCACTCAAGGAAACCGCACGCTCTTCCAAAGCGATTTCGCCAAAGGGCTCCAGGGTTGGAAAATCGGACGCGGCCAGTGGGAAGTGGTCGAGGGCGCGCTTCGCCAGACCAGCCTCGAACCCGGTGCCAGCGCCCTGATCGGCGATCTCATCTGGGGCGATTGCACGCTCACGCTCAAGGCCCGCAAGCTGGGCGGCACCGAAGGATTTCTCATCCTCTTTGGCCAGCCCGCCCCCGATGCCCAGACCAATTCCTGGTGGAACGTCGGCGGCTGGCGCAACACTGGCCACGGCATCCAGTCGCCCGGCATCCCCGAAATGCGAAAACGCGGCCAGATCGACGACAACCGCTGGTATGACCTCAAGGTCGAGCTGAGCGGCAACGTGGTCCGCACCTATATCGACGACCAGTTGATCCAGACCAGCGCCCGCCCCTCCGACAAAAACGCCCAACGTGAATTCCCCCACGCGCTCATTCCCGACATGCTCGCCGACTCGAGCATCGTCGAAATCGACGGCACGTTCTACTGCTATGCCACCACCGACGGCATGGGCCAGGGACTCGCCACCTCCGGCCTGCCTGTGGTTTGGAAATCCAAGGATTTCCTCAACTGGAGCTTTGAAGGCTCGATCTTCCCTCCGGGCTTTGACGCGAAATACTGGGCGCCGAGCGCCCCGGTGAAAAAGGACGGCCGCTGGTATCTCTTCCCCACGCTCGACAACCGTGTCACCGCCGTCGTCAGCAAATCGCCCGACGGACCCTTTCTTGCTCTCGACGGAAAAGAGATTCGCAAAGGCTCCGGATGGAGTTCGTTTCCCACCAGCCTGAAACATCCGATCGACGCCGAACTCATCCAGGAGGACGACGGCCAATACTACATGGTTCTCTCGCGGCGCATAATCGCAAAAATGAACCGCGATTTCACCGGGTTCGACGGACCCGTCACCGAGATCAAAACCAAGCGCGGTGGATATTCGGAAGGCCCCGCCGTCTTCAAACGCAACGGCATCACCTATTATCTCTACACGCTCGGCGGCGGCGAATCCTACCAATACGCTTACATGATGAGCCGCACCTCGGTGCAGGGACCTTGGGAATCACCGGAACAAGACATCATCGCCACCACCGACCACCAACAGGGTATCTCCGGTCCCGGCCATGGCTGTTTCTTCAATCCGCAAGGCTCCGCTCGCTGGTTCTTCGTTCATCTCGAATTCGGCCGCGGCAGCACGAACCGCCAGATCGTCGCCACGGAAATGCACTTCAACCCCGACGGCACTATCCAGCCGATCCAGCTCTCATTGAAGGGCGTGGGCGCCATTCGGAACGATCCTCGCTATGACCGTCCCAACCTCGCTCTGGGCGCCACCGCCACCGCGTCCTCCACCTTGCCCGATTTCCGCGTTCCGGCCGGCGGCGATCCGCTCCTGAACCGGATTGAAACCTTCTCGCCTGCCAACGCGCTCGACGGATCGAATGGCAGCCGCTGGATGGCCCGCGACACCGACACCAAGGCTTGGTATCAGCTCGACCTCGGCAAGGTCTGCAAGATCGGCCGCACCGAACTCTATTTTGTCAAACCCACCGTCGGCCACGCCTACCGTCTCGAATCATCCGTGGACGGAAAAACTTGGAATCCCTGCGGCGGAAACAACGACGTCCAAATCCGCTCCCCGCACATCGGCCTGAACATCGGCAGTGCGCGCTACCTGAAGCTCACCGTTCTCCAAGGCACTCCCGGCCTCTGGGAATTCCGGGTCTATTAACGTCCTCCCTCGGACGAACCTATCCCTTCATGTCATTTCGGACCGCCATTTTTTTTCTTCTTGCCTGTGTCTCGCAGGCTTCTGTCTGGGCGCTGTCCGTAGAGCAACCGACCGTCAACGGCCGCACTCGACCGCTCGGCATCTCCGCCGACGACATCTCTTTCGCCTGGGCAATCTCTGCTAAGACACGCGGCGTCGTGCAGAGCGCCTACCGCATCCGGGTCGGCACGACCGAAACCGGCGACGAGATCTGGGACTCCGGCCGCGTCGCCTCGGATCGACAGATCGATCTCACCCTCCCTGCCAATAGCACTCTCGCTCCGGCGACACGGTATTATTGGCAGGTGAAAATCTGGGACGGTCAAAACGTCGAAAGTTCGTGGAGCTCACCTTCGTGGTTCGAGACCGGCCTCCTCTCCCGCTCCGACTGGTCCGGTGCCGACTGGATCGCGGGCGACACTGGAGCTCCCTCGTCTCTCCCGCTCCTGCGCGGACAATTCACCGTATCCAAAAAAATCCGTAGCGCCCGCGTTTACGCCTCCGCGCTCGGTCTCTACGAACTCACGCTCAACGGAAAAAAAGTCGGCGACCAATTCCTCGCCCCTGGCTGGACTGATTATACCAAACGCATCCAGAGCCAGACCTACGACATCACCGACCTCGTGCGCAAAGGCCCCAACGTCATCGGCGCCAATCTCGGCAACGGCTGGCACAGCGGAAAAGTCGGCCTCAACTGGAAAAACGTCTACGGCACCACGCCCGCCCTCATCACCAAAATCAAGATCACCTACACCGACGACTCCGACGAATGGTTCACCACCAACAGCCAATGGCGATCCGCCCCCGGCCCGCGTCTCTCCGCCGATCTTCAGGACGGAGAAGCCTACGACGCCCGCCTCGAACAACCGGGCTGGAACACTCCGGGCTTTGACGCCTCGCACTGGTCCCCCGTAACCATCGTCACGGCTGATTCCGCCAAACTGGTCCCGCAGCCCGACGAGCCGGTCCGCGCCACCGAAACTCTCACCGCCCGCCAGCGCACGCAGCCCGCCCCCGGCGAATACGTATATGACCTCGGTCAGAACATGGTCGGCGTCGCCCGCATCCACATGACTGGAAAAAAAGACCAGACCGTCCGCATCCGCCACGCCGAGGAACTCTACCGCACCGGCGAACGCCGCGGCTGGCTCTACACCGATAATTTCCGCACCGCCAAAGTCACCGACACCTACACGTTCGCCCGCGACGGGGCGGTCACCTATCGGCCGACGTTCACCCAACACGGCTTTCGCTACGTCGAAATCACCGGACTCGAAAATCCTCCCGCCGCGTCCGACGTGCAGGGCGTCGTGCTCGGCTCCGACCTCGCCAACACCGGAGATCTGCGCCTCTCCAATCCGATGCTTGACCAGCTCGTGCGCAACATCCGCTGGGGCCAGCGCGGCAACTTTCTCTCCATTCCCACCGACACACCCGCGCGCGACGAACGCCTCGGCTGGACCGGCGATATCAGCGTCTTCGCCCCCACCGCGTCGCGTTATCAGGACACGCGCGCATTCCTCTCAAAATGGATGGACGACGTGCGCGATAGTCAGCGTGCCGACGGCAACATCCCCGCAGTCGTGCCGCAGCCGCGCCGCGAATTCAACGAGACGGGCGTCGGCTGGTCCGACGCCTTCATCACCGTTCCCTACGCCGTGTGGCGCGCCACCGGCGACACCCGTATCGTCCGGCGCAACTGGGACGCGATGCAGCGCTTTTACCGCTTCGTCCACGCCAGCGCCACGAAGGACGGCAACCTCCTCGAGGAAGGCCGCAGCTCCTGGTTCTCCGGCGACTGGCTGAATCTAGAAAAGATAAACCGCCTCGAAGAACACCGCGTTATCGCCACCGCCTATTTCGCTGAGAACACCCGCATGATGGCCGAGATGGCCGCGGCGTTGGGCGACGCGCAAGCCGCGGAGTGGACCGCCTTGGTCCCCAAAATCCGCGCCGCCTTCACCGCCGCCTACTGCCGCCCCGACGGTTCCGTCCACCTCGGCACGCAGACCGTTTACGCCCTGGCCCTCGGCATGGACCTGATCACCGATCCCGTCCTCCGCGAACTGACCGCCCGCAAGTTCGTCGAAAAACTCGCGGCCGATAACTATCACCTGCGGACCGGCTTCCTCGGCACGCCGTGGCTGCTGCCCGCGCTCACCGCCATCGACCGCGACGACCTCGCGATGCGCCTCCTGCTCAACGAGGATTATCCCTCGTGGGGTTTCGAAATCCGCATGGGCGCCACAACCCTGTGGGAGCGCTGGAATACCATTCGCGCCAACGGCGAATTTGGCCCCGTGGACATGAATTCATTCAACCACTATGCCTACGGTGCGGTCGGCGACTGGATGTTCCAACACCCCGGCGGTCTCCAAATTCTGGACCCCGGCTACAAACGATCCCGCATCGCTCCGCTCGTCGGCCACAACGGCATTACCCAGGCCCGCTGCACTTTCCGCACGCCCTACGGCCTCCTCGTCTCCGAATGGAAACAGGCAAACGGCACACTCACGCTCGCGATCACCATCCCCGCCAACACCTCCACCGAAATCGTCATCCCCGCCGCGACCGCGGAATCGGTTCGCGAGGGCAACGCACCCGCCGCCTCCGCGCCCGGTGTGCAAGCCGCCTCTTTTAACAACGGTAAACTCACCCTGCGCACCGGCTCCGGTCGCTACGAGTTCACGGCGCCCTCGGCCCCGTCTCCATGAAACGATTCCTGGCCATCGCGTTCCTCGCCCTCGCCGCAGCCTACGGTCGCGACCAGTCGTTCGACGCCGGCTGGCGTTTCCTGCGTGCCGACGCACCGGGTGCCGAGGCTCCGATGTTTGACGACTCGCAGTGGCGCACGCTCGACGTGCCGCACGACTGGAGCATCGAGGATCTGCCGCCGAAGGAAAACTCGCGCCATGTCGGCCCGTTTGATCCCGACGCCAGCGAGAACAAACACTTCACGGCAAACACCGTGGGCGGCATCGGCTGGTATCGGAAGCACTTCACGTTGACGGAAACCGGCAAGCTCGCGGCCGTTCGTTTCGACGGCGTTTACATGAACACCGAGGTCTGGATCAACGGCCACCGCCTGGGCGAACATCCGCATGGCTACACAAGTTTTGAATTCGATCTCACGCCCCACCTCAAACCTGCCGGACAAGACAACGTGCTCGCCGTGCGCGTGCGTAACGAGGGTAAGAACAGCCGCTGGTATTCCGGCTCGGGTATTTATCGTCACGTCTGGTTCACCGTCACCGATCCGGTTCACGTGCCGACCTGGGGTGTCTTCGTGATAACGCCGGAGGTCTCCAAATACAAGGCGCTCGTGCGCATCTCCACCGAAGTGCTGAACTCTGGCGCCGCGGAGACCGACGTGCTCGTGCGCACACGCCTGCGAAACGCCGGCGGAAAATTGGTAGGCACGACCGAGAGCACGCTTCGCCTGCCAGCCGGCGCCCTGCGCACCACGGAGCAGACACTTGACGTGCGCGCCCCGAACCTCTGGTCGCTCGATGCACCGGCCTTGTATTCCGCAGATGTCGAAATCGTGGTCGCCGGAAAAACCATCGACACGGTTTCCACGCCCTTCGGCATCCGTAAAATCGAGGTGGATGCCGCGCATGGTTTCCGCCTCAACGGCGAGCCGCTCAAGCTCAAGGGCGGCTGCATCCATCACGACAACGGCCCGCTCGGTGCCGCGGCCATCGACCGCGCCGAGGAGCGCAAAGTCGAGCTGCTCAAGGCGAATGGGTTCAACGCCCTTCGATCCAGTCACAATCCGCCGTCCCCCGCCTTGCTCGCCGCGTGCGACCGCCTCGGCATGCTGGTGATCGACGAGGCCTTCGACCAATGGAACAAGTCCAAGGAGCGCAACCAGCAGGATTATCACCGCTTCTTCAAAGACTGGTTTGAGCGCGACATCGCCTCGATGGTTCGCCGCGACCGCAACCATCCGTCCGTCGTGATGTGGTCCGTCGGCAACGAAATCCCCGAGCAATTCAACCCCGGCGACATCGGCACACGCCTGCGCGCCGCCGTGCTATCGCACGATCCCACCCGCCCCGTCACCCAGGCCGTCAGCACCGACTGGGGCAAGGTCATCAAAAACTGGGACCAGCTCTCCGACCCCGCGTTCGCCCACCTCGACGTCGCCGGCTACAACTATCTCCCCGATAAATATGAGTCCGACCACGCGCGCCATCCCGAACGCGTCATCCTGACGACCGAGTCCTATCCCAAGGACGTCTTTGAGTATTGGGAGCTCGTCGAAAAGCATCCCTACGTCATCGGCGACTTCGTCTGGACTGCCATGGATTACCTCGGCGAGTCGGGCCTAGCCCACAATCTTCTGAGCAACCAGAAGGACAGTTTTTTCATGCCGTGGCCTTGGTTCAACGCCTGGTCCGGCGACCTCGATATGTGCGGCGAAAAAAAGCCCCAGTCGTTCTATCGCGACGTCGTCTGGCGGCGCAGCGCAATCGAGATGGCCGTGCATGCACCGATCCCTTCCGGACTCACCGAAACCCTCAGCGGATGGGCTTGGCCAAATGAACACCAAAGCTGGACGTGGTCCGGTCACGAAGGCACCCCACTCCAGGTCTCGGTTTACTCGCGCTGCGACACCGTGCGCCTCGAACTCAACGGCAAGGTCATCGGCGAAAACCCCGTTTCTCCTGCCACCAAACTCACCGTCAAGTTCGACGTGCCCTACGCTCCGGGCGAACTGCGCGCGTCCGGCCTGATCAACGGCAAGATCGTCGCCTGGACCACCCTCACCACCGCCGGCGCTCCGAAAAAACTGAAGCTCACCGCCGACCGGACAAAAATCCGCGCGAATCGCAACGACCTGTCTTACGTGACTGTCGAGGTGGTGGACGCCCGCGGTCAACGCGTGCCCGACGCGGTGATCTCCATTCGCTTCTCCGTCAGCGGCGCCGGCGAACTCGCCGGACAAGCCAGCGCCGTCCCCAACGAGCCCGCCAGTTTTCGCACGCCCGTGCGCAAGACCTTCCAAGGTCGCGCCCTCGCGATTCTGCGTCCGCTCGGCGCACCCGGAACGATCACACTTCAGGCCGCAGCCGACGGCTTCCCGGCTGCGGAAATCACCGTGATCGTTCGCTAAAAAATTTCCCTAAAAAAACCTGCTCATTCGCCCCATGACCAACCGCCTCCGCCACGCACTCTGCGCGCTCCTGCTACCGGCAACGCTCTTCGCCCAAATTCCCGACTGGGAAAACCAGGCGGTCTTCCGCATCAACAAAGAGGAACCGCACGCCACGAAAATGCCGTTCTCCGATCCCGCCGATGCGCTCGCGAAGCGGCGGCTGGAAAGCCCGTGGTGCCGCATGCTCAACGGCGATTGGAAATACTTCTGGGCGCCCGATCCGGGCCGGCGCCCCATCGGGTTTGAAAGCCCGTCGTTCGACGACTCCGCCTGGAAGACGATTCCCGTTCCGTCCCTCGTCGAGCTGCAAGGCCACGGCACTCCCGTCTTCACCAATGTCACGTATCCGTTCAAAAAAGATCCGCCGCGCGTGATGGGCGAGCCGGACGCGAAGTGGACGACCTTCAAAGAGCGCAACCCCGTATCGTCCTACCGCCGCACGTTCACCGTGCCGGAGGAGTGGAAAGGACGCCAGACCTTCGTCGTCTTCAACGGCGTGATGTCGGCCTTCTATCTTTATGTGAACGGACAGCGCGTGGGTTATTCGGAGGACAGCCGCACGCCGGCGGAATTCAACCTCACGCCGTATCTGCATCCCGGCGAGAACGTGCTCGCAGTGGAGGTCTATCGTTACAGCGACGGCTCCTACCTTGAGGATCAGGACATGTGGCGGCTCTCGGGCATCTTTCGCGATGTTTACCTCTGGTCCGCCGCCCCGCTCGACCTGCGCGATTTTGAAATCAAGGGCACACTCGCCGACGATTTTAAAACGGGCCACCTCACCGTGAAGACCTGGACTCGCAACCAGGGAGCGACCGCCGCGACGTTCCGTGTCGAGGCAACGTTGCGCGACGCGTCCGGTGCGACCGTGACCCGGTTGCAGTCCGCCGGTGACGCGCCGGCCAAGGGCGAGACCACGGGAGAACTGAAGGCGGACACCTTGAATATCCAGCCGTGGTCGGCGGAAAATCCCGTCCTCTACAGCCTCCTGCTCACGCTGCGCGATGCCGCCGGCAATGCCGTGGCCCACTACGGCTCCAAGATCGGCTTCTTCCGTTCCGAAGTGAAGAACGGCAATCTGCTCGTCAACGGCCAACCCGTGCTGATCAAGGGCGTGAACCGCCACGATTTCAATCCGGTGACCGGGTTCTACGTGACCGAGGAGAATATGCGCGAGGAACTCGACGCGATGAAGCGGCTCAACATTAACACCATTCGCACCTCTCACTACCCCAACGACCCGCGCTTCCTCGAACTGGTGGACGAATACGGTTTCTACGTCATCAGCGAAGCGAACATCGAGTCGCACGGCATGGGTTACGGCAAGGAGTCGCTCGCCAAAGATCCCTCCTGGGGACCGGCCCATCTCGACCGCGTGCGCAACATGGTGGAACTGCTGAAAAACCATCCGAGCATCATCCTCTGGTCGCTCGGCAACGAGGCGGGCAGCGGGGTGAATTTCGAGGCGTGCTCCCGTTGGGTCAAACAGCGCGACCCGAGCCGTCCGGTGCACTACGAGCAGGCGAACGAAGAGGCGTATGTGGACGTCATTTCGCCGATGTATTATCGCATCCGCAGCCTGGAACCCTGGTGCCGCAAGATGGAGCAGAAACCGCTCGCCGAGCAGCGGCCCATGATCCAGTGCGAATACAGCCACACCATGGGTAACTCCAACGGCGGCCTGGCGGAGTATTGGGACCTCATTCGACGCGAGCGTCTGCTCCAAGGCGGCAGCATCTGGGACTGGCGCGACCAGGGCCTGATCCGCACCGTGCCCGCCAATCCAACGCAAAAGGCCGCCGTCGCCGCCCACGATCCGGACACATATGTCGCGCCCGACGGCTCGCTCCGCTACTTCGCTTACGGCGGTGATTACGGCGACGCGCCCAACGACTCCAATTCATGCAGCGACGGCGTGATGGCCGCCGACCTCTCCCCCAAGCCGCACGCCGTCGAGGTGTTTCACCAATACCGCAACCTGCTCGTCACACCGGTGGACGTCGTCGCGGAGCGTCCGCGCATCAAGGTGTTCAACGAATACTTTTTCACCACCCTCGACGCGCAGCACTACCGCTGGTCGGTGCTCGCGGACGGCGCTGTCGTGCAAACCGGCCAGACGCGACTGCCGTCGCTCAAGCCGCAGAGCTCCGTTGAAATCGAAATTCCGGTCAAAGCCATCACGCCAAAGCCCGGCGTCGAATATCACCTGAACATCGAATTTCTCCAAGGCACGACCAAACCCTGGGCTCCGGCCGATCACATGATTGCCCGCGAACAGGTCGCATTGAGCTGGACGAAATCCTCCGCGAAGGCGGCCCGCACGGCCGCCACCGCGACGAATGAGGCACGCGACGAAGCTGCAGGCGTCACCAAGATCTCCGGCACCGGTTTTTCGGCGAGTTTCGATGATCGCTCGGGGCGGCTCACCTCTTACGTCGTAGCCGGAAAGGAAGTGTTGGCCGGTCCGCTTGAATTGAACTTCTGGCGCGCACCGATCGACAACGATCGTGGCAACGGGATGCCCGCTAAGTGCGCGCCCTGGCGCACGGCCGGTCAAAAAACGACCGCCACCTGGCGCGAGGTGCGCAACGAAAACGGCGCGACCGTGCTGGCCTACAATCTCCGCGTCCCCGTCGGCGAGACGACCGCGCGGCTCGAATACCGGATCGGTGGCGACGGCGTGATCGACGTTTCCTGCCGATTCCATCCCATCGGCAAGAACCTTCCCGTGTTGCCGCGCGTCGGTCTGATGTGCGCGTTGCGGCCGGAGTTTGATTCATGGACTTGGTTTGGACGCGGACCGGGCGAGAATTACCGCGATCGCCAGACGGGATACACGGTAGGCCAATGGTCGACAGACGTCGCCAAGGCCTGGTTCCCCTACGTCAAACCCGGCGAAACCGGAAATCGCACGGACATCCGCTGGAGCCGATTCACCGACAGCAAAGGACGCGGGATCTCATTTCGCTCCAATGACGGACAACGTCTCGAAATGTCCGCCTACCCGTTTCTTCAATCCGATCTTGAGGACAAACTGCACCCGACGGAGTTACCCTTGCGCGATCTCGTCACCGTGCACATCACGCACGTCCAGATGGGGGTCGGCGGCGAAAACTCCTGGGGCGACTGGCCGTTGCCGCAATATCAGATGACTCCGGATCGCGATTACACCTTCGCGTTTTCAATCGAGCCGTTTGGTCCGCAGAAAACGACCGACCGCTTGCCGTAGCCGGTGTCGAGCCGAATACATCCGTCTTCTCCAATCCTCAAAATCTTATGTTACCACGCCCCTTTCTTCGTTTCGCCCGCACCTTGATCATCGGCCAGCTGGTCTTGCTGCCCGCCGCTTGGGGCGCGTCCGTCACATGGATCAGCAGCACCGCCGAACAGCCGTGGCAAACCATGCCCGCACCTTCACTCGCACCGGGCAACGCGGACGTTCCGCCGCAGGTGCGCGTCGCCCCGACCAAAACCTACCAGACCATCTCCGGCTTCGGCGGCTGCTTTAACGAGCTCGGCTGGGTTGCTCTCAACAAAGCCTCCGCCGCCGACCGCGCGCAGGTCATATCGTCCCTGTTCGCCGACGACGGCTGCGCATTCACGCTCGCCCGCCTGCCCATCGGCGCAAGCGACTTCGCCCTCGACGGCTACTCGCTCGCCGACACGCCCGGTGATCTTGAACTGAAAAGTTTCTCCGTCGCACGCGACGAACAGCACCTGATTCCTTTCGTCAAGGCCGCGATGGCCGTCCGTCCCTCGCTCCAATGCTGGGGCTCGCCCTGGAGTCCGCCCGCGTGGATGAAGACCACCAACAGCTACAGCAAAGGCTCCCTCAAATGGGAGCCGGCCATCCTCCGCAGCTACGCGACTTACCTCGCCCGCTGGGTCGAAACCTATCGCGGACTCGGCTTCAACATCTACGCCCTCTCGCCGCAGAACGAACCGAACATTCTCAATGTCTATCCGACGACTCTGTGGAGCGGCCCTCAGTTGCGCGAGTTCATCACCGACTACCTCGGACCGACCCTCCGCGACCGGAAAACAAACGTCGAACTCTGGCTGGGCCTGAACGGTGATCCGCTCAATACCGGCGACAACATCAACGACCGCCTGGTCACCGTGCTCGAAGACCCCAAGGCCAACGCCTTCATCACCGGTGTCGCCTATCAATACGACAGCCGCAATCAGATCGCCGTCGCCAGCCGGCTGTATCCGGAAAAGCAATTCATCCAGTCGGAAACCGAGTGCAACCAGGGCGACAACTCCTGGGCCGATGCCCAGCGCCTCTACACCCTGATGAAACGCTACATCGACGGCGGTGCTGGCAGTTACTTCGCCTGGAACATGGTCTTGGACGAAACCGGTATGAGCACGTGGAAGTGGAAGCAGAACGCGCTCATCACCGTCAACCGCGAGACCGGCAAGGTCACCTACAACGGCGAGTATTACGTCATGCGCCACTTCAGCCACTACGTGAAACCCGGCGCCAAACGCGTGCTGAGCACCGGCCTCTGGGGCGACCAGATCGCCTTCGTGAATCCCGACGGCTCCACCGTCATCGTCTTTGGCAACTCCGACAAACAACCGCAGTCCGTCACCCTCGCCGTCTCCGGCCGCGCCGGCGGCGACACGCTCAAGGCCACGTTGCCGTCCCGCTCCATCAACACGTTCGTCATTTCCCCGTAACGCCGATCCCGGTTTGCCTCATCCTGCGGTGTCCCCATGCTGAATTTAACCCCGGCTGGCTCCGCAGCCCGGCAAATGTCCCATGAGTGAAATCACCCTCCTGCTCGAAGCCGTGGAGCGCGGCGAAAGCCGGAGCTCAGAGGAATTGCTGCCGCTGGTTTACGATGAACTGCGCCACCTCGCGGCGGCACGTCTGGGGCGCAACGCCACCAATCAGACCTTGCAGGCCACCGCCTTGGTCCACGAGGCCTGGCTCCGGTTGATCAACCACGGGGATCGCACTTGGAACAACCGCGAACACTTCTTTCGCGCCGCCGCCCAGGCCATGCGCCACATCCTGGTCGATTTGTCCCGCCAGAAGGCCAGCCTCAAGCGCGGCTCCCGTCCGGAACGTCTGAACATCGATGACGTCGATCTCGCCGCGGCGACACCCGACGACCGCATCCTGCTGGTTGACGAGGCGCTCGCGCGTCTTGAGGCCGACGACCCCGACAGCGCGCGTCTCGTCACCCTCAAGTTCTTCGGCGGCTTCACCACTCCGGAAATCGCGCAAATGGAAGGGCTGGGCGAGCGCACCGTGGAGCGTCAATGGGCCTACGCCAAGGGAGCCCTGTTTAGACTCATCCAAAACGACCGCGCCGCGCATGACTCCCGATAAACAGCGCGAAAAGAACTTGTTTGCGGACGCCCTGGATCTGCCCACCCCCGGCGAACGCCTGGCCTTTCTGGAACACGCCTGCGGTGCCGACACCGCCCTGCGGATCCGGCTGGAACAATTGCTCGCCGCCCAGGAACCGGCCGAGGCGTTTCTCACCCTTAACCCGCGCCGCGAGTCCGCGCCCGCGTCGTCGGACGGTCAGGTCCGGACGGACGATGACATGCTGTCTGGAACCGATGTGCACATCGGCCGCTACAAACTCGTGCAACGCCTGGGCGAAGGCGGCTGCGGTGTGGTTTATCTGGCCGAACAGCAGGAACCCGTGCAGCGGGAGGTCGCCCTCAAGATCATCCGTATGGGCATCGGCACCCCCGGCATCATCACCCGCTTCCGTCTGGAACAGCAGGCGATGGCGTGGATGGATCATCCGAATATCGCCCGTGTGCTCGACGCCGGCGCGACCGCCACCGGCCGCCCCTACTTCGTCATGGAACGGGTGCGCGGCACCAAGATCACCGACTATTGCAACGAACACCGGCTCGATGTGAACCGGCGGCTCGATCTGTTTGTCCAAGTCTGCAACGCGATCCAGCACGCCCACCAAAAAGGCATCATCCATCGGGACATCAAACCCTCCAACATTCTCATCGCCCTGCATGACGGACAACCGGTGCCCAAGGTGATCGATTTCGGCATTTCCAAACTGATCGAGTATCCTTCGCCTGAAAACACCGGCGCCTCCACCCGCATCCGGCTGATCGGAACACCCGACTACATGAGCCCCGAACAGGCTGAACCGGACGACCAGAACGTGGATACGCGCAGCGACGTCTATGGCCTGGGCGTGCTGCTTCACGAACTGCTGGCCGGCCGTCCTCCTTTTGATTCCACGCAGATGGATCTGTCCAATCCGGAGGCCGTCCGCCGAGCCATCCAGGAGAGGTCTCTTCCGACGCCTCCTTCGGTTTACATCGACTCACTTCCCCAGAAAGAACGGGCGCGCCTCGCCGGGCAACGCGGCGTCACGCCGCAGGCACTGGCCGCTCGCCTGCGCGGCGACCTCGACTGCATCGTGCTGCGCGCGCTGCAAAAAAATCCCCGGCTCCGCTACGAAACCGTCAACGGGCTGGCCCTGGACATTCGCCGCCACCAAGCCCACGAGCCTGTCGCGGCCCATCCGTCCACCCGCCTCTACCATTTTCGGAAACTGGTTCGCCGCAACCGGCAGCTCTTCGTTGCCGGGACCTTGGTGCTGGCGACACTCGTGGCCGGCCTGACCGTCTCCACCAAGCTCTACTACCGGGAGCGCGAAGCGCACCGCGAACAAGCCCGCCTGCGCGATGCAGCCGAACGATCCCGCACGATCGAACTCTCTCTGCGACAGCATGCCGAAGCCCGCGAAAAATTCGCCCAGGCCGCCGTCCTCCTCAACCACGGCGACATCGCCGCCGCCGACGCACTCATCGCGGAAATCCCCCTCGAACTCACCCCGCCCTCTCTGGAAGCCGCCGGAGTTCTGCGCAAGCTCGGCGAGTGGCACGCCTTCGCCGGCAGATGGCAACCGGCGGCCAAACGCTTCGCCGGACTCGCTCTCTCCATCACCCAGGTGGACTCCGCCGACACCGACGATGTTTCGCGCCAACTCCTCATGGCCGGAGCCGCGCTTTGCGAAGCCGGTGATCGGGATTTCTACGAACAGTTCCGCCAGATGGCCATCGCCCGTTTTGCCCTGAGCGCCAACCCCATTGCCGCAGAGCACACCCTCAAAGCCAGCCTGCTGACTCCCGCCGATGTCCAAACCCTCCGCGGGCTGGCCCCGCTCGCAGAGGTCGCGGCCGCCACACTCAAGGGCACCAACCCTAAAACCTCCCGCGACCCGCACATGGCCGCCTGGAGATCGTTCGCCCTCGCCCTGTTTGAATATCGGCAGGGTCGAGACGAGCAGGCGCTCGTCTGGGCCCGGCGCTGCGAAGCTTATCCCAATTACAACGCGGCCCGGTTCGCTTCCAGCCGGCTGATTTTCGCCATGGCCTGTCATCACCTGCACCGGGAAGGCGAAGCCCGGGCGACATTGAAGCAAGCTCGCGAGCTGATCGACGTCTGGTCCCGAACCCCGCTCAATGGCGGAAATGATCGGCAGGGACTCTGGTTCGACTGGATCAACGCGCGCATCCTGCTGCGCGAAGCCACCGCGCTGATCGAAGAAGCCTGAGGTCGATCTTCGGTTCAATATGGCAACCGACGTAAGGAGGCTGTCGAACGGCCCCTGCCCGTTACCAAGGGCGGCGTGGAAATTCAAAAAAACTTGGCGGGGTGTTTGAGCCGATTGCGTTTCTCCCTTTTGAGACGCCCTCACTAGAGGCGAACCCAGTCATTTCCTCCACTCCCGATGCCCTCAATATCCCTCCCCAACGCCCTGCCCGTCAAGCTGTCACTGGCCACCCTCGTCATCGCCGCCGCCCTCCCTACGGCTCACGCCACGCTTCTTAGCTCCGAATCTTTCAGCGCCTCCGACTACCCCACCGCCGGGGTCATGCTCCAGACGGATGGTGGCACCGCGACCAGTCCAACCGTAACCGGCTACACCGGTAATTGGGTCTCACCGACTGACGGCAATGCTTTCGGAACCGCCAATCCTCAGATTCTCTCCGGCTCCCTGAGCTACGGCGGCGCCAATTATCTTGGATCGAGCGGCAACAGTGTCGGCGTCCTGAACAACACCACCGGCGGCGAAATCACCGCCAACAACAGCGGTCGCACTTACCGCCTTCTTGATAGCTCCCTCGCCGTCACGGACTCCACCGCCGGCACGCTCTACCTGAGTTTCCTCTTTCAAAGCGGACAACAAACCGGCGCCACGACCTACCAGACCCTCGCCTTGTATAGCGGCGGCACCGCCGACGCCAACCGCAACTTCGATGCCGGCCTCACCACCAACGGCGGCCAAAGCGGCACCGCCTACAACTTCGGAGCAGACAACGCCTACACCAGCACCGGCGTCACCGCCGACACCGGCGTTCACCTCTTCGTCGTTAAACTCAACCTCAGCGCCACCGCCGCCAGCGACAGCGTCACCGTCTGGGTTGATCCTGTCCTGACCGGCTCCGGCGATCCCTCCGGCGGCTCCATCGTCAACAGCCTCAACCTCACCTTTGACCGCCTCGTCCTCTCCGACTACGACGGCAACTCCGCCGCTTGGGACGAAATCCGCTTCGGCACGACTTTCGAGAGTGTGGCCGCCGCCATCCCGGAGCCGTCCACCTACGCCCTGTTCGCCGGTGCCGCCACCTTGCTCGGCGCCTCCGCCCGTCGCCCACGCCGCAATCCGTCCTGATCGTGAGTCTTCCATGCCACGCCCGCGCGGCGGTGATCTCACTGGCGGTTCTCTTCCTGCCGTCGTTCTCCGGCGCAGCCGGACCGGTCGATTTCGCGCCTCTGCCCCGCAACTGGAGCTGGGTGGCGACGCCTCCGTTCGCTGCGATCCCAAGCGATCCGGACGCGTCTCCCGTTTTGCTCAATACGCCCGACAACACGCGGGGCCGCCGCAACCTGTTCACCGCCGCCTCGCACGGCGACACGGTGGTCTCCGTCGAGTTCATGATGGCCAAAGGCTCCAACTCCGGCGTCTACCTCATGGGCCGTTACGAAGTGCAGCTGTTTGATTCCTTCGGCGTCGAATCCCCGCGCTTTTCCGATTGCGGCGGGATCTACGAACGCTGGGACGAATCCACGCGCAAGGGCCGCGAAGGCCGGGCCCCGGCGCTCAACGCCTGCCTCGCCCCGGGCACCTGGCAACGGCTGCACATCGATTTCCGCGCCCCGCGCTTCAACGCCAACGGGGCGAAATCGGAAAATGCCCGTCTCGTCCGCGTTGTGCTCAATGGGATCACCCTCCACGAAAACGTGGAACTGACCGGCCCGACCCGCGCCGCCGCTTTTTCGGACGAACAGCCGCTGGGGCCGCTCATGCTTCAGGGTGACCATGGTCCCGTCGCCTTCCGCAATCTGCTCCTCCCCCCGCCCGTTCCCGCTCCGGTCATCGGCAGTCAAAGCCGGTGATAAAATAAATGACGGAGTCCACGGCTGAATTCCGCTTTTCCAATCAGACCCGTCCAACCCTCTCTCACCCCTTGTTTATGTATTCCCCAACATCCCGCCTGCTGATCGCCGCCGGCCTTGCCTTGCAACTCGGCACCCTTTTAGCGGCCGCGCCCTCCGGTCTCAACCCCGCCGGCCAGCTCCAAGTCACCACTGAAATTGCCTCGGCCAAGCCGGACGCCTTCGCCTTCACCCCGCTTGAGCACGGCGTCCAAATCCGTGTCGGTGCCACGGTGAAGAACATCCTCTTCCACGGCCCCGACATCGTGCGCGTCAACGCCAACCTCGGCCGCCCCCACACCGCCCACCCCAGTCTCGTCGTCATCAAACCCGCCGGCGACACCCGCGTGCAGATCAAAGACAGCGCCGCGCAACTCGAGATTTCCTCCTCGGCCCTTGTTGTCCGCGTGGACAAAAAAAACGGAGCCCTCGCCTTCTTCCGACCCGGCGGCACCGCCATCACCCGCGAGTCTGCCGCCGCCCCCGGTGATATCCGCGAGCTCACCATTTCCAACGCCCCGACTTACGAGGTGAAGCAGGCCTTCACTCTCTCGCCCGACGAGTCGTTGTATGGACTCGGCCAATACGACAAGCGCTACATGGACTACCGCGGGCAGAACGTCCTGATGGTCCAGACCAACATCGGCATCGTCATTCCGTTCCTTCTCTCGACCAACCGCTACGGCATCCTCTGGGACGCTTCCTCGAAGAGCACCTTTAAAGACGACGCCACCGGCGCTACTTTCTGGTCCGAGAGTTCCCCGGCCGGCATCGATTACTACCTCATCGCCGGAACGACCATGGACGGCGTCATCGCCGGCTACCGCCAGCTCACCGGCACCGCGCCGATGTTTCCGAAATCCTCCTTCGGTCTCTGGATGAGCAAGGAACGCTACAAAACGCAGGATGAACTCATCAGCGTCGTGAAGCGTTTCCGCAGCGAAGGCATCCCGCTCGATAACATCGTGCAGGATTGGCAATACTGGGGCGGCGACCGCGATGGCACCTGGAGCGGCATGATCTGGAACAAGGACCGTTTCCCCAACCCTCTCGCGCTCACCAAGACCTTGCACGACGAGCTCCACGTGAAGCTCATGAATTCCATCTGGCCATCCGTCGGCAACGACACCGACCTCGCCCGCGAACTCGACGCCAAGGGCCTGCGCTTCGAGCCGCTTCACTGGATTTCAAAAAAAGCCCGCATCTACGACGCGTTCAGCCCCGAGGGACGCGCAATCTATTTTAAACACATCAAAAAGGGACTGCTTGATGTCGGAGTGGACGCCCTCTGGATGGACGGCACCGAGGTCGAGGTCGGCACCGCCTGCCACGACGCGCGTCGTGTCGAGGCGGATATCAAGAGCCTCGGTAAAAACGCCCTCGGCGACTTCACCCGCTATCTCAACCCTTACACTCTTGTAACCACGCAGGGCACCTATGAAGGCCAGCGCGCCACCGGCAACAAACGAGTCTTCACCCTCACCCGTTCGGCGTGGACCGGTCAGCAGCGCTACGGCGCCGTCTCGTGGTCGGGTGATACCACCGCCAGTTGGGACACCTTCCGCAACCAGATCTCCGGCGGCGTGAATGTTGCCATGGCCGGCCAACCCTACTGGACCCAGGACACCGGCGGCTTTTTCATTCCCGGAAAATGGCAAAAGGGTCCCGGCGTCCCCGGCTACCGCGAACTCTTCGCCCGTTGGCACCAGTTCGCCGCCTTCAATCCCATCTACCGCATCCACGGCACGAACATCGAGCGAGAGCTGTATCTCTTCAAGGACGACCCCGAGGTTTACAAATCGCTCATCGATACCAACCACCTCCGTTACCGCCTCATTCCTTATCTTTATGCACTCGGCTGGATGAGCACCAACGAGGGCTACACCATGATGCGCGGCCTGCCCATGGACTTCCCCGACGAGCCCGCGCTCCGCAAAATCGACGACGCCTACATGTTCGGCCCCGCCTTCCTCGTTCATCCCGTCACCAAGCCGATCTACCGCCTCGGCACTCCGCCTCCGGTGACGATCCCCGCAACCGCCCTCACCACTCCCGACGGCAAGCCGGGCATCGCGGTGGAATACTTTGACGGCACCAACTTCGAGAAATCCGTCAGCCGCACCGTGGACACCAAGGTGGATTACACCTGGCCCGGTCCTCCGCTGGCCGAGCCTCCCGCCGGCCTCAAGAGCTGCGACAACTTCTCCGGCCGCTGGCAGGGCGTGCTCACCGCACCCGCCGACGGCGATTACGAAATCGGCACCGAGGCCGACGACGGCGTGCGCCTCTGGCTGGACGGCAATCTGGTCGTTGATGACTGGAGCTCGCACCCGCTCCGCTACAAGGGCGTGAAGCTGTCCCTCAAGTCCGGCCAGAAAATCACCGTGAAGATCGACTACTTCAACGGCACCCACGCCCGCGGCCTGCGCCTCGCTTGGAAGCCCCCGGGCCAGCTGGCCTCCGACACCTCCGCGATCAACAACACCGTCGAAACCCTCCTGCCCGCCGGCGCCAACTGGTATGATTTCTGGACCAACGAACACTTCACCGGCGGCAAGACGGTCGCCAAGGCCTGCCCGCTCGACGTGTTCCCTCTCTACGTCCGCGCCGGCTCCATTGTCCCGATGAGTCCCGTCATGAACTACGTCACCGAAAAGCCCGACGCACCCTACGAGATCCGTGTTTATCCCGGTGCCGATGCCTCGTTCACGCTCTACGAGGACGACAACGAAACCTACAACTACGAGAAGGGCCAGCGCGCCACCGTTGCGCTCACGTGGAACGACACGAAGCGCACCCTCACCGTCGGAAAACGCCAGGGAACCTTCCCCGGCTTGGTCAACCAGCGCACCTTCCGCATCGTATGGATGCGCCCGAACCAGGTCGCTGGCATCGCGTCGCCCGACAAAGCCGACACGGAAATCCGCTACACCGGCCAACGGGTCACCGTATCCGCGCCCGGATACTGAGCGTCTCCTCTTGGGCAAGGGACGCGCGCCCCTTGCCCTCGGCGTTACGGTTAACGCGGCCGGCCACTCGGCGTCCAACTCCAGTCGGTATCGACTGGAATGCCCTCCCCCGTGCAATCCCCGCCCCTCCTTTCCGTCTCGATGATCGTGAATTGTCCGCATTGCCGACACGCAATCGAGGTTTCCGAAAATCTCATCAACAAGGTCGCCGACTGTCCGTCCTGCAGTCGTCGCTTTGTCGTAAAACGTCCGGTCACGGCTGCCGTGCAATCACGGCGCGGCTTCGGCTTTGTCAGCTTCTTTCTCCTCGCTTTGCTCATCGCCGCCGGCTCCCTCGCCTTCGCCTGCTGGAAACAACAGGCGACACCCGCCGATCTCGTCCGCCGACTCATCGAACGTTTCAACTCCGCTCCTGCCGGCGAAACGCCTTCGCCTTCCGTCCCACTCGCCGAGATCCCTCCGCATCTCGTCCCCCCCGGCGACGAACCGGACGAGCCGCTCATCCCGCTTCCTCCCGCCACTGTCCCCGTCGCTCCGACCGAGATGGCCGCTGAGCAAGTGCCCCCGACACCTGCAAGTGAACCCGCCCAGCCCATCGATCCTCGCGTTTGGCTGACCGCCAATCCCCTTCTCCGCCCCAGCCAGGTCGCACTCACCCTGCAGGTCCGCTTTGCCTTGAAAACCGACGGCAAGGTCGTCGGTTCCGTGCTCGCCCCCGTCGGCACCTTGGTGGACGTGCTGGATCTCAAAGATCCCGATGTCTCCGTCTCCTATCGAGGAGTATCACGTCTCATCCCCATCGATGCGACTGACCTCCTCGATCGCACGCGCGCCGAGATCAAACGCCGCGAAACGCTCACTCAACTCGCCGTCGAACGCACCACTGTCCGGCGCGAGGTCTCGTCCGCCGCCGCCCTCGCTCTCGCCACTCGCAAGGCCCTCCCTGCACCTGATCCGCTCGGCCGCATCCAACTCACCGCCGAATCTCAGCCGCCTTACCGCACTGTCCCCTTCGTCCATCCCGGGGCCCTGCATACCGAGGAAGATCTCAAACGCATGGCCACGCGCATCGCCTCCGGTCAGCAACCGTGGAAGGAGACCTGGGACCTGCTTCAATCCAGCAATCTCAACGTCGGCCGGCGCCCGCGCCCGTTTTCCCAGGTCATTCGTGGCGTGCCCGGCAACAACTACACGCCCACCCAACTGGACGCCAACACCGCCTACCAATGCGCCCTTCGTTACCGACTCACCGGCGACACCGCGCAAGCCGACCACGCCGTCGCCATTCTCAAAGCCTGGTCCGTCACCATGAAAAAAGGCGTCGGCGGCAACAGCAACTTCGCCCTCGGCGCCGGTATCATCGGCTACGAGTTTGCCTGCGCCGGCGAACTTCTCCGTGACTACCCCGGCTGGAAAAAAAGCGACTTCGACGCCTACAAGAATTTCTTGCGCCTCTTCCTCGCCGGCAACCGTGATTTCCTCGTGCGTCGCAACGGCACCGGCGGCACCCACTACCGGCTCAACTGGGACACCTGCAACCTGCTCTCGATGATCTCCATCGCGGTCGTCCTGGACGAACCCGCCACCTTCGACGAAGCCGTCACCTATTTCCTGCGCGGCATCGGCAACGGCAACATCGACCGAGCCATCTGGTATGTGCATCCCGACGGCTCCGGCCAGACCGAGGAAATGGGCCGCGACCAGCCCCACAACAGCAGCGGCCTCGAATGGATGGCCCTGTTTTGCCAGGTCGCCTGGAACCAGGGCATCGATCTCTACGGCTACGACAACAACCGCCTTCTGCGCGGCTTCGAATACGTCGCCCGCTACAACCTCGGCCACGACGACGTCCCCTACGCACCGCACACCACCTATAAAATGAACTATGTGGAAAATCCGGTCTCCCCCTCCGGACGCGGCATCCCTCCTCGCTACGAACTGGTCTATAATCACTACGTCAACCGCCGGGGTCTCGCCGCTCCGTTCGTCGAGGAAGCCGCCTTGAAAACCCGTCCTGTCGGCGGTCCCGCCGGACATCCTTCGGCGTATGATTTCTTCGGCTTTACCACCCTCACCTACACGTTGCCTCCGATCGAAAAAGGCGCCCCGCCCTCGGGCCTGCGCGCAGTCCGGAGTGAGCGCCAGATCGATCTCTCCTGGTGGGGATCCGCCAAGGCCAAGACGTATTTGATCAAACGCGCCTCCGGCGACACCGCCCCCTTTGCCACCATCGCCACCATCGACGCCGCCGAAAAGAAAACCAACTACACCGACACGCATCCCGACGCTGACAGCTTCCGCTACCAGATCGTCGCCATCGACTCCTCCGGACGCGAACTCGCCGGTGATCCGCTCACCGTGCGCAAGCAGCTCATCGCGCACTTCACCCTCGACAACACCCTCGCCGAAGCCGGCGGTCCGCGCATCGCCGCACACTCCGGCACACCGGCCTACGGCCCTGGTCCCATGCCCGGCACCCAAGCGCTCGTGTTCAACGGAGAGTCCGACTTCCTTCGCCTCCCGCGCGAGGTCGCCGACACGCGCGACATCACCATCGCCACCTGGGTCTTCTGGAACGGCGGCGGTGCCTATCAACGCATCTTCGACATCGGCGGCGACATCACCAAGAGCTTGTGGCTGAGTCCCGACGCGGGCGGAAAACTGCGCTTCATGATTACCACGACGCGCGGCATGGATCCCGGCACTTCCACGCTGGATGCCGCGGTTCTCCCGGCCAACCGCTGGGTCCATCTCGCTGTCACGCTCTCCGGTGACACCGGCACGCTCTACGTCAACGGACAGTCCGTCGCATCCGGCCCGGTCGCGCTCGACCCGCTCTTCACCCAGAACAACGACTACCTCGGAAAAAGCCAATACGCCGATCCGTTGTTCAAAGGTAAACTCGCCGACTTCCGCATCTACAAATACGCCCTCGCCCCCGCCGATATCGCTGCGCTCCATCAACTCCGCCGTTAACCGAGCCGCCTGATCGTGCGATGACCTACCCCCACAATCCAGTTACCAGTGGAAGTGCCATGCGCATTCCGCGCCTGAAAAACCAGCCGCACATTAAATCCAACCCCGATCCCGTGACCTGCCGCCCCACCATGACTGCTTTCAACTCGTTTCACATCTGCGTCTGCGCTACGTTCATTCACCCCTCCGCAGCGTCGGCCCCGATCGCATGAGCGCCCCTTCCCCCAAAAAAGCTTACACGGCTCCGCCCCGTCAGGTCTGGGCCTGGGGCGTGGGCGCCATCGCCAATCACATCCTTATCTGCACCTACGGTCAGGCGACCGCGATCTTCACCATCGGCTTCGCGCTCAACGCCGCGCTCGTCAGCTGGGCCATCATGCTGCCGCGCTTGATCGACGGCATCACCGATCCGCTTCTCGGTCATCTCTCCGACAACACCCACACGCGTTGGGGTCGCCGCAAACCGTTCCTCGTCGCCGGCTCCGTGCTCGCCGCCATCTTTCTCGCCGCCCTTTGGTGGGCCGACCGCTCCTGGAGTCCCACCGCGCAACTCGCTTACCTCCTCGTGGTCGGCACGTTGTTCTACTGTTCCTGGGGCCTCTATTCGATGTCGTGGAATGCCATCGGCTACGAACTCACCGACGACTACCACGAGCGTTCCAAGGTCTCCGCCATCGGCAGTTTTTTCCTCTACATCGTTCTCTTCGGCAACAGCTGGCTCTACTGGTTCGCCCTCCGTCCGCTGTTCGATCACGGCGTGGTCGCCACCTTCAATGATTTCGTCGCCGCCGGTCTGAACGGGGAAAACCTCTCGCTCGTTTTCAACCGCGCCTTCGTGGCCGCGCCCGGCGCCCCCACCAACGAGATCAACGGCATCCGCTGGGTCTCCTCCTTCGCCGGAGCCATCGCCATCATCACCGCGCTGGTCGCCGTCTGCGTCTGCAAAGAGCGTTTCACCGAGGCCAACCCCAAGCGCAAACACGTCGCCATGATCCCGGCCCTAAAGGCCACCGTGCGCAACAAGCCGTTCCTCAGCCTGCTCCTCATCAAACTCTGCCAGACCCTCGGCGAGCGCGCCGCCGGCGGCATCCTTGTTTTCGTCGGCGTCTACTACGTCTGCCAGGGTGACAAGAGCCTCGCCTTCAAAATCACCGGCATCGGCAGCACCGTCGGCATCATCTGGGGATTTTCCATGCTTCCCTTGATCAAGCCGCTGAGCCGCTGGATCGGGAAAAAGGGCGGCATCATCCTCGGCGCCAGCGGCAGTCTCACCGCGGCCATCGTCACGCCTTTCGCGTATTCTCCCGACCACCCTTACTGGATGCTGTTGCCCGCGCTTCTCACCATCACGCTGCTCGCCGTCAGCAACACCATCGCCAACGCCGTCATGCCCGACATCTGCGACGTGGACGAACTCGAGACCGGCCATCGCCGCGAGGGCCTCTTCACCGCCGTCATGGGCTTCGTCCAAAAAATCGAGATTTCGCTCTGCGCCCTGCTCGTCGGTTACCTCGTTGTCTGGTCCGGCCTGGACACCAAGCTCGGCTCCCAACCGCCGGATGTCCTCAACCGTCTCTTCTGGCTGGCCGTGGTTCCCAACATCGTTTTCACCGCCGGTTACTTCGCCCTCGCCCTGCGCTTCCCGCTCACCGAGGCGATGATGAACGAGGTCCGTCGCAAACTTGATCTCCGCCATCAGGCCATCGCCGATGCCGCGCAGGAAAAACAAACCGCCGTAGTCTGATCCATGTCTTTGTCCGTTCTCTCCGAATGGACGGTCGCCGACACGACCGTCCGCTACCTCAACGATCCCGCCACCGGCGCGGTCACGCTTCAACTGGTCCCGACCTCGCGTCTCGCCGACCTGGTCGAACGTCGCGCCACGCTCGCGGGCGAGTTCTACATCGATTCCGGACCCGAGCCCGTGCCGCCGCCCGCCAGCGTGCCCGATCCGCTCGTCCATGTTAAACGCATCGGCGACAGCTACCCCGGCGCCTTCGCCCAAGGCCACACGCTGCGCTCCGCCCCGGCCAATGCCGCCTTCCGTATCGAGCGCCAGGAACACGACACCTCCCGCAACCGTCATGTCGTGCTCACGCGGCTGCTCGACCGCGCCACCGGACACCGCATCGACCACCGCCTTTCCTGGCACGAGGGCGACGCCGCCCTCACCATCGAATCCAGTTTCATCAACGGCGGCACCGCGCCCGTCACGCTGGAATTGCTCACCAGTTTTTCCCTCGGCGGCCTCACCCCGTTCGCCCGCGCCGACGCGCCCGACCGCATGCGCATCCATCGTTTCCGCTCCGCGTGGAGCGCCGAGGGCCGCCTCGAAACCCGCACGCTCGAAGAACTCCATCTCGAACGTTCCTGGTCCGGCGCCGGTCTCTTCAGTGAACGTTTCGGCCAGATCGGCACCATGCCTGTCCGCCGCTGGTTTCCCTTCGTCGCCCTTGAGGACACCGGAGCCGGCGTCACCTGGGCCGCGCAACTCGGCTGGGGCGGTTCCTGGCAGATGGAGATCGCGCGCCAGAACGACGACGCCTGTCTCTCCGGCGGACTCGCCGACCGCGAGTTCG
This sequence comes from Rariglobus sp., assembly GCA_035459785.1. GTDB lineage: Bacteria > Verrucomicrobiota > Verrucomicrobiia > Opitutales > Opitutaceae > Rariglobus. The sequence continues at coordinate 5,011 of DATHXF010000046.1, read as the reverse complement.
GCCACTGGACGAAGACCGTCGCCCCCGGTGAACGTCTCGACGCCCCTCCCGCCTACCTCGCCTGCGTGTCCGGCGATCTCGACGCCGCCTGCGACCGCCTCACCGCGCTCCAACACCGCGCCGCCGATACGCATCCCGTCCGCGAACACACGCTCCCTATCATCTTCAACGAGTGGTGCACCACGTGGGGCGATCCCTCGCACGCCAAGGTCACCGCGCTCGCCGACCGTCTCAAGGGCTCGTCCGTCAGCACGCTCGTGATCGACGCCGGCTGGTATAAAACCGCCGACACCGACTGGGGCAGTGGCCACGGAGACTGGGTGCCGAGCCCGAAACTTTTCGCCAACGGCATCGAAGCCACCGCCGCCGCCATTCGCGAACGCGGACTCATCCCCGGCCTCTGGTTCGAGATGGAAACCGTCGGAGACCAATCAACCGCCTTCTCCCTCGCCGACCACTTTATCCAACGCGACGGTCTGCCCGTCACCGTGCGTCACCGCCGTTTCTGGAACCTCTCCGATCCGCGCGCCTTTTCCTACCTGGAGAAAAAGGTCATCGACCGCCTCGAAGCCGGCGGCTTCGGGTATCTGAAGATCGACTACAACGAAACCCTCGGCCTCGGCGGCGACCACCCCGACGGACTCGGCGAAGGCCTGCGCCAGCAAATCCTCGCCACTTATCGTTTTCTGGATCGCATCCGCGAACGCCTGCCCGAGCTCGTCATCGAAAACTGTTCGTCCGGCGGACACCGACTCGAACCGTCGCTGCTCGCCCGCACCGCGATGGCGTCCTTCTCCGATGCGCACGAGTTGGTCGAGATTCCGATCATCGCCGCCAATCTCCACCGCCTCATGCTCCCTCGCCAGAGTCAGATCTGGGCCGTGCTCAAGCCCACCGACACCGAACGCCGCCTCATCTATTCACTCGCCGCCACTTTCCTCGGCCGCATGTGCCTCTCCGGCGACGTCGCCGCCCTTTCCTCCGCGCAGTGGCAAACCTCCCTCGCCGCCCAATCGCTCTACACCCGCGTCGCACCCGTGATCAAACACGGCGTCAGCCGCCTCCACCGCGACCTCGGCGAGAGCTGGCGCCACCCGCGTGGCTGGCAGGCCATGGTCCGCGTTTCGACCGACGGACACACCGCGCTCGTCGTCGCCCACGCTTTCGCGCAGGCTCCCTCTGCACCGGACGTCACCCTCCCTCCGGGCAACTGGCGCATCACCGACGCATTTGCCGAATCCGGCGTCACCGCAACCGTCGCCGGCCGCACACTCACCCTCCCCTTTCCAGGCGATTTCTCCGCCTTCGTCATCCTTCTCAAAAACTAATTCCCCGTCATGCGTCTCTTCACCCTCGCCTCCTTCATTTTCGCCTTCGTGACTTCCGCCCTGCACGCCGTCGAACCGGTGACTGTCTCTTCGCTCGCCGATCTCGCGCGCGTCGCCGCCGCCGATAACCAGTCCGTCCGCATGACTCCCGGCGTATATCCGCTCACCGACTACCTGACACCCGCCGTCCTCGCCGACATCGCCGCCAAGGTGGACCGTAAACAATCCCGCCCGCCCGTCCCGATGTTCACCTTCATCGGCAACGGCAACCGCTTCGATCTCTCCGGTGTCGTCTTCGAAATCGACACCGCCCTCTACGCCAAGCTTCCCGGCCGCAGCTACATTCGCTGCATCATCATCGCCGGTAACAACAACACCTTCACCGGCCTCAACATCCGCCAGGTCGGCGCCCAGCGGGGCAGCGGCGGCAACACGCTCTCCATCGCCGGCACAGGCAACACCGTCGAGAATTTCACTCTGAACGTTCACGGCTCCTATCCTTACGGCTACGGCGATCTCTTCGGCAAAGGCGGACCCAACCTCCTCGGCATCCAAAAACAAAGCGGCATCCAGATCCTCGGCAACAACACGCTCGTCCGCCGCACGCGCGTCATCAGCCGCGCCTTCGGCCACTGCTTCTACATCCAGGTCGGCGGAGACATCCGCCTTGAGGACTGCTACGCCGAGGGCTCCGTCCGCTCGACCACCGAGATGCTGCGCGACACGTCCGGCCCCGCCTTCGATCTCGGCTTCAAGTCCGTTTACGCCAACCGCGACGGCCGTTACATGATCACACCCGGTTACATGAAGAGTCTCTCCGAGGACGGCTTCCGCACCTACGGCGGCGCCGGCCGCGTCACGCTCGTCAACTGCACCGCGATCAACACCCGCGCCGGTTTCGAAATCGGCGCCCGCGACGACGCCACCGTCAAAACCGAGATCATCGGCGGCAACGCCCTCGGCTGCGAACGCGGCTACCTCATCGGCTCGCACACCGTCGTGCGCGACAGCCGCGGCGACATCTCCCACGGACCGCTGCTCTACCTGCGCGGCGGACTCGACTCCGATGTCGAACTCGAGCTCACCGGCGACGGCCCCGCCCCCGGCGCCATGGTCCACGCCATCGCCACCATCGCCGGACAAAACCACCGCGTCCGCCTCACCCGCCAGGCCCACGAAAAACCCGCGCCCGCCCTGCCGATCCTGTTCGGCTTCGGCATGCCCGAGCACGCCGAGATGTCGTCGGCGATTCTTCCCGCTCCCACCAGCAACGTGACGCTGATCAACACCCTCGCCTCCGTGCCGGTCATCACCAGCGACACGCTGAAAGACACCAAACTCGAGACCGCCGGCCGCGAGTTCACCGACGCCGCCCTCCGTGCGAGCCCCGGCTCTTGGGGTCTGCCCAAGAGCGGCATCTCCCCGGGCGCACCCAAGCCCGTCGCGCCGCCCGCCCCCTGATCCTTCCTCTCCGTGTAACCACGCCCGAAACGGCGTGGCTTTTTTGTGCCCGCATACGCCGCTCAGTTACCAATGTAATCATTCGGTGCTTCGCCATCCGAATCGGCGAGTTTCAGTGTGCATCTACACCCCGACGACCATGACGTTCCCCACTCATACCGCTTTTCGTCCGCGCCGCGCGTTCACCCTCATCGAACTGCTCACTGTCATCGCCATCATCGGCATTCTGGCCGCCATCATAGTCCCCGTCGTCGGCCGCGCCCGGGTCTCGGCCTCTCGCGCCACGATGACCTCCAACCTCCGGCAGATCGGCGTCTCGATGGGTTTATTCGCCGCCGATAACCGCAACGCCATGCCCGGTCTTTATGTCGCCGGCACCGACGCCGGCGGCCTGAACCATTCCTTCGCGCTCGGCACCGGCCAGAGCGCCTACGCCAACTATTCCGGAACCGGCACCGAGCCGCGCGCCAACCTCCAGTCGATCGATCAACTCGGCCGCTACATCACCCGTTCTTCCGTTACGATCGACGGGGCGGGCAAGCTCTATTGTTCGTTGCTGGAGAGCCCCGCCTTCGCCAGCCAGCGCACCGCCGGCGTGTTTCCCACCAGCGTCGAACTCGGCGTCAGCGTCATGGGCGACAACGGCTCGCTGGTCTATCCGTTCGGCAGCAAAAACGCCGCCAGGGGCAGCATGCGTTATTCGCAGCTCGGCGCATCCTTCAATCCGTCGAAGCGCTGGATGGTCATCGAAATCGACAAGACCACGCCTACGACGGTCGACCCCACCCTCGCGAACGCGAGCTGGTATGGCGCGCTCCCCGACAAGCCCGTCCACGGTGGTGCATGGCTCGCGCTGATGTATGACGGCAGCGTCACCTCGCTCGCCCCTGGAGACACCCGACTGGCCAACACCGCGGCGCAATAAAAGCGCCCCACCATGTAGCCGCGGGCGCGGCTACATGGCCGTCGCCGGCGGCATGCTCGTCCCCTGCACCCAGCGGCCCTCGACCAAAATCCGCCGCTGGTAGGCAGGGATGCCGCGTTCGTTTTCGATGATCAGCCCCGCCAGCGTGCTCACCGCCACACGCCCGATCTCCTGCGAATTCTGGTCGGACCCGCTGTCAAAATTACCATCGAGCAAACTGGTGGTCGCCACCGCGACATCCTTCGGCACCCGCAGCTTCAACCCTTCGATGAGTTCGCGCACGTTAGGCAGCGTGCTGATGATCGCGTCGGGTTTATATCGTTTGAACCACGTCGAAAAATCCTTCGCCTGCCGGCTCGCGTCGTTCCCCAGCTCCAGCACTTCGAGATGACTGCGGTGCGGCGCGAGTTCTTCCTGCGCGTTGAGATAACCCTCCCGGAAATGCCCCTTGGTGTTTTTCTCGAACTGGATGTGGCTCGCATACCCGATGCGTCGGTAGCCCAGCTCGCGCGCCTTCTCGTAGGCCAGCCGCGAACAATGGCTCTGGTCGCTCGTCACCGTGTGCACCCGGAGGTTCTCGACCGACGCGCCGAATCTGATCAGCGAAAACTGGCTCCAGTCAAAATCCGGCAGATCCATCCCGTTGCGATGCGGCGGAATCAGCAGCCCGCGCACCCCGCGCGTCTGCAGGATCGTTTGCAGGCGCTTGCCCGACTTGCCCTTCGGCCAGCGAAACTCCTCCAGCCGGTAGCCCAGCTTCTCCGCCGCCTCCGATGCGCCCTGCCAGTAGCGGTCGAACTCCTTGAAGCTGCGCAACGCCTCGGGCGGATCCCATTGGTTGATCCAGCCCAGGCAGGACCGGATCTCCGTCGGCCGCTTGCCCTGGCGGTAGGCCACCAGTGACGCCAGCATCGGGTCGGGCCGGTAGCCGAGCTTCTCCGCCATCGCCTTCACCTCTTCCCGCCTCGCCGCCGACACGCGCGGCGATCCGCGCAACGCCAGCGACACAGCGACATGCGACATTCCGAGTTCACGGGCGATATCGCGCAACGAAGGCCGGTAATGCGGGTCGGGCTGGGGCATAGCCGAACCCTAGGCCCATTCAGTTAACGCTGGAAACTGAAAACGCGTTACCGGTGTAACCTACGCACTTTTTTACGCACCGGCGGACCTGGGCCATTCTTTGCATCGGCCCAATCGCCTACCGCATGGCTACCCCGTCGTCCCTTTCTTCTTCCTCCGTCGTGGCCGCCCGTGCGCGTCCTCGCGCCGTGTTCGCCCTCGATCCCGAGGCCAT
>DATHXF010000045.1:0-35412 GCA_035459785.1 Rariglobus sp. | reverse complement strand
AGTGTCTTCGTCCTACCAAGTCATCGCCCGCAAGTGGCGCCCCCAGACGTTTAACGACGTCGTCGGGCAGGACCACGTCGTGCGCACGCTGCGCAACGCCATCGCGCGCAACCGCATCGCCCACGCCTACTTGTTCGTGGGACCGCGCGGCACGGGCAAGACCTCGACGGCGCGCATTTTCGCCAAGGCGTTGAATTGCACGGACGGCCCCAAGGCGGATTTCGACCCGAAGGATCCCGCCGTGCAGTCGATCACCGACGGCACGTCGATGGATGTGATCGAGATCGATGGTGCGTCCAACAACTCGGTGGACCAGATCCGCGAGCTGCGCGACGACGTGCGCTACGCCCCGACGCAGGGCAAATACAAGATCTACATCATCGACGAGGTGCACATGCTCTCCAACCAGGCGTTCAACGCCCTGCTGAAGACTCTCGAGGAGCCGCCCGAGCACGTGAAGTTTGTCTTCGCCACGACCGACGTGCAGAAGGTGCTTCCGACCATTCTCTCGCGCTGCCAGCGCTTCGACCTGAAGCCGATTCCCTCCGAGTTGATCGTGGGACGCCTGCAGACGATCGCCGACGAGGAAAAGATCAAGGTCACGCCCGAGGCGCTGGCCTGTATCGCCCGCATGGCCGACGGTGGCATGCGTGACGCGCAGTCGATTTTCGACCAGATGATTTCGTTCTGCGGCACGGAGATTTCCGAGCCGGACGTGCTGGATGTTTACGGTTTGGTGTCCGGCGAAAAGATCGCCGCGTTATCCGGTGCGGTCGCGGCGGGCGACCACCAGAAGATCATCGCCATCGTGGACGAGTGCGACGAGAGCGGACGTGACCTCGTGCGTTTGCTCACCGACATGCAGGCGCTGGTGCGCCAGGCGCTCCTCGACGCCATCGCCAAGGGTGGCAAGAGCGACAAGCTCGGCGGCGTCGCCATGACGACGGAACAGCTCACGCGTCTGCTCGATGGACTGCGCGAAGGTGAAGGTGGCGTGAAGCTCGGCCTCGCGGAGAAAATCAATTTTGAAGTCACGCTGCTGAAGGCGGTCGAGGCGAGCCGTTCGCGGGCGATTGATTCGCTCATCAAAGAACTGGCCGCGCTGGCCGAAGAGTCACCCGCCGCGGCGGGCGACGGCGAAAAAAAAAAGGACTGATTGACCGGTTGGAGTCGCGGCTGGTGCTCGCCATCGAGGTGGCGAAGGCGGCGCAGCCGGTGATCGAAGGTTCGGGTGGCGGAGCAGAGAACGATCCGGATGCGCCGGACGAGGATGCGGGTGTCGAAGTGCAGCCGCATATTCCTGCGGTGGAAGTGGCGGCGATTGCTGCCGCGACGGCGACGACCGGCGTGAGCGGTGCGCCTACTTTTGACGAAGAAGGTCCGGTGTGGCCGGATGAGGCGTCGGAGTCGGCGATGCGCGCCGAGGTGACGGAGCGCGGGGAGACGCTGAACTCGAAGGCGGCGCGCGAACTGGCGGAGGCCGCAACCGAGGCGGCGGCGGAAAAGAAAAATCTTCCGAAGCTGGATGACCTGATCAACCGCATTCCGGCCGATGTGCGCGATACGCTTGAGGATTTGTTTCGCGCGAAATTCGTGAAAGTCGCGCGCACGCCGAAGAAGGCGTTGAAGGAGTAGGCGGCGGCTGACGGGTTGGCTCGTTTTTTTGAGGTGGACGGTGATCTCCGAGCGCCGTTTGAACCATCAGCTCGCAGACCGTGCCCGGAGGTCACGGTCCACCTCGGCGCTGCCCGAGCAGCGTCTGCAGTTTTACGCTAACCCTGCTGGAGCGCGAGAGCGGGAGGCAGCGCGCCTTCGAGGACGAGGAGCTGACGCTTAATGTCCTCGCCGAAAGCAAAGCCGGTGAGGGAACCATCGGCACCGATCACGCGGTGGCAGGGGACGAGCAGACAGATAGGATTGGCACCGTTGGCACCGCCTACGGCGCGCGAAGCGGTGGGGTTGCCGAGATCGGCGGCGAGTCCGCCGTAACTGCGGGTTTCACCGTAAGGAATGGACACGAGGGCGGACCAGACTTTGTGCTGGAAGGCGGTGCCCTCGGCGGCGAGCGGCACGGTGAAGACGCGCAATTTACCCGAAAAATAAGCCTGCACTTCTTTTTTTACGGGAAGGGTTAAAGCAGATTTGTCACTTATTAAGTGACAAGTGGGTTTGAGTCGGGAGCGCAGGGAATCGAGGTCCCCGAAGGCGGTGGCGACTACGGCACCGGATGCGTTGACGGCGACGGAGAAGGGGCCGCAGGGGGTGGAGAAGGTGGTGGCGTGAAGATTCATTCGGGCTCTGGTTGGTTGAATTGCCAGAGATGCGAGGTGGCGAGGCTGCGATACGGAGAGAACACGGACATGAGGCGTTTGGTGGCTTCGATGTCGGGACGTTCGTCGAGCTTGAGAAGCGCGAGGAGTCCGCTGGTTACTCCGGTGTCGCCGAGCGGCACGCAGTCGGCGAAACCGAGGGAGCGCATCATCAGGTAATTGACGGACCACGGGCCGAGTCCGCGGAGGGCGAGCAAGGTGCGTTCGGCGCGGGTGGCGCTCATCGTGCGGAGGGCGTCGAGGTCGAGTTGTCCGCTGGCGACGAGGCGGGCGGTATCGATGACGTAGGTGGCTTTTGATCGGGAGAACTGGAGCGGTTTCAGATCGTCGTAGGAAAGTGCGGCGACGGCGGAGGGCGTGGGTGGAGCGTAGAGGTTGTCGGCGAAGGGGCGGCTCGTGCGTTCGATGAGGCGACGGCGGAGTTGGAACGCGAAGGGCAGGTTGATCTGCTGGCCGATGATGGCCCAAAGCAGACCGTCGAAGACGGACGGGGTTTGCGCGATGCGCAGTTCGGTGCGGCCGGTGACGAGACGGGTGAGGCCGAGTTTGCGGGCGAGCCGGGTGAAGGCGGCGGCATCCTGGTCGAGACCGAGCAAAGAGACGACGAGGGCGTGGGCTTCGGGTGCGTGATCGCCGGCTTCGACGCGAATCAACGCGGGCGAGAGATGCAGGCGGAGCAGAGAGGGTGCTTGATTTTTTCCGAGCCGGACGACCGTCGTGTAGGTGTCGCCTTCGAGGCGTTCGGTGAGGCTTTGCGTATCGCGGGCGAGGGCGCGTTTGAGGTAGGCGAGGGGATAACCGGAGGGTAGCGTGAGGTCGAAGCTGCGGACGGTGCGGAGATCGCGGTAGGCGGAGGGCGTAAGGCCGTTGAAGATTCGGAAGTGTTCGTGGAAGACCGAGAGCGATTCGAAGCCGGAGGCGAAGGCGATGTCGGTCAGCGGAGCGTCGGTCGCGAGGAGCTGGCCTTTGGCGTGGTCGAGGCGGGCTCGGAGCAACACGTCGGCCGGCGTGGAGTGGTAGTGTTGGCGGAAGAGCTCGAACAAACGCGTGGGGCCGAAGCCTGAGCGTTTCACGATGGCACGGGCGTCGCGGAAGGCGGTGGGGTTTTGGCGGATCTCGGCGACGAGTTGTTCGATGCTTTCGAGGACGGGATCGGCACCGCGCGCGAAATCGTCGGGGTGGCATTTTTTGCAGGCGCGCAGTCCGGCGGCGCGGGCGGCTTCGGCGGTGGGAAAGAAGCGGGTGTTTTCGGGCTTCGGTTTGCGCGCCTTGCAGGAGGGCAGGCAGTAGATGCCGGTGGTGGTGACGCCGAAGAAGAACCGGCCGTTGTCACGCGCATCGCCGGCGAGAACGCGGGCGTAGAGTTGGGTCGGGTTCAATCGCATGCGGATAATCTAGCACAGCTCCGGCGGGGCGTCGTCCGGATTATTCCGGTGCAATTTCACCACTCGGCGACCTGCACGATGAGCGTGTCGCCGTCTTTGGTGAGCACGTCGAATTTTTGGCCGGCGCGCAGGGCGTCGAGGAATTGCTCGCGGGTGGGCGGACGGGCTGTGGGCTCTTTGAGCGGTAAGACGAGTTCCTGATAGAGCGGAGTTTTTTGCTCGGTGCCTTGAGGATCGAGCCACATCTGTGTGCCAGACTGATAGACGAGGGTTTTCAGTTTGGTGCCGATGGCGAGCGGCTCGGTCGCGGCGGGTTTGAAGACCACGCAGTGCGCGACACTCGCGCCCAGCAGATAAAGACCTTCAACAGCGTCCTGCCGGAGTGTCGTAGACAGCGTTGCGAGGGAGGCACCGGTCCACGGGGCGGCGGCAACGGTTTTGCCCGAGTCGTCGAGAGCGTATTGGCTTTGGAACGCGTTGAAGAGCGCGACCAGCGCTTCGCGTTTGGGTTGGTTGGGCTCGCCGACGCGGCTGACTTTGAAGGGCTTTCGCGGGATTTTTTCCCAGACGGTGGGTGTGAGGACGAGGTCGTCCACGAGCATGGCTGATCCTGTGGGCGGAGTGGGATCGCCGAATAGGCTCGAGCGCGGTTCGGCTGCGACGGTAGAGGCCCAGCCCAGCGCGATGAAAGCGCCCAGCAATCGTAGGCGATCAGAGATCACATTCCGGGGAAACCGCCGCGGCCTTTCATAGCTTCCATCTGGCGCATCATCTTTTTCGCGCCGCCGCCCTTCAGCATCTTCATCATTTTCTGCATCTGCTGGAATTGCTTCAGGAGCTGGTTGACCTCGAGGACCTTCACACCGGCGCCGTTGGCGATGCGGAGGCGGCGGTTGCCGTTAAGGATCTCGGGCTTGCGGCGTTCCTGGAGGGTCATCGAGTAGATTATCGCCTCGGTGCGGGCCATTTGTTTCTCGGAGTCGTCGGGGAGTTGCACGCCGCTCATGCCGGGCATCATGCCCATGATGCTCTGCATGGAGCCGAGTTTTTTGATCTGCTGCATCTGCGCGAGGAAGTCTTCGAGGTTGAAGTCCGCCTTGCGTAGTTTCTCGGCCATCTTCTCGGCCTCTTTCTGGTCGATATTTTCCTGGGCGCGTTCGACGAGGGACACGACGTCGCCCATGCCGAGGATGCGCGAAGCGAGGCGGTCGGGGTAGAACGTATCGAAGTCGCCGGTCTTTTCGCCGGTGCCGACGAATTTGATTGGGACGCCGGTGATCGATTTGATCGAGAGCGCGGCACCGCCGCGGGCGTCGCCGTCGAGCTTGGTGAGGATCAGGCCGGTGAGGCCGAGCGCATCATGGAAGGCTTTGGCGACGTTGACGGCTTCCTGACCGAGCGCGCCGTCGGCCACGAGGAGGATCTCGTCGGGCTTGATGCGTTCGCGGAGTTTTTTGACCTCCTCGATGAGGTCGGCGTCGATCTGGAGACGGCCGGCGGTGTCGAAGAAAATCGCGTCGGCTCCGGCGGCTTGCGCGGCGGAGAGGCCGGCGGCGCCGATGGCGGGCACGTCCTTGGAAATGCGGTCGCTGTAGAAGCCGAGTTCTTCCTGTTTCGCGAGGATTTCCAGTTGGTCGATGGCAGCGGGACGATAGACGTCGCAACCCACGACGAACGGACGGTAGCCGCGTTTTTTGAGGAGCTTGCCGAGCTTGGCGGTCGAGGTGGTTTTGCCGGAGCCGTGGAGACCGACCATCAGGACTTTGAGCGGGCGGGCGGTGGAAAGATCGGTCGTGCCCTCGCCGAGGAGGCGCACGAGTTCGTCGTTGATGATTTTGACGATCTGCTGGCCGGGGGCGACGCCCTTGAGGACCTCCTGGCCGACGCAGGCGGTCTGGACGCGTTCGATGAATTCGCGGGCGACCTTGAAGTGCACGTCGGCGGAGAGCAGGGCGGTGCGCACCTCTTTGAGGGCGTCGGCCATGTTTTCTTCGGTGAGTTTGCCGACGCCGCGAAGGTTGCGGAGGGCGGAGGAGAGTTTGTCGGTGAGGGACTCGAACATCGGGCGCGAAGGTTTAAGAAACCAACGTGCAATGCAATGTCCGAGAATGCCAGTCGAGCGAGGGCTTAACCGGGGCTGGACAGCACCAGCTTGATTCTCTCGAGCATGGTGTCGCGGGTGTAGGGCTTCACGACGTAGTGAACGATTCCGAGTTCTTTGAACACTTCGACGGTTTTCCGGTCATGCAAGCCTGTGCTCAAAATGACGTGTATGTGTTTCAGATCCGGATATGATCGCATGCGCTGTATCAGTTGCAGGCCGCTGACCATCGGCATCTTGACATCGGTGATCACGAGATCGAAGACCTGCCCGGGGTTGGATAAGTGCCACCAAGCCTCGCAGCCGTTTTCCGCCGCGGTCGTATGGACGTCGGGGAAGAGACTCAGCACTTCTTGCAGCATTTGAATGCAATTGTCGTTATCATCGGCGATGAGGACGTTCATAAACAAAAGTAGGTATGGAGGTGGTTAATCGGGTGTTTGGATTAAAGGTTAAGTGATTTCTCGGCTGGCTGTTTTCAGTCTGGTCAACGCGCGTTTATTCACGGATAACCCGACTTCCCATGAACCCTGTTCTCAAGCTGTTGCTCGAAGGTGGCCGACTCACGACTGCGCAAATGGCGCAAGTCGCGGGCCTCTCCGTCGCCGAAGTCGAACAGCACCTGGAACAGCTGAAAAAAGATAAAATCTTCCTCGGCTGGCGTCCGGTGCTCGATCTTTCCCGCGAGGCAGCCGCAGGCGCAGCCGTTCGTGCGGTGATCGAGGTGAAGCTCACGCCCGAGCGCGGCGGCGGTTTCAACAACCTCGCCCAGCGTCTGGCGAAATTCGACGAGGTCGAGTCCTGCCATTTGATGTCGGGCGGCTACGACCTGCTGGTCTTCGTCAACGCCCCGACGCTCCAGAAGGCCGCGTCCTTTGTTTCCGAAAAACTCTCCACCCTCGGTGGCGTGCTCTCCACGAGCACCCATTTCCTGCTCCGTTCTTACAAGGAAGGCGGCTTCCTCCTGGACGGCGGCGAGGGTTCGAGCGACCGCCTCAACGTCAGCCCCTGAGCGGAGATATCCCCATGAGCACTACCAGCAAACGCTGGGTGGCGGGCCACGTGGCCACGCTACCAAGGAGCGGCATTCGTGATTTCTTTGAACTCGTGGCCAAGATGAAGGGCCAGGACGTGATTTCACTCGGCGTGGGTGAACCCGATTTCGTGACGCCGTGGCATGTCCGCAAGGCCGCCATCACCGCGCTTGAGGAGGGCAAGACCTACTACACTTCCAATCTCGGCATGCTCGAGTTGCGCAAAGCGGTTTCGACCTACGTGACCGCGCACTTCGGCGTCAACTACCGTCCTGACGACCAGATCATCATCACGGTGGGCGTCTCCGAGGCGCTCGACCTGTGTTTCCGCGCCTTCTGCAATCCGGGCGACAAGGTGATGTATCACCAGCCCTGTTACGTTTCCTACCATCCGAGCATCACGCTTGTGCATGCCGAGGGCGTGGCCGTGCCGACCTACGCGAAGGACAACTTCGCGTTGACGGCCGAGGCTCTGCGCGCCGCGTGGGTGCCGGGCTGCAAAATTCTCATGCTCAACCTCCCGTGCAATCCCACGGGCGGCACGTGTGATCGCACGCAGTTGGAGGCCATCGCCGAATTCTGCCGCGAGAAAGACCTGCTGGTGTTGAGCGACGAGATCTACTCCGAGCTCACGTTCGACGGCACGCACACCAGCATCGCGAGCCTACCCGGCATGCAGGAGCGCACGATTTTCCTGCACGGTTTCTCGAAGGCCTTCGCGATGACCGGCTGGCGCATCGGCTATGCCTGCGGACCCGAGCCACTGATCGACGCGATGATGAAGGTGCATCAATACTCCATGATGTGCGCCTCGATCATCTCGCAAGAAGCCGCGCTCGAAGCGCTCAACAACGGCTGGGAAAACGTGTGCGAGATGCGCGACCAGTATCATCGCCGCCGCGACCTGATCGTTCGCCGTTTTAACGAGATCGGTCTCACCTGTCATTCGCCACGCGGCAGTTTCTACGCGTTCCCCAGCACGAAGGGCATCGGTATGACTGAGAAGGATTTCGCCGTCGGTCTGCTCAAAGAGCAGAAGGTCGCCGTCGTTCCCGGCACGGCCTTCGGCGAGAACGGCACTGGCCATGTCCGCGCGTGTTTCGCCACCAGCTACGAGCAACTCGTGGTCGCGTGCGACCGCATCGAGAAGTTCGTGCAGGCTTCGCGTAAGTAATCGCCGACGTCGCCCCTCCCCGTATCCCACAAATCCCGCCGGACCCGTTCCGGCGGGGTTTTTTATGCACACGTGTGGCGGATTGCCTGCGCGCGTCGGATCGGATTGGCTCCCGGCGAAATTCCCATCCGCATGAAAAAACTATTCGCTCTTGTTACCCTCGTGACCGGCTTTGCCGCCGGTTCGCTTTCGGCCCAGGATTTTTCCGGCACCATCAATTGGTCGATGCACGTGGAAATCACTGACCCAGCCATGAAGAAACAAATCGCCGACGCCCAAGCCCAGCTCGCCGACCCGGCGATGCAAGCCCAGCTGAAGCAGGCGCAGGAGGCGATGAAGTCTCCCGAGATGCAGGCGATGTTGCAGGCCAATCCGCAGATGAAGGCCATGATGGAGCAACAGATGGCCGCGTTCTCGAAACCAGCCGCAGCGGGTGGTGATCCGCTCGCAGGAATTTTCCCGAAGGGTTTTACGCTTCAACTGAAAGGTCCTCGCTCTCTCGTAAAGACCGAGGGTGGTCCCTCCATTGGCGACGTGCTCACGTTCGCCGACCAAAACGTTTCCTACCGCATCGACCGCACGGCCCGCACTTACAGCAAGCTCGCCGCCGACCCGGTCAAAGAAACGACCGGCAATTACAAGATCACGCCCACCACCGAAACGACCAAGGTTTTGGGTTACACCTGCAAACGCTACCTCGTGGAGACCACCGATAGTGGCACGAAAACCAGCTATTCGATTTGGGCCACCACGGAGATCAAGGGCCTCGATGCGAGCAGTCTGCGTCGTTTGAATTTCAGCAAATCGTCCGACTCCGCCTTTATGTCGCAGATCGAAGGCGTTCCGCTGAAGATCGACGCCATCACTCCGCAGGCGAAACTCTTCATGGTCGCGACCGGCGTGAAAAACGAGGCACTGCCGGATTCATTGTTCGTTTTGCCTGCCGGCTTCAAAGAGGTCGCCGCTCCGGGTGTCCCCGCTGCGCCGGCCAAGTGATTTATAGGCTGGGCTCTGGACCCGCCTGGCTGTAGCTCTTAGCTTTTATACAATCATGAACCGCACCGTCGTCATCGTCGGCCGACCCAATGTCGGCAAGAGCCGCCTCTTTAACCGGCTCGCGCGGAAGCGCATCTCCATCGTCCACGACCAGCCCGGCGTCACGCGTGACGTGATCTCCGCGGACGTCGAGGACGGCCAGTTCACCCTGCTCGATACCGGTGGTCTCGGCTTCAAAGGCGACGACGGCAACCTCAGCCTAGCCGCGCTCACCAAAGCCTCCGAACTCCAGGTGGAGTTCGCCATCGATACCGCGCAATTGATCCTCTTCGTCATCGACGGACTCGAGGGACTCACCGCGCTCGACGCGACCATCGCGAGCCGTCTGCGTCGTTCCAAAAAAGACGTGCTTCTCGTCGTCAACAAAGCCGATTTCGGTGACGAAAAAGTCGATCTCGCCGAAGCCCACCGCCTCGGCCTGGGCGAGCCGCTTTGTGTTTCCGCCGAGCACGGTCGCGGCGAGAGCTACCTTCGCGAAGAAATCCTCAAACGCATCGGCACGGTTCCGGACGTGGAAGAGGCAACCGGCCCCAAGACCTCCGCCGATCCGCTTTGCGTGTGTTTCATCGGACGTCCGAACGTCGGCAAATCCTCGCTCAGCAACCGTCTCCTCAAGAGCGACCGTCTGATCGTGAGCGACGTTCCCGGCACCACCCGCGACGCCATCTCTCTGCCGTTCGAGTTCAAGGGCCGCAACGGCAAGATGTATCCGTTCCGTCTGATCGATACCGCCGGTATCAAGACGCAGACGAAGCTCGCTTCACCCGTCGAATACTTCTCCCGTCTGCGTTCGCTCGACGCCATCAAGGAAACCGACGTGGTATTCCTTGTGCTCGACGCCATCGACGGCGTCACCCAGCAGGACAAAGCCATCGCCGGCGAGGCCGTGAAAGAGCGCAAGCCCATCGTCATCGTCGTCAACAAGTGGGACATCGTCCGCACCGCCTTCAAAAAAGGCGAGGACCCCGGCTGCGCACCCGAAGCCGCCATCCACGGTTTCGACAGCGAGCGCGACTACCGCAAAAAATACGAACGCTCCATCTTCGACAGCCTGTTCTTCACACCCGGTGCGCCGGTGATTTTTGCGTCGGCCATGAGCGGATACGAAGTGGACCGCATGTTGAACGCGGCAGTGAAACTCAACCGCATCCTCGATACGAAGATGCCCACTGCGAAGCTCAACAAGACGATCACCTACCTGACCGAGCGCAACCCGCCGCCCGCAATCGGCGGCAAACGCTTCCGCGCTTACTATGTGTTGCAGACGGGCAATCGTCCGTTCCGCATCAAAATTTTCTGCAACCGCGAGGAAAAGCTCACCGAGCAATACCGCCGCTACCTCGAGGCCGGCCTCGTCGATGCGTTCGAGTTGAACGGTTGCCCGATCTACTTCGACCTCGTCGGCAAGGAGAAGCACGAGCCCGGCACCGCGTATTCCGGCAAGGCCAAGAAGGCCGGGTTGATCTTCAAGGAAGAGCACCCGGAGGCCTTCGTGCCCAAATGGAAGGAAGGCGAGGAGGCCGCCGCCGCTGACGATTTTAAGCATGAAACACTCGAAGACTGATTTTCGCGGCGGCGAGGCCGTCGCGTTGTCCACCAAGGCGCTTTCGCTCACGGTCACGACTGCGGTCGGCCCCCGTGTCGTCGAACTCAAATCCGCCGCGGGTAAGAAGGCCGGCAACCTCTTCCTGCGCATGCCCGACGACGAGCCGCGCTACCACGGCTATTACCTGCGCGGCGGCCACCGTCTCTGGCACTCGCCCGAGGATATCGTCCGCACCTATCAGCCCGACGACGAGCCCCTCGCCGTGAAGCCGCTCAAAAACGGCATCGCCCTCGCGCAACCCACCGAGGAAAAGACCGGTCTGCAGAAGGCCATGAAGCTTGAAGTGCAGGGCGAGCGCACCGTGAAAGTCACCCACGCGCTCACCAATCACGGACTCTGGACGGTCGAGACCTCCGCTTGGGCGCTCACCATGCTGCGCGGCGGCGGCTACGGCGTCCTTCCGCTTCTGCCCAAGGGCAACCATGCGGACGGCGACCTGCTGCCGGGTTACTCGTTTGTTCCCTGGACCTACACCGACCTCTCTCTGCCGGTGTGGGATCTGCATCGCGACTTCATGGGCATCGACGTGCCGAAGGCCAAAGCCGCGCAGAAGTTCGGAATCACCAACTACCCGGGCTGGTCCGCCTACTGGGTCGAGGGCGTCACTTTCGTGAAATACGCGCCGGTCATCAAGGGCGCGACGTATCCGGACTTTGGATGCGCCTTTGAGACGTTCACCAACGGCGAGATGATCGAGTTCGAGACGCTCAGCCCGCTTGTGAAGCTCGCCCCGGGCGAGTCCGTCACGCACACCGAGCACTGGGGAGTGTTCGACGGCTTGAAGAAGCCCTCGACCGACGCCGCCTTCGCCGCGTTGTCCGCCGCCGTGGGCAAGTGGATCAAGACGCTCAAGTAAGTTAACCGCCGCCCGCCGCCTGATGCTGAACCTTGTCTTCCTCGGCTCCGACCCCATCGCTCTGCCGCTGCTCGACTGGCTGGCGGGCGAGGGGAGTGCGGTCGCCCGGGTCGTCGCGGTATTCACGCAGCCCGACCGTCCCGTCGGTCGCGGACAAAAGATCACCGCCAACGGTATCAAACTCTGGGCGCTCGCCCGCGAGCTGCCCGTTTACCAGCCGGAGAAAATCACCGAGGATGTGCGAGCGCAGCTCGCCGCGCTCAACGCCGATGTGTCGCTGGTCATGGCCTACGGACACATCCTCAAGCAGGACTTCATCGACACGCCGCGCCTTGGCACGATGAACCTGCACGCATCGCTTTTGCCGAAGTATCGCGGTGCCTCGCCCATCCAGACGGCCATCGCCAATGGCGAACGCGAAACCGGCGTGTCGCTCATGCGCATTGTTCGCCAGCTCGACGCCGGTCCGGTTGCCGACGTTGAACGCGTGTCCATCGTCCCGCGTGACACCGCGTTGGACATTGAAGGAAAACTCGCCGCCGCCTGCGTGCCGCTTCTTGCGCGCACCTTGCCGCATCTCGCGACCAACGACCTCGTCTTCATCGAACAGGACCACGCCGCCGCGACCTTCTGCCGCCGCCTGGTGAAAGATGACGGCCGCCTCGACTTCAGCGCACCTGCCGCGGAACTCGCCGCCCGCATCAACGGGCTCTTCCCCTGGCCTGCCTGCAGTGTCGAAATTGATGGGCAAACCATTAAAATCGGTCTGGCTGATCTTTTTGATGCACAAGCTAATCCGGATATTTGTCACTTATTAAGTGACAAGCCGGTTGGGGCGGTGGTCGGTGCGGATGCGGAAGGTTTGCTGGTGAAGGTAGGCGAGGGTGAGCGGGCGGGCGTGTTGCGTTGCCTGCGGTTGCAGAAACCGGGCGGCAAGATGCTGCCGGCGCCCGAGTTTCTACGCGGCTCGCCGATTCCAATCGGCACTGTGCTGCCTTCGCAACCGCTGCCGCTCTTGGTCGATTCGAAGCCGTTTCCGTATAAAAAAACCACGCAAGGCTAGCTCTTGTTTTCGACGGGAAAGTTCCGCAACGTCTTTGCTCATGTTGAAATCTCTCTTTTGGGGCGCCGGCCTCGCCCTGTTTTCACTCACGGCGAACGCCCAATCAGTGGGCACCGAATTGGCCAATCTCCGCGAAGATGTCCGCCTGCTCACCCAAAAAGTCGGCGCGCTTTCCCTCAAGGTCGAGGACCTCGAACGTGAAAACGAGGCGCTGACCAAGCAGGTCGCGGCCTCCTCGCAGTCCCAAACCTTCGCGACGATCCAGCAACTGAACAACGCCGTGGCCGATCTCAACGCCGCCATCAAATCCGGCGACGCTGCCACAGCCGCGACCGCCGCCGCGCAGATCAAAAAACTCGGCGAGGCCACCAACGCCGCGCTCGACTCCATCGCCAAGGGCCAGGCCACGCGCCCTCCCGTGCAGACGACCTTCAGCGAGAGTTTCCCCGCCGAGGGCATCAGCTACACGGTGCAAAAGGGCGACACGCTCTCCACCATCGCCCGCAAGACCGGCGGCAAACTTTCCGACATCATCAACGCCAATAAAATCGCCGATCCCACCAAGGTGCGCGTCGGCGACACGCTCTTCATTCCCGGAGGCAAATAAAACACCATGTGCGCAGCTCCCAAATCACGTCTCGGTCGCGGTCTCGGAGGTCTTATCTCCGCCGCCGCTCCCGCCAAACCCGCCGCAGCCTCCACGCCCGTTCCGGCCGCCGCTCCCGCGCCTGCCGCCCCGGCGGCACCCGGCTTTTCCGAGATTGCGGTCAGTTTGATCGTCCCCAGCCCGTATCAGGCGCGTAAGGAGATCTCCCCCGAGCAACTTTCCGAACTCGCCGAGAGCATCCGCAGCGAAGGCCTGCTGCAGCCCATCGTCGTCCGCAAGACCGGCGAGAAATACGAGCTCATCGCCGGCGAACGCCGCTGGCGCGCGTTCCAGCTGCTCAAGATCAAGACGATCCCCGTCCGTCTCGTGCAGGCGAGCAACGCCTCCTCGGCCGCCCTCGGCCTGATCGAGAACTTGCAGCGCGAGGGACTGAACCCGCTCGAAGAAGCCTACGGCTACGCGAGCTTGATCCGCGATTTCGACCTCACTCAGGAAGCCACCTCCGAGCGCGTCGGCAAGGGCCGCGCGACCGTGGCCAACGCGCTCCGTCTCCTTTCGCTCGACGCCGAGCTGCAGGGCTACGTTGCGAAGGGCATTCTCTCCGTCGGCCATGCCAAGGTGCTGCTCGGCATCGAAGACGCCGCGCAGCGCGCTGTGATCGCCCGCCGCATCATCGAGGAAGGACTCAGCGTGCGCGCCACTGAAAAACTCGTGCAGGCCAAGAAGGCCGGCGCCGCCGCCCCGTCTGCGCAATCCCCCGCCGCGCGCAAACTCGCCCCGGGCGACGCCGCCGCGGTCGCGGGCATCGAGAAAAAGCTCACATCGCACCTCGGCGCGCGTGTCGCGCTCCAGCACACGCCGAAGAAGGGAAAGATCGTGATCGCCTACGCCGGCAATGACGACCTGCAGCGCATTCTGGAAAAATTGGGAATCGAGGCCTAAACTGGCGTAATGTTCACGACCGACGACGCGGCTGAGACCGTTGGCCACATAAAGCGCTTTTCCGGCGCCTGGCTGCGTCAACGGTTCCCGCTCGCGCAGGAGCTGCCCCGCTACACGTGGGGAAAACTCCACGCCGACTTTCAGGCGGGCGCGACCGTATCGCTGGTTTCGATACCGCAGGCCATCGGCTTCGCGCTGATCGCCGGCCTGCCTCCTCTGATGGTGATCATGTCGGTGGTGGTGGGCGGGTTTGTCTGCGCGTTATTCAGCTCTTCGAAGCATCTCGTTTTTGGTCCGACCAACTCGATCAGTATCATCCTCGCGGCGACACTGCATTCGCTGACGGGCGGCGGTCTTGCTCCCGCCGAGCTGGCGCTGGTGCTGGCGTTGTTGATCGGCGCGTTCCAAGTGTTCGCCGGACTCGCGCAGATGGGGAAGCTTACGCAGTTCATTTCGCGCTCGGTGATCATCGGTTATGGGACTGCCATCGGCCTGCTATTGGCGGCGAGCCAGGTGCCTCACTTGCTCGGTTTTGCGGCAGGACACGGAAGTGTGTTTGATGGGTTGATCTCGACGGCTGTCAGCCTGACCCAGTTTCAGTTCAATCAGTATGCCGTGTTTATGGGAGTCGCCACGCTGTTCATCTTCTGGGCGATCGAACACTTCTTCCCGAAGCTTCCGGCCGAGTTGCTGGGACTGGTTTTTATTTCACTGCTTACCCAGCACGCCGGTCTGCAAGCGCTCGGTATCCGCACGATTCAGGACGAAGGCGCTCTGGCGGCGGCACTACCGTCGTTCATGGGCATGCCGTTTGGGAGCTCGGAGTGGGCGGTCGTGCCGCCGCTGTTGAGCGCCGCGCTGGCCATCGCTATTCTCGGCATGCTGGAGGCAGTTTCGATTTCCAAGACCATGGCGGCGCAATCAGGCCAGCGCCTCGACACGAATCAGGAACTTGTGGCGATGGGCTCGGCCAATATCGCCAACAGCTTTTTTGGCGCGATGCCGGGCTCGGCGTCGTTTGCACGATCGGCGGCCAATCTGCATAGTGGTGCGCAGACCCAGATCTCGGCGTTGTTGAGCAGCCTGATCGTGCTCGGCGCGCTGTTTTTTGTGGCACCCCTGATCAACTTCATCCCCGTGCCGGCGCTGGCGGCGCACCTGATCCGCATTGGCTTGAAGATGATCAACCGCGAGCAGATCCGCATTTCGTGGAAATCGACGCGATCCGACGCGATTGTCTTCGCGGTTACGTTGCTCGCGGCGTTTTTCCTCAAGCTCGACACGGCGATCTACGTGGGAGTGGGTGTTTCACTTGCGCTGTTCCTGCGCAAAGCCAGTGCGCCTTCGTTGGTCGAATACGGGTTCAACGAGCAGGGCCAGCTCGCCGAGATCGAGGACGGCAAGTCACGGGGCAACTCAGCCATCTCCATCGTGCACGTCGAGGGCGAGTTGTTCTTCGGCGCGGCCGATCTTTTTCAGGAGCAGGTGCGGCTGCTGGCCGACGACGATGGCATCAAGGTCGTCATCCTGCGCATGAAAAACGCCCGTCATCTGGATGCGACGTCAGTCATGTCGTTGCTTCAGCTGCATGATTATCTGCAAAAGACCGGACGTCATCTGCTTATCAGTGGCATCAATCCCGATGTGGAGCGCGTTCTGCGCAAGAGCGGGGCGCGCAAACAGATCGGCGTGGAAAACATCTTCCCAGCGGAGGCCAACCTCACGATGAGCACCAAGCGGGCTCTGTTGCGCGCCTCGCAGCTGCTCCAGCAACTAGGCTCGGCTCCCAATGCAGGGGTGCGCATCTTCTATGATCGCAACCGGGACAATTCGGCCGGCACCGATGCGCCTTCTCCGACCCGCTTGGGAGACCACGACAAGCCCGGAGACTACCAAATTTGAGCGTTTTGGGCCGGTTTTCGCGCGGTTGACAACCCGCCGCCGGTGCGGCTCTCTGACCCTTTACATCATGTCCATCCTCATCGGCATTTTCACGTTCGTTCTCATTTTGATCTCGGTGTTTCTCGTCCTCGTGGTGCTGGCCCAGAAGGCCAAGTCCGACGGTGGTATGGGTGCTTCGCTCGGTGGCGGAGCCACCGAAGCTGCTTTCGGCGCCGACACGGGCAACGTGCTCACCAAAGCGACGATCAACGCGGCGATTGCCTTCTTCGTGCTCACCTTCGGTCTGTATCTCGGCCACATCTATGTGTCCAAGCACACCAAGAGCAGCGAAGGCGCCCTGCCGGTGATCGCCGTGCCGGCTGTTCCGGCTGCTGCCGCCACGACCACCCCCGTTCCCGAGCCTTCTGCGGTTGAAGCTGCTCCCGCCGCCCCGGCCGTTTCGCTGCCGGTGACCGCCGCCCCGGCCGAAGAGGTTAAAAAGTAATTTCCCGTGGAACTCGCGTCCCTACGGACGACCCTTTCAAGGCAGGCGGGCTTGCTCGCCTGCCTTGTTGTTTTTTGCGCCACCCTGCTGCCGGTTGAGGCGGAGGCGCAATCCCGCCGCTACCGTCCGCCTGCCCGTTACGTGCAGTTCGGTAAACCCGACCAGGCGGAAGGCCGCAAGATACTGGAGAACTTCCGCCAGCAAGGCATCGCGGGAGACTACTACCTCGAGTTTGACCTCCGCGTGCTCCCGCGTCGCGGCGACACTCGCGTGGTGACAGGCGGACGTCTCTGGGGAAGTCGCAACGACACCGGTCCGGTTTCGCGCGTGGAATTACCCGCCGTTGATGGCGCACCCGTCCGCCGCCTGCTGGTGCAAAACGGAGCCCAGGGTGCCGTGTGGGTTTCGCCGGTGTCGTCCGCAGTCCTGCCGGCCGCCGGTGGCGCGCTGGACACGACCGCGTTGTTCACACCGCTGGCCGGCACCGGGCTCACCACCTTCGATCTGCAGATGCCGTATCTATATTGGAGCGACTTTGTGTTCGAAGGCGTCGCCCCCGTGCGCGGACGCCCGGCGCATGTTTTCCTGTTATATCCGCCCGACGATATCGCCGCGCTCAAGCCCGAGCTGACCGGCGTGCGGGTCTATCTTGATACGCAGTTCGGCGCGCTCGTGCAGTCACAGCAAATCGGGGCGGACGAGCGCGTGCTGAAGTCGCTCACCGTGCTCGATCTTAAAAAAGTGGACGACCAGTGGATGGTGAAAACCATCGATCTGCGCGACGAGATCACGCGCGACAAGACGCAGTTCGTGGTCACCGGAGCGGCGCTCGGTCTGGATTTTTCGGGTGTGTTGTTCGAGCCTGCGAGTCTTGACGAGGGAATCACTCCGCCGCCTGCGAATCGCGTGCGTCGCCTGGGACCATGAGTCTGCCGGCAGCTCCTCGTGGCACCGTCGGCATCCGGGCGGTCATCTTCGATCTCGACGGCACCTTGATCGACTCGATGCCGCTTGTGTTGCGTGCGTTTGCCCACGCACTGGCTCCCTTTCGTCCGGATTTGGATGAGAACGCGATTTTCCTGCGTCTCGGCGGACCGCCGGCCCGCACGTTTCTGGAACTGACCGGCGACAGCGAAAAAACCGCCGAGGCTTTGCGACGGTATGATACCTTTGGCTTTGAGAACGGAGCGCTCGTCGATCCGTTTGCAGGCATGCGAGCATTTCTGGAGGAACTACGGGCGCGCGGAGTGAAGCTGGCGGTTTGGACCGGCCGCGACCGGCACAGCACCGAGGCGATTTTCACCGCGCATGATCTCGACGGATTTTTTTCCGCCGTCGTGTGTGGTGACGATTTGGATACACACAAGCCGCACCCAGGCGGACTTCTGGAAATCCTGGCGCGTCTTTCCCTTCGTCCTGATGAGGCGCTTTATGCGGGCGATGCCGACGCCGATGTGCTGGGCGGAGCCGAGGCGGGCGTGCGCACGGTGCTGATCACCCATGGGCGCGAGGTGGATACAGCGATTCGTTTGCGGGCGTGGCAGGTGGTGGATAAGCCTGAACAGGCCTATTTACTGCTTGGTGCCACGATGTTTAACAACTAGCGCCCGGTTCGGATATTGCCTGGTTTGCTAAAAAATAGCGTTGCCCAACGTGAGGCGAAAGTCATTCGTAACAGTCAGGTTCTCCCGAATAAGTTAGTATCCAGCCCCCCCTACACATGGCCAAAAAATCCGCCCCGACGCCCACTCCGCTTACCTTCGATTTGCCTGTTTCGCTCATCGCGAAGATCGAAACCCACCGTAAAAAGCTAGGCCTCAAGTCGACGAGCGAAGTCGTCCGTCTGGCGATCGGCGAGTTCAACCTCGACCGCTACGAGTCCGACTCTTCCGAGCACCGCCAGATTTCCGTGCGCCTGCCCGGCCCGACCAAGACCGCCCTCGTGAAGGCCGCCAAGAAAAAGCGCGTCAGCGTCGGCGAGCTTCTCCGCGTTGCCATCGAGGCGCTGCCCGCCAAGGCTGCTCCCAAGAAGGGTAAGAAATAATTTTCGCGGCACGCCTCGGGCGAGCCGCTTCAGTTTAAAGGCAAGCCACCGCCGAGCGCGGGGCTTGCCTTTCTTGTGTCCGCATTTTTTGTTCACCGATCTATATCCATGAGCCAAGCACCCGCGCCGCTTTCCACCTGGGCCCTTAACGTTTCGCCTTCGCCGACGCTGGCCGTCGATGCCAAGGCCAAGGCCCTCGCCGCCGCCGGCGAGGACGTCTGCGGCTTCGCCGCCGGCGAGCCCGATTTCGACACGCCCGAGCATATCAAGGAGGCGTGTATCGCCGCCCTGAAGTCCGGCAAGACCAAGTATGCCCCCACGCCCGGCATCGAGCCGCTGCGCCAGGCCCTCGCCGACAAGTATCTCGCCGACTACGGCCTCAAGTATGCGCCGTCCCAGTTCATCGTTTCCCCGGGCGGCAAGTTCTCCTGCTACCTGACGATCCTCGCGACCTGCTCGCCGGGCGACGAAGTGATCATCCCCGCGCCGTTCTGGGTGAGCTATCCCGAGATGGTGAAGCTCGCCGGCGCCGTGCCGAAACTCGTGCTCGCCGACGACAGCACCGGTTTCAAGCTCACGCCCGCCCAACTCGAGGCTGCGATCACGCCCAAAACCCGCCTGCTCATCATCAACTCGCCGTC
The DNA here is from genome assembly GCA_035459785.1 of Rariglobus sp. Lineage (GTDB taxonomy): Bacteria > Verrucomicrobiota > Verrucomicrobiia > Opitutales > Opitutaceae > Rariglobus. The sequence goes on along the minus strand of DATHXF010000045.1, from coordinate 16,187 downwards.
CAACCCGACCGGCGCGGTTTACACCAAGCCCGAACTTGAGGCGCTCACGGCCATCGCGGTGAAGCACAACCTCTACATCATGTCGGACGAGATCTACGAGCATCTCACCTATGATGGCGCGAAGCACTTCAGCCCGGCTTCCTTCAGCCCCGAGGCGTTTGCCCGCACGATCATCGTTTCCGGTTTCGCCAAGACCTACGCCATGACCGGCTGGCGTCTCGGCACCACGGTCGCGCCCGCGCCCATCGCGAAGGCCATCTCCGAGTTGCAGAGCCAGATGACCTCCAACGCCACGACCTTCGCCCAATACGGCGCGGTTGCCGCCCTCAAGGAAAAGGAAAAGACCGATGCCGCGCTGAAGACGATGCTCGTCGCCTTCGACCGCCGCCGGAAGTTCCTCCACGCCGAGCTCAACAAGATCCCCGGTATCAAGTGTCTCCTGGCCGAGGGTGCGTTCTACCTGTTTCCGAACATCTCCAGTTTCGGTCTCAGCTCCGCCGACTTCTGTGCGAAGTTGCTCGAGGCCGAGAAGGTCGCCGCCGTCCCCGGCAGCGCGTTCGGAGCCGAAGGTTATCTGCGCCTCAGCTACGCCACGAGCGATGAGATCATAGCCAAGGGCGTGAGCCGTCTGGCGAAGTTCTGCGCCACGCTGAAGAAGTAAAACCGCCACGGTTTCCCTGTTCACGAGACGCGCACACTCCGGTGTGCGCGTTTTTTGTGTCGGCCGGACTGCGTATCCGCATGGCCATCCGGCCTGCCTGTCTTGGATAAACGAAATTTCGCCTGTGGCGAAAAACTGGCGAAGAGGGGGATTGATTCGCTTCGCTCAGGGCCTTGCCCCGGCACTGCTGTGCCGTCCTTATCCCCGCCTCGAATGCTGTGCATTCAACTTGGTTTCACGAAATGCCCGTTTGCAGGGCAAACTGGCGGAGAGGGGGGGATTCGAACCCCCGGTAGGCTGTTACACCTACGGCGCTTTAGCAAAGCGCTGCTTTCGACCACTCAGCCACCTCTCCGGATTGAAAACAGAAGGGAGAGGCAAAGCCGCACGTCATAAAGTGCAAGGCCTTTTCTCGGCCTGTGCATAAATGCCGGCTCCTCTCGATTCCGGCGAACTCAGGGCTCGTCGTCGTCGGAGTCCTCCGCGGGACGCTCCAACTCCTCGCGGCACTCGCTCATTACGCGCAGCCAGATTTCCCGCAGGTCAAACAGGCGGGGCTGGGCGTCTTCGCGGAAATGCAGCACGGAGGGAAGCTTTTCCACCGCCGGGCTACCGAGCAGGGAGAAGGTCCGGTTGAGTTCGCCGAGAGCGCGTTTGAAGAGGCTGATCGCCATCGCGTAGTCGCCGAAATCGAGCGCCTGGATCGCCAGCATGGCCTGTTCTTCGCCGCGATAAATCGAGGCGTGCAGATCGAGGGCCAGCGTCTGAGGCACTTTGGCCGGGTTGATGCCGATGCGTTCCCAGCCGCGCTTGAGGCTCAGGTAAATCGCCTTGGTGGAGATGAAAATTGGATTCTTGTGGAGCGTGTAGGGCTCGTCCTTGCCTTCGTTGAGATCGGCGGAGGCGTCGGCTTCCGAATCTTCAGAATCACGGGCGGCCGGATCGGAGTCGGTGCTCCAGGCATCTTCGTCCCAGCCCATGAGGTGGGCCGTCTCGTCGATGCGGTCCTCGTTGCCTTTGAGCTGCTCGTAGTGGGCGAGGTAACGATGAATCACATCGTCCTGCTCGCGCAGGTAGCGCTCCCAATCAAATTCGTTCCAAGCGAGCTCTCCACGATCTTCCCACTCGTTATCCGAGGGGCCGTCAGTTTCAAAGTTGCTCATTAGGGTGGGGTCCGGGGACCTTGATTTGCAAGGTGCGCCGGAGGACCGGAAATGCAACGAAAAATCCGCTTTTAACCGGCTTGAATCCAGGTCGCGACGGGGGCGGGCAGGGGCAGGCGTTCGCGGGTCGCCGACGAGATGCAAACATGCTCGGTGCGGACGACCGCGGCGCGTTTTTCGGCCGGGCCGGTTTTCCAGATCACGTAGTCGATGGCGTAGCTGTTTTCGCCGAGTGATTTCGGAGTGACGTCGATGCGCAGTTTGTCCCCGCAAACCAGCGGACGCAGGTAGGTTGCCTCGCTTTTGGCGATGGGAACCACGACGCCGTGATCTGCAAAAAAGTTAGCCAATTGCACGCCGGAGGCGGCCAGCGCCTCTTCGTAGGCTTCGTGGCAAATGGACAGATAACGCGCGAAAAACACCACGCCGGCGGCATCGGTGTCGGGAAAGTGCACGGTGCGGGTGTAGGAAAATGGCATGATCTTGCCGCGAGTATTAACCGCTAATGAACGCTAATGAACGCTAAATTTAAGGCGCCGTGGAATTGGACTTCCGGATCAGCGTCGATCCGCATTCATTAGTGGTTCAAAAAAATCAGTCTTCCCCCATGACCAAAAACGAGATCGCCGATGTGCTCACCGAAATCGGCACGCTTCTGGAGCTGAAGGGTGAAAATCCCTTCAAGACCCGCGCCTACCAGTCCGGCGCGCGTTTGATCGAGTCCATGGAACAGGAGGCGTTCGAGCGTCTGCTGCGCGACGACAATCTGAAATCCGTCAAAGGCATCGGCGATGCGCTCGCCCAAAAAATCGGCGAACTGCACGCGACGGGGCGGTTGGAGTTTTTTGAAAAACTAAAAGCCTCCATCGAACCGGGTCTTGTCGAGATGCTCGACGTGCCGGGACTCGGACCGAAGAAAATCAAGGCGATTCACGACCAGCTCGGCATCGCGACGATCGCGGATCTCGCGGCGGCGTGCACCGACGGCCGCGTGGCCGCGCTGGCGGGCTTCGGCGAAAAATCGCAGGAGAAAATTCTCACGGGCATCCGCAACCGCGAGGCTTACGGCAAACGCCATTTCTGGTGGGATGCGCATGAAGTGGCCGCGCCCATCGTTGCGGGATTGCGGGCGTTGCCGCAGGTGTCGCGCGCCGAGGCGGCGGGCAGTCTGCGGCGCGGCATGGAGACGGTGGGAGATCTGGATTTTATCGTGGCGGCGACGGAGGTTGCGCCGGTGGTGGAGTGGTTCGTCACGCAGCCGGGCGTCAAAGAGATCACTGCGCGCGGCGAGACCAAGGCGAGCGTGCGGTTTGAGAGCGGACTTCAGGCGGACCTGCGGCTGGTGCCGGCCGAGCAGTTTGCGTTCGCGCTGCATCATTTCACCGGGTCGAAGGATCACAACGTGCAGATGCGCCAACGCGCGCTCGCACGCGGCCTGTCGTTGAGCGAATGGGGGCTGGTGCCGGCGGAAGGCGAGGGCACCGCGAAGGAAAAGGCGGCGGGGGCTTCGGGCGCGCCGGCCATCCAATCCGAGGAGCAACTGTTCGCCGCGCTTGATCTGCGGTTTATCCCGCCAGAGTTGCGCGAGGGGTTGGGCGAGATCGAGGCGGCCGAGAGCGGACCGCTGCCGCGTCTGGTCGAACTCGCCGATCTGCGCGGTGCGTTTCACAACCACACGACGGCGTCCGACGGCGTCAACACGCTCGCCGAGATGACTGCGGCGGCCGAAGCGCTCGGCTGGGATTACCTAGGGATCGCGGACCATTCCAAATCGAGCGTGCAGGCGAAGGGCCTCACCGAAACACGGCTTGCCGCGCAGGTGGCGGAGATCCGCGCGCTCAACGCCTCGGGGCGTTTCAAGACGCATGTGTTCACGGGAACCGAGTGCGATATTTTGCCAGATGGACGGCTCGATTTTGACGACGCCGTGTTGGTCTCGCTCGATTATGTCGTGGTGTCGGTGCACAGCGCGTTCACCCAGTCGCTCGAGGACATGACGGCGCGCATCATTCGGGCGATCGAGCATCCGCGGACGACGATGCTGGGGCATGTCACGGGCCGGCTGCTGTTGCGCCGCGAAGGGTATCAGGTGGATTTTGCGAAGATCATCGACGCGGCCATCGCGAACCGCGTCATCATCGAACTCAACGCGAGCCCGTGGCGGCTCGACATGGACTGGCGTCATTGGCGCAAGGCGGCCGAGCGCGGTTTGTTGTGCTCGATCAATCCCGATGCGCACGAGACCGGCGGTCTGGCGCACGTGGCGGCCGGCATCAACTCGGCCCGCAAAGGTTGGCTGACGCGCGATCACGTGTTCAGCACACGTTCGCTGGCCGAGGTGAAAGCCTGGTTCGCGGCAAAGCAGTGATGACCGAGAGGGCGGACTAAATCGCCTCGTGAGCAGTCGTCTGGATCCGTTCCGTGATTGGGGTTTCCAAGTCGTTTCAGGTAACACTCAACTCCGAGTCAGAGCTCATTACAGATGTATGATGCTTTGAGCTTGGTGTCTCGGCGTAGTCGGATGGGTAACGGAGCCGGGTATCGATCCAGCGGGCGGATGGGGTAAGCCCATCCCGCTACCCAATCGCCAAGGCCTAAGGGCGACGCGCCGACGCCGAGCCGCTGGGCCTGCCGAGCCGTTGCCCCATGCGTGCCATATCCGGCGGTAGCAGGCCGCGTGGGGTCGGGGGGCGTGCGTGGTGCGATCTCGCCCCGCCCCGCAGTCGCCGCAGTTGCGATCGGCGCCACGCTGGCGGGGCCTGTGGCTGCTCGGAAATATGCCTCCATCGCCGACAAAGAGCTCCAGCACGGCAGGCTTTCCAGCCAAGGGAGTGTTACTTACGTAGCACAATAATAATTACCTGTGTCTTTTGGGGATAATTGCCGCCTTTGCCCATGGGCTTTGACCTGTTTGCATGGTCGGTTAACAGTGAAATGCACCGGTCTTTTGCGAGTCGGGCGACGGTTCGCAGACTGTCGTGATTCCCATGCGTTACCCCGTCCTGTTGGTTTTATTTTTGATCGCCGTGCGCGTCTGCGCGGCCGGCATTGTCGATACCCTGATCTTGGGCGACGCCGCATCCGAACGGGCGCATCAATTTGCCGATGATCGCTCCGAGGTGATCAATGGTCTGCTCGACGAACCTGCGCGCCGGTTGCTTCCGCCCAAGGCCGAGGACTGGCGCGGCGGCACACTGGCGTTTGACCTCAAGGTCGATCCGGTTGCGCCCAACTACCTCACGCTGCGTTATTCCGGCGACGATGCCTCGGGCACGCGCCTGATGCTGGTCATCGACGGGCAATCCTACGGCTACCTCCATCTCGGCGATTACGACATGCTGGATCCGGGGAATGCCGAGCCGCAGTTCGCCGGACGTTTTTTCTATCGCACGTTTTTTCTGCCCGAGTCGGTAACGAAGGAGCGCACACACCTGCGCGCGGAAATTCGCTCCATGGGTCCGATCTGGGCCTACGGTCAGACAATCGACAAATTCCAGAAGCCGATGACCGAGCCGTCGCGAGGCATCTATCGCATCTACTCCCACGGCGAACCGGCCTTCGTGCCGCCGGCTGATGAAAAACAGGGCACCGCGCCCGTTGCGACTTTGCGCGTCTCACCCGGAGCCGAAGCGCTGACCGCCGCAGAGGAGCGTGTGAATCGGGAGATCACCGTCCGTCTCGGCGACAAGCGTCCGCTCAACCAGATGCAGATGATGTTTCTCGCGGAGGCCTGGCATGTGAAGTGGACGGCTGCCTATCAGAACCCTGCCGTCATCCGCCGCATCGTCGAGTCGATGGATGCCTTCGCCCTTGCCTACCGCGCCAATCCGAAGCTCGTGCTCAATGATCCGACCACGCCCAACCCCGACTGGTTTGGCGCAGGTCCGCTGGGCGCGACGTTGCACTGGCTCGCGAACCCGCTGGCTCCGTATTTCGACGGACGTGTTGCCGGCGCGTCGGATCGTGTCACGCGGCGCAAGCTCCTGACGGAACTGTTTGTGTTCAGCCGCGAATGGAACGCCCGCAACCGCCGGCTCTATACCAACCAGTCCATGATCAAGGATCTCTACGGTATCTATTACGTGAACCGGGGCCTCGAGGTCGTCGCTCCCGTGCAAGCCTGGCCCGAGCCGAAGGTCCGTCGTTACCTGTATGAGGCGGTTGGTCTGCAACCGTGGTTGGGCAGTGATTTGCCGGACGGCTCTTCGGAAAAACCCGTGGGCGAAAATTATCTCCAACTCACGGCCCGCGGTCTCACCAAAGAACTCGGCTATGTGGGCAGCTACGGCGAAGTGCTCGATTGGGTGACCAAGATTTACGAGGCCACGCGTCCGGCGCCCGACCAGCCCGGCGATCCCAAGTTGCGCGATCAGCTGGTGAAAATCGCGCTGGCCCGCACTCCGTTCCGGCACTCGTCGCTGGATCGCGAAGGCAACCGGGCGATGCGCATGGAGACCTTCATCGGCTGGCGCGACAACAAGTATCCCGGTGTCGTGAACTACGCGCAGAAACCCGCCCGTGACGCTTGCGCCCTTGAAGTGGCCGCGGTGACGAAGGATCCGCGCTTGGTCGGTTACGCCCAGCAGATGATCGCCGACAACCAGTTCTTTGCTTCCCTCGAAACCGTGATGTCGGAGAACGGCAGTCTGCGCATCACGCACGGCTTGCTCAGCGCACCTGAATCCTATCGCACGATCACCGCGCTGCCTCCGTTGTCGCACCGGTTGCCGCTGAGCGACGGTGCGCCCGATTATGTGTTCACGGATGAAGAGGACGGCGTCGTCGCGCTCAAGCACGGCGACGAGATGCTCTATGTTTCGCTCTACTGGCGCGCGCGCAACGCGGTCAATTTTCTGGCCGCGGTGCACAACATCACACCGCGCATCGAACGGCAGGCGATCGTGCGTGAGGAGGTTCGCTTCACGCCCTCGGGCGAGACTTACAAACGGCCGGGCGCGGTCGTCTTTGGTTTCGCCAACGGCGGCGCGCATCTCAAATACCCGCCCGGTTCGCTGGCCCCTTCGCTGCATGCCGGCGAGGAAATGCCCGTCGCCGCCGCGCCGGCGGAGGTGAAGGTGAAACCCGGCGCCGAGAGCGTCTATTCGGGCAAGGGTGATTTTTATCTGCTGCGCTACGGCGACTACCTGATCGCGATGAACATGACGGCCGACCGTCCGGCGGCGTTTGACGTGCCGGCGGATTTTTCTGGAGCCCGCGACCTGATGCGGCCCGACGCGGCTCCGGCCGCCGGTTCGTCGCGCACCGTCGCGCCGCGCACAACCGTGATTCTTCACCGCGATTCCTCTGCTTTATGAAAACACTCCTCCGTATCGCCGTCCTGCTGCTCGCCGTCTCGTCCCTGGTCCGTGCAGACGTCTTGAAGGCTCCCTCCTATGAGGAGAGTTTCAACGGCACGCACAACCGTCTGCAGTTGCTTGCCGGCGCCAAGATCGGCGTGCCGGGGTCGGGCGTTTCAGGGAAGACGGATGATCGCGCCTATGTGGCGCTGCCCTCGACAACGGAAAACGCTCCGGGCGGCCCGGTGGCCACGGCGGTGGCGCCGATCGCGCCGGATGCGTTGTCCGCTTTCACGTGCACCTTCTGGTATTACCTCGATGAACAGGGGCCGGTGCTGCAGGTGCCGATCAGCACGGCGAGCCTGCTGTTCCTGCTCACTGAAAAAGGATTCGAGGTGCGCATCGAAAACAGCCTCGAGCAGCCGCGCCAGTATGTGTTTTCGCCAGGCATCAACGGACCGCTGGCTGGCTGGCGTGACACCAACAAGTGGATCTTTGCGGCGTTTTCGTGGGATCAGGCCACCAACACGCTCGTCGTTCATCAGGGCACGCCGTCCGCCGCCGTGGCCTACATGCGCGACATGACGCGTCCGGTGCCCGCCAAGCCCTCGCTGCCGCGCACCGACCTGACGCGTTATCCGGAAACCATCGGCAACACCTTTCGCGCTTATGACCGGCCGCTCGCAGGGCGGATGGACAACGTTCGTTTCTTCGAGCGTGTGTTGAGCCGCGCGGAGCTGGAGGCGATTCGCAAAGCCGATGTGGCCAATGTTCCTGTTAACCTGAACTGAGGCTGTGAACCGCCGGATTGGTCCGGCATATTCCGTTCCATGATTCGCAATCCCGTTCTTCCGGGCTTCCGCCCCGACCCATCGATCTGCCGTGTGGGCGACGACTACTATCTCGCCACCTCGACGTTCGAGTGGTTCCCCGGCGTGGCGCTGCATCATTCGCGCGACCTCGTGAACTGGCGGCCGATCGGACACGCGCTTACGCGGCGTTCGCAGCTCGATCTGCGCGGAGTGGCGGATTCGGCGGGGTCGTGGGCGCCATCGCTCAGTTATGCGGACGGAAAGTTTTGGCTGATCTACACCAACGTCGTCACGACCGGCATGGGCCGTCCGTTTAAAGATCCGCATGTTTATCTCGTCACGGCGGAGTCGATCGAAGGGCCGTGGTCCGAGCCCGTGCATCTCGATTCCATCGGGTTTGATCCGTCGCTCTTTCACGACGGCGACGGAAAGAAATGGCTCTGCAACATGCAGTGGGATTTCCGCCCGGGGCGCAGCCGCTTCGCCGGCATCGTGGTGCAGGAATTAAATCCGAAAACGCTGCGGCTGACCGGACCGGTGCACGAGGTGTTGCGCAAGGATCACATCCTCTGCGAAGGCCCGAATCTTTATAAGACGAACGGCTGGTATTACCTGATGCTCGCCGAAGGCGGAACCGGGTGGAACCACGGCATCTCGATGGCGCGCGCCCGCGCGATTACCGGCCCTTACGAACTGGATCCACAGGAGGCGGTGCTGACCACGCGTTATGCGCCGGATCACCCGCTGCAAAAGGCCGGCCACGGCGAACTCGTGCAGACACCCGCCGGCGAGTGGTGGCTCGCTCACCTTTGCAGCCGTCCGCTGCGCACCGGTGCGGGCGTGAACCCCGGTTCGCCCGACACGTCCGCCAGCGCGAAAGCGCACGCGGGAGACCGCTGCATCCTCGGCCGCGAGACCGCGTTGCAGCGTGTGGTGTGGTCCGCGAACGGCTGGCTGCGTCTGGCGCACGGCGGCGTGTTGCCCGCGGTGGAGTTGCCCGGTCATGTCGGACTTGCGCCGCATCCGTGGCCTGCGTTGCCCGCGCGCACCGACTTCGTTGCGCACACCGCGCTCGACGCCCGCTGGCAGACGCTGCGCGTGCCGGCCGATCCCTTCTGGCTTTCCTTTACCGACCGCACCGGCTGGCTGCGCATGGCGGGACGCGAGTCGCCGCACTCGTTGCATGACCAGAGTTTTATTGCGCGCCGGTTGGAAACGTTTCGCGCCACCGCCACGACCCGAATGGAATTTGCGCCGACGCGGTTTACGCAGTTCGCCGGGCTGGTGTGCTGGTATGATACGCGCACGAACTACGCGTTGCGCGTGACGCATGACGAGAAACTGGGGCGCATCCTGTGCGTGACGGTGAGTGACGACTTTGTTTACAGCGAGCCGTCCGAGGCGCGTCTGGTGATCGCGGACTGGCCGGCGGCCGTGTGGTTGCGCGCGGAGATCGACGGCGCTGCGCTGCGCTTTCTCGCTTCACCCGATGGCAAGGCCTGGACGCAGATCGGCGGGGTGTTCGACGCGAGCAAGCTGTCGGATGATTACGGATCGGTGCTGCACTTCACGGGAACGATGATCGGCCTGAGTTGCCACGATGTTGCGGGGCAGCGGGCGCATGCGGACTTCGAGTGGTTTGAGCTGGGGTCCGTGTAGTCACGGCCGGGATTACAGAGGAAACGGGCAGAAAAAGCGGCGCACCGGAAAGTGCGCCGCGTTGACGGAGAGATGTGGCGAATGTCGCCGAGTGAATTACCGGCGGCGGCGGAGAGCGGCGAGACCGAGGGCGCCGAGTCCGGCGAGGGCGGCGTAAGTGGCAGGTTCGGGGATGGCGGAGATGGTGATCGAGCCGGTGCCGGTGAAGGCGGAGATGCCACCGAAGTAGATGTTTAATCCCGCGGCGTCGTAGGTGCCGGCGGCGAGCGCGGTCGAGGTGACGGAGTTGAAGACGGAGCCCACGGTTTCGGCGCCGGTGAAATTCAGGTTGATCGTCGAGGTGCTCGCGAAGGTAAGGGTGGCCGTGTCGATGATCGACGCGTTGTTGCCGAAGGTGAGCACGGCGGAGGCGACCACGTTGACATTGCCTGCGCCAAACGTGCCGGTGGAGCCGGTGGCGAGCGTGCCGGCACTGACGGTAGCGCCGCCCGTAAAGGTGTTGGCACCGGTGAAGGTCTGGGTGCCGGAGCCTTCCTTGGTGACGGCGAGAGTGCCGGAGCCGTTTTCGATCACGCCGGCGTAGGAGTCGGTCGAGGTGCCGGCAACGCCGCCGCCGACGAAGAGCGTCGAGGCGGTGGAGACGAGGCTGTTGCGGATGAAGCCGCCGGTGCCGCCCACGGAAGCGACGGCCTCGCTCTTGCCGTTGAGATCGAAGACGCCGGTGTTCACGGCGAACGACTGGCCGTTGTTGATGAGATCGCTGTTGGAGCCGCCGAGCTTGAGCGTGCCGCCGTTGATGGCGACGCCGCGGTCGGCGCCGTAGCCGGAGGTGTTGGCGAAGACGACGGTGCCGGCCTGAATATCCCAGGCCGCGAGATTGTTGTGGCTGGTGCCGTTGGTGGTGAGAGTGCCTGCGCCGGTCTTGGTAACGGTGCGGGTGGCTCCACTGCCGATGAGGCGGGTGACGGTGATGTCGCCGGTGGTGTTGACGGCGAGGTTGTTGGTGAGCGTGGCGTCGGCCGAGATGACGGCGGCGGTCGCGCTGGAGTTCGAGAGCGTGGAGGCGGCGGTGATCTTGAGCGTTTCGCCGATGGTCTGGCCGTTGAGATCGAGCGTGCCGCCGGCCAGGATGGTGGCGCCGGTGGTGCTGCCGAGCGCATTGGCATGGCCGATCTTGAGGATGCCGGCGTTGACCTGGATGGTGCCGGTGTAGGTGGTGCCGCTGTCGCCGTTGAGCGTGAGCGTGCCGGTGCCGCCTTTGAGCAAGATGCCGTTGGTGGCGGTGCCGGTGGAGTCGTTGACGGTGGTGGTGATGCCACCCGAGTGGAGGGTGTTGTAGAGTTTTCCGTCCACAACCATGCCGCCGGTGCCGGTCAGGTTGACGAAGAGCTGGCGGGCGGTCTGGTCACCGGAGGCAAAGATGCCGTTTGCGACGGTGACCTGGCCGGTGCTGGAAACCACGAAGTCGCGATTACCGGCGACCGTGACGAGGTTGCCGATCTTGAGGTTATTGACCCCGTTGAAAGTGATGTTGCTGGCGTTGATCGCGAAGGAACTGCCGGACAGGTCGCGGTCGCCGCCGGTGGTGCTGATGTTGAGCTGCTGATTGGCGATGACGCCGCGGAGCGAGGCGGTGCCGAGGGCGGCGTCGCCGCTGCCGGAGTTGCCGAGGGCGGCGTCACTGCCGAGGACGAGCTGAGTGCCGGCGACGTTGTTGCGCATCATGGCGCGCATGGAGTTGGTTCCGGCGGTGATGGCATTGGTGCCCTTGCCGTCGCCGGTGTTGGTGCCGGAGAGGATAAGGGTGCCGGCCGTCGTGGCGGTGAACAGCCAGTCGTTGCTGAAGTTGATGTTGCCGCTGAGCGTGAGACTGCCGGCGCCCGTGCCGAAGACGATGCTGCGGTCGCGGTCGCCGCCGGAGAGATTGATGTTGGCGCTGATCGTCTGGGCGTTGGCGCTGTTCTGCTGGACGAAGGTCGAGGCGGTGCCGCTGGCTCCGACCGTGATCGTGTTTCCACCGATGTTAAAAGAGCCGGCGGTCGAATCAAAGGTGATGGCGGCCGCACTCGTCCCCAGCGAAGTGATAGAGTTGTTGGTGACGGCGAGGTTGGCCGTTCCGGCGAAAGTGAGGGTGTCACCGGTGGCGGCGGGCGCGACATCGGTGGACCAGTTGGCTGCCGTGGAGATGTTTCCATCCGAGCCGCCTCCGTCCCACGTGTAGGCGGTGGCGCGGACTGCGGGCACGAGGGGGAGCGAAGCCAGAAATGCGGCCAGCGAAAAAAGCCGGCGCGATGAGGACGCAGTGGGGACGAGTGCGGATTTCATGGAGGAGAAAAGCGAAGTTCGGAGTGAACGGGACCGGGGTATGTCGTGGTTATGCGTCGTGTTCGCCGGCGGGGCCAACGGGTGCGTAGTTTCAGTGGAAACTGGATGCGGGGTTTCGGAGCACGGCCGACCACGGACGCGGCTACACCGGTCAGTGGGTTTTGAAGACCACGCGGGGCTCCGTGTCGTAGGCGGACGCGGCGGCGGCCTTGAGGATGCGCACACCGTAAACGGCGCCGGCGATGTCGGCGGGGCGGGATTGAAAACGCACGGTGACCGTGGCGCGTCCGTGCGTGAGTTCGGCGGGGATTGGAATAACGCGCTCGAAGAAATCGCCGGGTTTGTTGGTCAGCAGGCGTTGGGGCGTGAGCGGAGTGTCGTTGATGAAGACGTCGAAGTTCCGTTCGTGCCAGACGCCGCCCCAGCAGGTGACGACGAGTGAGACCGGGGCGAGAGGATCGACGCGCACGTCGTAGGAGAACCAGCCGCCGTCGCGGGCTAGGCGGCCTTTGCGTCCGCCGAAATCCTCGATCTCGCTGCGGTCGGTGCGGAAGGCGTGTTCGACTTCGGGTTGCTGGTAGCCGGGAGTGATCCAATCGAGCGTGGCGGCGTCGAGCGCGCGTTGCGCGGCGGCGGAGGCGCGGAGCCCGCCTTCGCGTTGCGTCCATCCGGATGCCGTGAGGCGCGAAAAATAAACGGCGTATTGTTCTTCGTAGATCCGGTAAAGCGGGACGAAGGTCAGGTCCGCAGGACGCATGATGCCGTGGCTGGAAAACTCCAGCGGCGCGCGCCGGGTGGCGTGAAGGCCGGTGAGCACGGCGGCGGTGTCGGGTGCGACCAGCACGGGCGGGAAGGCGTCGGTTTTTCCGCGGGCGGCGAGGTGTTCACCAAAGCGCCGGCTCGCGGGGTTGGGCACGCCGGGTTCGTCGGGCACGATGGCGGCGAGGAGCACGGGGCCGCATAGGACGGCGGCGATCTCTTCATCGGAGTGCGGCAGGGGTTCGAGACGCAGCGTCATGGGGAGGCGCAGCTCCAACGTGTCGCCGTCGCGCCATTCGCGGGTGAGCGTGAAGTAGGATGAGGGCGATGAGTCGATGGCGACGGGGGCGCCGTTGAGCGTGAGCCCGGGTTGCGCGCACCAGGCGGGATGGCGGAGCTTGAGAGCGAAGGTGGTCGGACGTGCGCAGGAGAAGGTGAGGCGAATCGTGTCGGACTCGGGGAAGCGAGAGGTCTGCGTGAGACGCACGCCGTGTTCGCTCCAGTCGAGGATGCTGGCAAAATACTGGTTCACCCAGAGTGTGCGGGCGGCGTGGTGATAGATGAGTTCGCCGTAGCGTGCGGGGTTTTCGAGACCGGTGCCGACGCAGCACCACCAGGAGTCGAACGGCGTGGAGAAAACTTTTACGCCGACGGAGCCGAGGCCGAGGAAGTAGCCGAACTCACCGGGATTTTGGCCGATGTTGGCGGCGAGGTGGTTGATGGTCGCGCGCTCGACGAAGTCCATGTGCGCGGCGTCCGGATGCCAGGCGAAGAGGCGGCCGGTGAGCTTGAGCATGTTGTAGGTGTTGCAGGTCTCGCAGGTGTTGGGCGTGAGGCGCAGCGGGAATTGTTCGGGCGGGAAGAAATGTTCGCTCTCGCCGTGTCCGCCGTTGGCGTAGGAGCGGTGGTTTACGACGTGGTCCCAGAACGAGATGGCCGCGCGGTGGCAGTCTGGGTTGCCGGTGAGTTCGTATTCGCGGGCGAGGCCGACGACCTTGGGGATCTGGGTGTTGCCGTGGAGGCCGTCGAGGCGGTCTTGGCCGAGAAACATCGGGGCGAGCACGGTGTCGTGGTGAAAGAAGCGTGACGCCATCGCGAGGTAGCGCGGATCGTCCATGTCCTGGGCGAGATCGGCGAACACCTCGTTCATGCCGCCGTGTTCGGCACGGAGCATTTCCTGAACTTGCGCGGGCGTGAGAGGTGCGAGCACACCGGCGAGCCAGTCGGCGACGCCGCGCGCGACGGCGAGCGCGGGGGCGGAACCGGCGAGACGGTGCGCGTCGCGGAGACCGGCGAGAAGCTTGTGCAGTGTGTAGAAGGGAACCCAGACGCCGTTGAGGGAAAAGGGAGTGGCTTCGATGCGACCTTCGCGCAGCGCGGCGAATGCAGGTTTGTTGACGGGCAGGACGTAGCCGTCGGCGTTGGCGGTCTGGCACGCGGCGAGTTCGGCGACGATGTGGTCGATGCGCGGTAGAATCCACTCGTCACCCGTGGCGGCGTGCAGGTGACAGAGCGCGGAGAGATAGTGGCCGAGCGAGTGGCCGGAGATGTCACGCGACTCCCAACCGCCGTAGCGTTCGGCGAGCGGCGGGAGTCCGGCTTGCGCGCGGAATGGGGCGAGCAGGCGATCGGGTTCGATGGCGGCGAGGTGAAGGGCGTGGGTGTCCTGTCGCTCTTTGAGGATGCCGGGGCCGAGGCGGATTGAGGACGGCGAGAATGGATGCGCGACGGGAGTGACGCGGGTGACGACGGGAGCAGGCATGGGACTCTGAGGGCACGGCCGACACGGACGCGGCTACATGGAACAGTTAACGGACAAGCGTCAGCGTGCGCTCGACGGGCTCGGCGGTCTGCACTTTCGGCTCAGTTGAGCGGCCGAATTGCCAGGCGACGAGGGTGACCGTGATCGGGAACTTGGTGCGCGGGGGGAGCTGGGAGAATTTCACGGTGTCGCCGTCGATCTCGACGGGGCCTTCGCGCACGAAGTAGCGCACGGGCAGGCCAGAGTCGGACTTGGCGGAGAGTTTCAACTCGCGCGTGCCGTAGCGCACGGTGGCGGGCAGATCGAAGGTGATGCGTTGCGGAGCGCCCTTGTCGTTGCGGCCCGGGATGCGCAGTTGCGACTGCTGGACGGCTTGCTTCCACGAGGTGTCACCGGGCCAGACGGCGGCGAGCCAGGCTTCGTTGCCGCGGCGGTCGTTGAGGAACGAGGTGCGATTGAAGGCGAGTTCCCAAGTGTCGGCGGAGACTTGGCGGATCGGGCCGGTGATGCGCTTGAGCTCGATGGGTGCGATGGTTGCCGGAGGCGGAGTGAGGGTCTCGCCGGCTTTTTTTCCGACCCATTTTTCGGGGCGGCCTTCGGGGACGGTGTCGAGGAAGGCGCCGGTGATTTTGAAGGTCACTCCGTCGGCCTCGGGCTTGAAGGAGAGGGTGACCTGCTGGTGGGTGCCGTTTTTCTGGGGGATGATTTCGCCGTCCTGCCGGTAGCCGAGGAGCGCGGGCTTGCCGCGGTGTTGCTGTTGGAATTTTTCGGCGGCGAGGGCGAGTTCCTGGTCGAAGAACCAGAAGGCCTGCGCGGCGTCACCCTTGTATTGGCCGACGGGAGCGGCGGGAGCGGAGGGAGGCTTGTCCTTGCGGTAGCGATCAACGAGCCAGCCGGTCTTGGTGATGTCGATGGCGTTGAGTTTGACCGGACCGGAGGCGGGCGCGGTTTTGGGCAGGCGATACTGGGCGGCTTTTTTAAGATAGAGGGCGAGGAACTCGATTTTCTCGTCGGTCGCGTAGAAATGGCCGTCGGCCGGGCAGCCGACCGCGCTGAGCGGAAGGGCGGGATGCTCGGCTTTGGTTTTGAGGCCGGCGCCCATGCGCTCATCGGCCCACTCGTATTCGCCGAGGGTCACGATACCGGGAACCGCGTCGATGCTCACGCCGGCGACCTGCGGCGCGAATTGGGGATCGGGAACGTAAGGCCATTGTCCGCTGAAGGAGATGCCGGCGATGACGCGTTCGGGTTTCCACGCGGCGATATACCAAGGCATGGAGGCGGCGGCGGAGTGGCCGACGGGGACGAGCGGGGCGGTGG
The DNA here is from genome assembly GCA_035459785.1 of Rariglobus sp. Classification (GTDB taxonomy): domain Bacteria; phylum Verrucomicrobiota; class Verrucomicrobiia; order Opitutales; family Opitutaceae; genus Rariglobus. Next base: position 429 of record DATHXF010000045.1, on the reverse strand, counting down.
CGAGCTCGGCATAGCCGGATTGATCGGCGAGGGCTTTCATCAGGGCGTCGAACCGTTCGCCGGCTCCCTGATCGTAGCGGAAGTTGCGATCAAAGGTGGGAGCGACCCAGACGGCGGCGAAGCCGAGTTCGGCCATGGCCTTGCGGAAGGCGGGGTGCTCGAGGACGCCTTCTTCCTCCATGTTGTGGTGGCCGAAGACGACGCCGCGCACCGTGGTGCAATTGGAGGGAATCCAGAGGAAGGCGCGGGATTTTTCGTTGGCTGTTTCCGCGGACGGAGAAATGGGGACGGACCACTGCCACTCGGCGGCGGTCGCGGATAACACGCATGCGACAAACATGGCCAGGCCGGAGAACCGGTGGACGGAGCGGGGCACAAAAAAACTGAGGCGCAGGGAGGGCATGGGAGACGACAAGGGGTGTCAGGCGC
>DATHXF010000044.1:0-42164 GCA_035459785.1 Rariglobus sp. | reverse complement strand
GGATTTGAAAAAGTCGCCGCCGAGGGCGAGACCTGCGTGGAGGGCGATGGCGACGACCAGGCCGATGATGAGATCGCGGTTCATGATATCAGCGACCGGCGGGACGGAAGGCGGTCTCGATGGAGACCTGTGTGATGCCGGCTTTACGAACCTCGTCGAGGGCGCGGACGGTGTCGCCGTAGGAGGCTTTGTCGTCGCCGGAGACGAGGACGCGGGGGGCGGGCGAGGTGGTTTTGTAGTCGGCGAGGCGGCGGGGAATATCGGCGGCGGATATGGGCTCGCGATTCCAGAAGGCGGAGCCGGCTTCGGAGACCTGGAGAATAACGGTGTCGTCCTCGAGATTGGGGCGGGCGCTGGCGGAGGCCTGCGGAAGATCCACGGGAACGGATTGGATTTTGTTCAGCGAAAGGGTGAACAGGACGAACGTGGCCAGCAGGAAGAAGATCACATCGATCAACGGGATGATCTCGATGCGGGCGCGCTTGGGGCCGGAGGAATTGCCGATGGAGACGGACATGACTTCAGGACGAACCGGCGGCGCGGATGCGCGTTTCGATAAGGATGCGGGAGATACCGGCCTTGCGGACCTCGTCTATCACATACCGGGCCTGCGAGAAACGGGCGGATTCGTCGCCGTTGATAAGGACGCGCGGGTCGGTGGCGGAGGCTTTGTAGGCCTGGAGGCGGCTGATGAACTGGTCGAGCGTCACGGATTCCTTGTCCCACGCGAGGGTGCCGTCGGCGGAGATGGTCAGGGTGACGGCGCCTTCGGCGGCGTTGCGGGCCTGGCCGGTTTCGGCGGCGGGAAGAGTGACGGGGAGACCGCCGGATTTGTTCAGCGAGAGGGTGAACAGGACGAACGTGGCCAGCAGGAAGAAGATCACGTCGATCAACGGGATGATCTCAATGCGGGCACGCTTGGGCGGGGTGCCGGCGAACAGAGTGTTGCCTGATCCGCTCATGCGCGGGGCTTGGCGGGGGGAGTGAAGCGGACCGTGGTGGACGGGCAGTCCTGGCAGACGGCGGCTTTCTTGATGATGACCTCGAGCGCGTTGGAGGCGTCGGAGATCTCGTGCTTGGCGTTCTCCACGCGGGCGGTGAGGACGTTGTAGGGGAAGAGGCCGAGGATCGCGATGACCAGGCCGCAGGCGGTGGCGATGAGAGCCTCGCCGACGCCGCCGGTAATCGCGCCGGCACTGGCGCCGATGTCACCCTGGCCGAGGGCGCCGAAGGTCGCCATCATGCCGGTGACCGTGCCGAGGAGTCCAAGCAAAGGCGCGGCGGTGATACAGGTGTCGAGCACTGGCAGGCCCTGCTGGAGACGGGAGAGCTCGCGATTGGCGGCGCGCATGAAGGCGTTGGCCAGCGAGTGTTCGCGGTGGGTGAGGGCGGAAACGAGAATACGGGCGATATAGTCCTGGCTTTTCTGACCGAGGGCCACGGCGGCGTCGGTGTCGCCGGCCTCGACGTGATCAAGCATCTTTTCGACGACCTCGGGTTGCCGCGTGGAGTTTTCCCGAAAAATGAAGATCGTGCGTTCGACCACCACGGTGACCGCGAGGAACGACACGATCAGGATCGGCCACATGATCGGTCCGCCATCGGCGAACAGCTCCATCGGTGATTTACCCATCAGAAAGGCGAGAGGAGTGAGGGCGAACGTCATAAAAGAAGGAGGATAGTTAGAGATTGAGACTCTGTATCAAGATAAAAGGGGCCGGATTTTTGGCGGCTGGGAGGATTTTTACCAATTGGCCATGGCGTTGTTCACCTCGGTGAGATGGTGAGTGCCATCGTCGTGGGTGAGCACGCTAAAGTGCCGGGCGTGGAGGGCGCGCAAGGTGCTCCGGTGGGCGATGGTGAGGAAAGAGATGTTCGGCAGGGTGGCGCGCAGGCTCAGGTAGAAGGCGTGTTCGGCGGCTTCGTCCATGGCGGAGGTAGCTTCGTCGAGGAAGAGCCAGTCGGGTTTGAGCAGGAACACCCGGGCGAGGGCGACGCGCTGTTGTTCGCCGCCGGAGAGGCGTTGGGACCAGTGCTCGATTTCGTCGAGACGCGAGGCGAGGGTGGGAATCTGGGCGAGGGCGAGGGCGGTGCGGACGGCTTCGTCGGTGAATTTTTCGGGCGGCTCGGGATAGCAAACGCAGGCGCGCAGCGTTCCGATCGGGAGGTAGGGACGCTGCGGCATGACCATGCATCGGAAAGGCTCGGGCAGGTGGACGAAGCCCTGTTCGTAAGGCCAGAGACCGGCCAGGGCGCGGAGAAGCGTGCTCTTGCCGCAGCCGGACGGGCCGGTGATGAGCACGGAGTCGCCGGGACTGAGCGTGAAGTTGACGGGCGCGAGGAGCGGCTGGCCGTCGGGGCGGAAAAGCGCGAGGTCGGTGACGACGAGTTCCTGGCCGACTTTTCCGGTGGAATAGATACGGCTCTGGGACGCGCGGAGTTCGTGGGCGTGTTCGATGCCGCGGACAAAACCGTCGAGACGCTCGGTGACGGCCCACCAGCCGGCGATGGTTTCGTAGCTGTTGATGAAAAAATTGAGGCAACCCTGCACGCGTCCGAAGGCACCGGTGAGCTGCGTGAGCTGGCCGAGGGAAATCGTGCCGGCGAAGAAGCGCGGCGCGGACAGCAGGAGCGGGACGGAATCGGAGAGGCGGAAATAGACGGCCTTGAAAGCGTTCAAGTGAACCTGCTTGATGAGGCGGGCGTTGAAGTTGCCGACGATGCGGGAGAAATGCGCGCCGAGCGTGCGGCGTTCGGCGGACTCGCCTTCGATGAGCGCGGTGCTCTCGCTGTTTTCGCGCAGGCGGATGAGACCGAAGCGAAAGTCGGCTTCGAGTTTTTCCTGTTCGTAGGCGAGGCCGATGATGGGACGGCCGACCTTGTTGACGAGCCAGCTGCCGAGCCACGAGTAGAGGAAGCAGAACCACACGAGATGCCCGGGGATGGACGTGAGGAACGCCATGCTCGTCTCGTAGGCGTGCCACAACGCGAGGTAGGCGGGTTGGAACCACGCGAAGGTTTCGGAAAGGTTCACGGGCGGCGGCTGGCCGAGCGGTGTGGGCGGACCGTCGGAGAGCGTCCATAGAATGACGACGAACGCGATGAAGCCGATCAGCGCCGACAAGACCTGCATGAACAAATCGAGCGACGTGAAGACGAAGCTACGGATATCCTCGCTGATACGTTGGTCGGGGTTGTCACCGTGGACGGCTTCAAACTGGCCGAGGTAGTGGGCGCGGTCACCGAGCCATTGATCGAGGAAGCGGGCGGTCATCCATCGGCGCCACCGGATCTTGAGCGAGGAAAACAAATAGTCCTCGGCGAGCCAGAAGGTGATCGAAAGAAAGATGAGTCCGATCATCACGCCGCCGAGGTGGACGAAGTAACCGTAGTCGCCGCGCTGGATCGTGTCGAAGAACGAACGGTTCCAATACGAAAGCCGGATGCTGATCCAGTTTTGCGCCACGGTCATCGCGATGACGGCGCCGAGCAGCACCCACGCGGGTTTCCGTTCGTCGGACGTCAACCAGAAGGGACGCGCGAGAATCCAGAACGTCTTGAGTCTGGAGCCGATGGTGGGGGGCACGGGAAAAAATCAACGGAGAAGCCGGTAAAGGACAATACCGGAGAACGGACGCAAAAAAGCCGCCGGGGTGAGCCGGCGGCTTTTGAAAACGGACGCGAAGTCCGTGAGGCTTACTTGCCGGACTTCTTGGCCTTGAGGCGCTCGCCCGTGTTGAGGATGCGCTTGCGGAGGCGGAGGTTCTTCGGGGTGACCTCGAGGAGTTCGTCCGCAGCGATGTATTCGAGCGCGCGCTCGAGGGACATCTTGGCGGCGGGGATGAGGCCGGTGGCGACACCCGAACCCTGCGAACGGAAGTTCGTGAGGGCCTTTTCGCGGACAGCGTTGACGGAGATGTCTTCGTTGCGCGGATTTTCGCCGATGATCATGCCTTCGAACACCTGCTCGCCGGGTCCGATGAACAGCTTGCCGCGCTCTTGGCACATGAGGAGTGCGTAGGTCGTGGTTTCGCCGGCTTCGGTCGCGGTGATAACGCCGGTCATGCGGGTGAGGACTTCACCGGCATACGGGCCGTATTCCTTGAAGAGATGGCTCGTGATGCCGCGGCCGGAGGTGGCGTTGATCACGTCGATTTCGAGGCCGATGAGACCGCGGGTCGTGATGGTGGCCTCGATCATGGTGGTGGCGGTGAGCTTTTCCATGTTGGTCAGCTGACCCTTGCGGTTGGCAAGGTTCTGCATGATGGAACCGACGCACTCGTCCGGAACTTCGATCCAGACGGTCTCGTAAGGCTCGTGGCGGGCGCCATCGACAACCTTTTCGATCACCGTGGGACGGGAAACGAGGAGCTCGAAACCTTCGCGGCGCATGGTCTCGACGAGGACGGCGACCTGCATGGTGCCGCGGGCCTTGACGTTGAACACGCCGGCGCGCTCGGCATCGTCGATGTAGATGGAGACGTTGGTCTTCAACTCGCGCATGAGACGCTCGCGGATCTGGCGGGACGTAACGAGCTTGCCTTCGGTGCCGACGAGCGGGCCGTCGTTGACGGCGAACTGCATCTCGAGGGTGGGCGGGTCGATCTGGGTGAAGGGCAGGGCGTGGGCGTCTTCGCGCACGTCGAGCGTGTCGCCGATGTCCACGTCTTCGAAGCCGGCGAGACCGATGATGTTACCGGCGTGGGCAGCTTCGACTTCGCGCTGACCGAGACCGGTGAATTCGAAGATCTTGGTGACCTTGGAACGGACCTTCTTGCCGGCTTCGTTGTGGCGGATGACGAAGAGCGGGTCGCCGACCTTGATGACGCCGCCGAGGATCTTGCCGACAGCGATACGGCCGACGTAGTCGGACCAGTCGATGTTGGAAACCAGCATGTGGAAAGGCTCGTCGGGCTTGGCGAAAGGCGGCGGGACGTGGTCGATGATCGTCTGGAAAAGGGGCTTCATGTCCTTCTTTTCGTCACCGAGCTTATACATCATGTAGCCGTCGCGGCCGGAGCCGTAAACGACAGGGGCGTCGAACTGCTCTTCAGTGGCTTCGAGTTCCATGAGGAGCTCGAGAACCTTGTCATACATCTTGACCGGGTCGGCGTTGGGACGGTCGATCTTGTTGATGACGATGACGACCTTGAGGCCGTGGGCGAGCGCCTTGCGGAGCACGAAACGGGTCTGGGCTTGGGGACCGTCGTAGGAGTCGATCACGAGGAGAACGCCGTCCACCATGCGGAGGGCGCGCTCGACCTCGCCGCCGAAGTCGGCGTGGCCGGGCGTGTCGAGAATGTTGACGATCTTGTCGTTCCAGTGAACGGACGTGTTCTTGGCCTTGATCGTGATGCCCTTCTCTTTTTCGAGGTCCATGGAATCCATGGCGCGGACTTCAACGGCTTGGTTGGCGCGATAGACGCCGCCCTCTTTGAGGAGCTGGTCAACGAGCGTGGTTTTGCCATGGTCGACGTGTGCGATGATGGCGATATTGCGGATGTTCTGGTTCATAGGCGCGATGGGCGTTCGATCTTGAAAAAAGGAAGAACGTGCGGGGCGCCCCAGCGCTTGGCAAGGCCTAAGGAGAGGCCGTTGCGGAAACGTAGCGAAGCGTGGAATGGAGACGGTTACAGGGTGTGTCTGGCAAAGAATTCAGACCATCGCTTACGCTCTGCGAGTGAAGAAAGAAAAGGCACTGGACCAGCGTTGACCTCGGCGGCACGGGCCGCTGGCCCGCCTCCGCCTCGGTTGCCTTGGCCGAGCACCTTTTCTTCCTCACGCTGGCCTGAGTTCTTTCCCCGACACACCCTAATGCGTGCTTGCCACTGGTTTTAGGGGGGCGCACAAAGCACCTTTTATGGAAAAACTGGCCCTACTTTCGGTGAGCGACAAAACCGGCTTGGTCGATTTCGCGACCGCCCTTGTTAAACAGCACGGCTACAAGCTGCTTTCGACCGGCGGCACCGCCAAGTTGCTGGCCGAAAAAGGCCTGCCTGTCACCGAAGTCAGCCAGCACACCGGCTTCCCCGAGATGATGGAAGGCCGTGTGAAGACGCTGCACCCGAAGATCCACGGCGGCCTGCTTTGCCGTCGCGACAAACAGGACCACCTCGACGCCGCCAAGGCCCACGGCATCGCGCTGATCGATCTCGTGGTGGTGAACCTGTATCCGTTCGAACAGACCGTCGCCAAGAAGAACGTCCATTTCGAAGAGGCCATCGAGAATATCGACATCGGCGGTCCGTCGATGCTGCGCAGCGCCGCGAAGAACCATGAGAGCGTTACCGTCGTCGTTGACCATAACGACTACGGCGCCGTGCTCGCCGCGTTTGCCAATCCGTCCGAACTCGGTGCGCTCCGCCGCAAGCTTGCGTTGAAAGTTTTCCAGCGCACGGGTGCCTACGACACGGCCATCGCCAAATACCTGGAGTCGCAGGCCGACGAGCCCGCGCTCGACGCGTTGAGCGGTCTGCCCGAGTCGCTCACGCTCTCTTACAAGAAGGCGCAGTCGCTTCGCTATGGCGAGAATCCGCACCAGCAGGCCGCTCTCTACGGCACGTTCCACGACCACTTCCAGCAGCTGCAGGGCAAGGAGCTCTCGTATAACAACATTCTCGATATCACCTCGGCGACCTACCTGATCGGCGAATTTGAGAAGCCCACGCTCGCGATCCTCAAGCACACGAATCCGTGCGGCGTCGCCAGTGCCGACGATTTGGATACGGCTTGGGAAAAGGCTTACTCGACGGACCGCCAGGCTCCGTTCGGCGGCATCATCGTCGTCAATCGCACGCTTGAGGCTTCGCTTGCCGAGAAGATCGCCGACATCTTCACCGAGGTGATCATCGCCCCGCGTTTCAGCGACGAGGCACTCGCGATTTTTGCGAAGAAGAAAAACCTGCGCCTGATGATCGCGAAGGAAGGTCTCGGCGCCGACTCGCTTCAGGACGTGCGCTCGGTGGTCGGCGGTCTGCTCGTGCAGGATCGCAACAAACTCCTCGGAAATCCCCGCGACTTTAAAGTCGTTACCAAGCGCCAGCCCACGGCGGAAGAATGGGACACGATGATGTTCGGCTGGCGCGTGTGCAAACACGTCAAATCAAACGCCATCGTCTACGTGAAGAACGAGCAGACGCTCGGCGTCGGCGCCGGCCAGATGGCCCGCGTGGATTCTTCCCGCATCGCCGTGTGGAAAGCCGGCGAGGCCAAGCTCGACTTGCACGGCTCCGTTGTCGTTTCCGAGGCGCTGTTCCCGTTTGCCGACGGCCTGATCGCCGCCGCCGAAGCCGGTGCGACCGCCGCGATCCAGCCGGGTGGCAGCGTGCGTGACGCCGAAGTCATCGCAGCCGCCGACGAGCGCGGCATGGCGATGGTCTTCACGAGCATCCGCCACTTTAAGCACTAGGGTGTGTCTGGGAAAGAAGCCAGACCATCGCTGGCGCTCTGCGAGTGAAGGGAGAAAGGGCACTGGGCCGGCGTTGACCTCGGCGGCACGGGCCGCTGGCCCGCCTCCACCTCGGTCGCCTTGGCTGAGCACCCTGTCTCGCTCACGCTGGCCCGACTTCTTTCCCAGACACACCCTAAGCGGCGTGTTCACGGGGTCAGTTTTCCATGCGGAGGAGCACGGTGTTGGTCACGCGTTCCTCCGCATCATAGTTTACCTGGAGCGTCAGTTTCTTGCCGGTGAGCAGAGCCGTGGGTGAATAGCCACTTTGCTCCAGCAGTGCGAAAATCTCAACCGCGTCGGCCTGCTCCGGCTCGACGGGGCGCGGTGGTTTGTTACTCGGAGCGGTTCCCTGCACGAAGGTAAACACATCCACCGGCAGGCCGGCGCGGCTCGTGGTGCTGGTGACCGGCTTGCCCAATTCGTAGATGACATCGGCGCGCGCCACTCCCGGCTGCAGAACGGTGAAATCTTTTTTGGTCTCGGTGCGCGAGGACACGCAGCCCGCCGCCAGCAGCGTCAGGCCAAACATGCAGAGCGCAACCAGTCGGGTGGGAAGAATCATGGGTGTGCTGACCGGTTCGCCCGCGGGCTGTTCCGTGTCTTGCGTGCGGACGCGCGGACGGCATCGTCAGTGGCTTTCCCGATGAAACCTCATTACAACCTCGCCGAGACCCGCACCCCTGACGGCGCCCGCCTGTCGTTGCACGAGCATGACGGCAGCTACTGCGTGCGCCTCAACGGCCAGGACCTGATGCACTCGTCCACGAGCGCCTCCGAGGTATTGCTCGGCGAACTCGCGCACACGCTCATCGACACGAAGGCGCCGACGCGGACGTTGATCGGCGGCATGGGGCTTGGCTACACGCTCAAGGCCGTGCTCGCGAAGGCCGGCCCCAAGGCGGTTGTCGAGATTGGCGAACTCATGCCGGAGGTCATCGAGTGGAATCGCACGTTCATGGCCAAGCTGAACGGCCAGCTCCTCGACGATCCCCGCGTGCAGGTGAAGCTCGGCGATGTGGTCGAGACCATCGCCAAGGCCCGCCCCAATTCCTACGACGCGATCCTCCTCGATGTGGACAACGGTCCGACGCCGATGGTGCATACGGGCAATGTGCGACTCTACGGTCCGCGCGGACTGGATGTGTTGAAATCCAAATTGCGTCCGGGCGGACGTCTCGCGATCTGGTCGGCGAGTCCGGACCACACGTTTGAGAAGAGACTGCGTGCGGCCGGGTTCACGGCGCAGGCGATTCCGGCGCGGCTTTTCCCGACGGCCAAGCGCAGCGCCTATGTGATCTATGTCGGCGACAAGCCGGCGGTCGATCCGCTCGCGAAGCCCGAGAGCAAACCCAGGAAAGCGCGGTAGGTCTTCACCTCCGCCGGTAACCAGGGTGGATCGGGAACCGGATGGATGCGAGCGGGTCGGTTTAGGCATGACTACTCATTCGCACGATATCGTGGCTCAGCGCGCCTATCACATCTGGGAGGAATCGGGTCGCCCATCCGGACGCGACGAAGAGATTTGGTATGAGGCCGAACGTGCCCTCGAGGCGGGACCTTCGGTTGCTCCTGTTACGTCGTCACCGGATGGAGAACATAAACCCACAGTGGGCGAATCGCACTCCGCCCATGCCCAGGCTGAGTCTGCCGCGCAGCAACGCAAAGAGGCCCGTGCGCCGATCACGGCGCATAAGTCCGCACCCAAATCCAAACCACCCGAAACGGGAAAACCGCTCTGGAGCCAGCCGCACTCGTCTTAAGCGTCGGCAAGAAGTTCCAGCCGGCAGCCGAGCGAGGACAGGTGGTCGCGCAGCGCTTGATTGCGCGTGAACGGGGCGAGCGCTTCGCGAGTAAGGCGGTCCGCAGCATCGCCAAGTTGCGATGAGGTCGGTTCGGGCGGCTCGTCGCCCGAGCAGGCGCAACCGGCCTCGTTGGCGGCGAGCAGTTCCGCCGCTGCGCGGATGGCCGCGGGATCGGATGCGGCAAGCAGCGCGAGCCTCAGGTCGGAGAGGCTGCGCCCGTAAGACAGCCGGCGGATTTCATCCAACGCATCGGCCGGAAGGCGGGATTCGAGTTCGGAGCAGCAGGCGGCCAACCGGGCAAGAGATGTCGGGAGGGAATTCAAGTCGTGGAAAACGAGTAGAGCGAAAACGTTCTCCACGTGAAGCGGATTGCGGTCAGGGCAGCGGATGCTTTGCTGTGTCGATTATGAAATCCCCATTCATTGTGATTGGTCTCGCGGCGGCGGTCGGTTTTTTGAGCGGCTGCGCGACAGTTACCGAAACGGGACGCTCGCAGCTCATGTTGGTCACACCCGCGCAAGAGACGCAGATGGGCCTCTCGGCGTTTTCGCAGATCAAGCAGTCGGAAAAAATCTCGACCGACCCGGCGGTCAACGCGCGCATTCTGCGCATCGGCCGGCGCATCGCCGCCTCGGTGGGGCGCGAGATCCCAAACGCCCAGTGGGAATTCGTGGTGTTTGATTCGCCGACGGTGAATGCATTCGCACTGCCGGGCGGCAAGGTGGGCGTTTACACCGGACTCATCAAACTGGCGGCGAGCGATGACGAGATCGCCATCGTGATGGGGCACGAAATCGCGCACGTGACCTCGCGCCATGGTGCCGAGCGCACGTCGCAGAACTACGCGCTGGCCGGCGCCGGGCTTGCGTTGGCCGTCGGTATGGAGGCAAAGAACGTCGATCCGGCCAAACGAAATGCGGCGCTCGCGGCCTACGGGATTGGTTCACAGGTGGTAGTTGCACTGCCATTCTCGCGCCTTCACGAAACCGAGGCGGATTCGGTCGGCCTCCGCTTTGCGGCGGGCGCCGGTTATGATCCGCGCGCGGGTGCGACGTTCTGGAAAAAGATGGCCGCGCAAGGCGGCGCCAAGCCGCCGGAGTTTCTGTCGACGCATCCGTCCGATGCGAACCGCATCGCCAACCTGCAAAAGCTCGCGCCGCAATACATGGCGCTCTACGAGCAGAGCAAGGCGAAGTATCAGCAGTGAAGAGGGTAGGGCGCGGACTCCGTTCCGCGCCTTCATTCAATCCGGCGGTGAGCGGAGTCACCGCCTTGCCTTACAACTGCACCGGCAGGCCGATCTCGATGATCTGCGTGGGCAGAATCTGGTAATAATCTTTCACCGGACGGGCATTGCGGCTGAGGAACGCGTAGAGTGATTTCTGCCACTCGAACATCCTGGCGTTGCCACCAGTGATGATCATTTCACGGTTGAAATAATACGTCGTGCCTTGGGGGGTGATCGGCACGCCTTGGGCGCGGATACGCTCGACCAGTTTATTGACGGACGGTGACTCCATGTAGCCGTAGCGACCCACGGCGCGCCAGACGCCTTCGCCCATGCATTCGAGCGTCATGCGCTCCTCTTCATCCACGGAGGGAACCTCGACGGTGCCGATGGTGAGCAGCACCACGGTTTGCTGGAGGCACTTGTTGGCCTTCAGGTGGTGGAGGAGGGCGAGGGGAGTGCCCTTGGGAGTCGCAACCATGAACACGGCGCTGCCGGGCACGCGCACGATGTTTTTGCTCTTGGCCACGTGTGAAAGCTCCAACTCGGTGATCGCACCGCCGTAAACCTTTTCCTGGATCTCGTTGCGGCCGCTTTTCCAGGTATGCATCACGGCAAGGACGGCGACGGCCATGGCGAGCGGCAGCCAGCCGCCATCAACGATCTTGTGCAGGTTTGAACTGAAGAAAACCAGGTCGAATGCCATGAACGACACGCACAGCGCCAGGGCACCGAAGAGCGGCCATTTCCAGTTCAGGCGCGTGACGCGGAAAAACGCGTAGGTCGTGACCGCCATCGTGCCGGTCACCGCGATGCCGTAGGCGGCGGCGAGACGCGAACTGGAGCCGAAGCCGATCACCACGGCAATCGAACCGACAGCCAGCAGGAAGTTCATCAGAGGAACATAGATCTGTCCCTCGTGCTCGGCGTTGGTGTGAAGAATTTTCAGGCGCGGGAAATAGCCGAGCTGGATGGCCTGGCGCGTGAGCGAGAACGTGCCGGAGATGAGCGCCTGGCTCGCGATGATCGCGGCCATGATCGACAGAATGACGAGTCCGACGCGCAGCGGTCCATCGGGGGCAAGGGCGAAGAACGGGTTGGTCTTATCGTCCGGATGGGAAATCGCATACGCACCCTGGCCGAAGTAGTTCAGCAGCAGACCGGGAAACACGACGAAATACCAGGCGCGCACGATGGCGCGGCGTCCGAAGTGGCCCATGTCGGCGTAGAGCGCCTCGGCGCCGGTGATGGTGAGCACGATGCCGCCGAGCACGGCGGCGGCCTGTGCGGGGTGATTCCACAGCAGTTTGAAGCCATGCATCGGATTCAAGGCATAGAACACCTCGAATGAATCGAAGAGGTGGGTGAAGCCCAATGCTCCGAGGACAAAAAACCAGACGAGCATCACCGGTCCGAACAGTTTGCCGATGACGTCGGTGCCCTTGCTCTGCATGAAAAACAAACCCGCCAGAATGATGACGGCCGTGGGGACGACGTATTTTTCGAATCCCGGATTGAAGGTGACGAAGCCTTCGGCGGCACCCAGGACCGAAATCGCAGGGGTGATTACACCGTCGCCAAACAGCAGCGCGGCGCCGACGAGGATCACGATGGTGCCGATGCCGAGTCCGCGTTTGATGCCCGTGCCGCCCGAGTCCGGGCCTTTGTGCGAGAGCGCCAGCAGGGCGAAGATGCCTCCCTCGCCGCGATTGTCGGCACGCATGACGAACGAGATGTATTTGAAGCACACCTCGAACACCAGGGCCCAGAACATCAGCGAAAGGATGCCGAGCACGCCTTCGGTTTTGTCCACGTCGGGAAGGTAGTGCAGGCACTCCTTCATCGTGTAGAGCGGGCTCGTGCCAATGTCTCCGAACACGATGCCGAGGGCACCGAGGCAGAGGCCGATTTTGACGGGGGTTTTGACCGAAGAGTCAGCGGGAGCGCTGTTCATGAAAGCAGCAGTGTCGGGGAGCTTTGTCCGCAATCCAACCCCTTTTTGTTCATGGTGGGAAAATGGGTTGCAAACCGTCGCCGCGTTGACGCGGACGGGCGGATGGGCACCGTCTTCGGCATGAGTCTCCCCGCATGGAAGGTCGCCAAGACCTACACCGACATCCTCTACCACAAGGCCGAGGGCATCGCCAAAATCACCATCAACCGCCCCGAGAAGCGCAACGCGTTCCGCCCCGAGACGGTCATGGAAATGCACGACGCACTCATCGATGCGCGCGAAGATCTCACAGTCGGCGTGGTGCTGCTCACAGGCGCCGGTCCGCACACGGATGGCAAATACGCATTCTGCGCGGGCGGCGACCAAAGCGTGCGCGGCCATGCCGGCTATGTCGGCGGCGACGGCGTCCCGCGTTTGAATATTTTGGATGTGCAGAAGCTCATCCGGTCCATGCCGAAGGTCGTGATCGCTCTCGTCGCGGGCTACGCCATCGGCGGCGGTCATGTTCTTCACATCGTGTGCGATCTTTCCATTGCGGCGGACAACGCCATCTGCGGGCAGGTCGGTCCGAAGATGGGCAGCTTCGACGGCGGCTTCGGCTCCAGCTATCTGGCGCGCATCGTCGGCCAGAAAAAGGCGCGCGAGATCTGGTATCTCTGCCGCCAGTATAACGCGCAGGAAGCGCTCGACATGGGACTCGTCAACACGGTGGTGCCCATCGCCGACCTCGAGGCCGAGGGCGTAAAGTGGGCGCGCGAAATCATGGGCCACAGTCCGCTGGCGATCCGCTGCCTGAAGAGCGCGTTCAACGCCGACGTGGACGGCCAGAGCGGTCTGCAGGAACTGGCGGGCAACGCCACGCTGCTTTATTACATGAGCGAAGAGGCCAAGGAGTTTCACGGCGCCCAGCGCGAAAAGCGCAAACCCGACGCCCGCAGATTCCCCTGGTTGCCGTAACCCACGCCATGTCATCCATCGATAACGAAGTTCTCGCCCGCATTGATGCCGGCAAGGCGGCCGTGCTGGCGCAGACCGAATTCATGCACCGCGAATTCGGGCGCGTGAAGAGCCTGTGGAAATACGACGGCTCGCGCGTGACCGCCGCCGACCTTGCGATCTCCGAGAATATTTTCAAGGAACTCGGCGCGCAGTTTCCCGACGACCATTACTTCAGTGAAGAACTGGCGGAGACCGATGTGCCGATTCCGTTCACGCAGCGTTTCGCCTGGGTGCTCGATCCCATCGACGGGACGAACAATTACGCGACGGGCATTCCCTACTGCGCGATCTCGCTCGCGTTGCTGGAAAACGGCGTGCCCGTCTACGGCATCGTCTATGACATGGCGCGGCGCGTGTTGATGCACGGCGGTCCGGGATTCGGCCTGTGGGACGGAGAGCGCGAGGCGCACGTGAAGACCACCGTGCCGGATGCCCAGAGCATGCTCGGATTTCACAGTCCGCACGACAAAGCCTTCGCGCATCATGCGACGGCGCTGGTGGAAAATTTCAAATTGCGCGGACTCGGCAGCAGCACGCTGCATCTTGCGTATGTGGCGGTCGGTCTGCTCGACGCGACGGTCGATCACAACGTGCGCATCTGGGACATCGCGGCGGCGGTGCCGCTGGTGTGGGCGGGCGGCGGCGAAGTGCAGTTTCTCAATGGTGAACAGTTCCCGATGAAAGTGTTCAACCTGAAGATGGCGCGCATCCAGTTCGTCGCGGGCAACGCGGCGGCGTGCGGAGTGTTGCGCGGATTGCTGAAGGCGTAAACGCCTCCTTCACTCCGGTTCGGTCTACGAAAAAGGCGCTCCGTTGCGGGAGCGCCTTTTTTGGGCTTAGACCTCGTAGGTCTTCAGCGGAACCGGATCGAGCACCTTGGTGCCGGGCATCTTCTCGGAGAGCTCCTTAACGAACCAGTCGCGGGCGGCCTGGTCGCCGTGCGTGAGGACCACGCTGCGGGCCTGCGTCTGGATGGCGAACTCGGCGAGTTCCTCGCGATCGGCGTGGCCGCTGAGCTCGAAGCGCTCGACGCGGGCGTTGACCTTGGCCTTCACGTTCGCGGTCGCGAACAGGAAGTCGTCGCCGTTCTTGGCGGAGAGGAGCTGGCCGCCGGGTGTGTCGGGATCGCAGTAGCCGACGAAGCCGATGGTGTTGCGCGCGTGGTCGAGGAGACCGGAGGCGAGCGTGTAGCTGGGCGTGCGCTCGACCAGCATGCCGGAGCTGATGATGTAGAGCGCGTTTTGCTTGAGGTCCTTGCCGGCGTCCAGCTTGCGGGGCGTGGGCTGGATGTTCAGTTCCTTGATGATGTTCCGGTTGAACTGGACGTGCTGATATTTGCGCGAGATCTCGTCGAAATAATCGGCGAGAGCCATGCCCATGCCGGCGGCGTAGATCGGGCACTTCACGAGACGACCGAATTTACGGGCGTCGTGGATGATGGAGAGGATCTCCTGCATGCGGCCGAGGGCGAACACCGGAAGCAGGAACGAACCGCCGCGGTTGATGGTGTCATTGATCGAGGTGATCAGGCGGGAGACCTCGTTGACGCGTTCCTTGCCGACCTGGCGCTCGGTGGTGCCGCGCGTGGTCTCAAGGACGATGGTGTCGAAGTGGCCGGAAGGGAACTGGGCGCCGCGGAGGGTGCGCTGGTTCTCGAAGAGCACGTCGCCGCTGAAGAAAATGTGGCGGTGCTTGTGGCGGATCTCGACGGCGCAGGCACCGGCGACGTGGCCGGCGTGGTGCATCATGATCTCGATCTCGTCGGTCTTGCCCTTGAATTTTTTGGGCTGGAGGAACTCCATACCGGTGAAACGGGGGACGCAGCGGTCCACTTCTTCGTGGGTGAAGAGCGGGTAGTCGGGGATGTTGTTCTCCTCCTTCTGGCGCAACATGACGTTGGCCGAGTTGTGGAGCATGCGATCGAGGATCATCTTGCTCGAATGGGTCATGACGACCTGGGCATTCGGGTGCTGGCGCATGACCACCGGCAGACTGCCGATGTGGTCCAAGTGACAGTGGGTGATGATGATGAGATCGAGACTGACATCCTTGATCAGCGAAAAATCAGGCATGGCCAGACGGCCGACACCCTTGGGGTTCAAGCCGCTGTCCACCAGGATATGCATGTCGCCAATCTGCACGTAGAGTGAGTTGGCACCGATCCCTCCGAGGGGATTCAAATCAATTAACTTCATTTATAAAGGGTCAGACAGACAAACGGCTCTGACGGGCGCAAGCGCAACTTTGCGGGATGTATCCGGCGACGTATCCGCGGAAATGAAACGGACGCGCAATTTCAGATGTCACACGGACCGCTGCCGGCGGTGCCGGCCGGGATCGTCAGATCGAACGGAGGCAGCACGACATGCACATGACGGCCGAGATCATCGACGCCGTGAAAACTTCCCTGGGTGCGCGCGGGGCCGGCGGTGACGTGGTAGCTGTTGTAGGAAAATTGTTCGCCCGGGGCGAGGCGCGGGGTTTCGCCGACGATCTTGTCGCCTTCGATCACGAGAAGGCTGCCGTCCTCATGAGTCACAACCCATTTGCGGCCGAGCAGGGTGACGGTGTGTTCGGAGCCGTTGTGGATCGTGATGAAATAGACGAACGCATGCGGCTTGTCCGGCGGCAGGCTCTTGCCCCCGTGGTGATACACGAGTTTGTCGAGGCGGGCGGTGAGGCCGGAAAGTGCGAGCGAAGCGGACACGGGAACAACCAATTCAGGCGGGGCGGGTTTGCAACCTTGGCGGAGGCCTACTTCTCGATGCGGGGAATCGCCGACAGCAAGGTGCGGGTATAGGGGTGCTGCGGGCGCTCCATGACGTCGAGCGCGTCGCCCAACTCGACGATTTTGCCTTTATACATCACCGCGATGCGGTCGGAGATGTGTTTCACGACGGACAAATCGTGGGAGATGAAGATGAGGGTGAGATCGAGCGTGCGGACGAGGTCGGCGAGGAGGTTGAGGATTTGAGCCTGGATGGAGACGTCGAGGGCCGAGACGGGTTCGTCGGCGATGATGATCTTGGGGTTGAGAGCGAGCGCGCGGGCGATGGCGATGCGCTGGCGTTGTCCGCCGGAGAACTCGTGCGGGTATTTTTGCATATCGCGCGCGGGCAGGCCGACCTTGCCCATGAGCTCGACGACGCGGGCGGTGACCTCGGAGGCCGGGCAAACGCGGTGGACGAGGAGCGGCTCGGCGAGCGTCGCGAAAATCGTCATGCGCGGGTTGAGCGAGGCGAACGGATCCTGGAAGACCATCTGCAAATCGCGACGCATGTCGGCGAGATCACCGGCGGAACCGGCGGTGAGATTCTTGCCTTCGAGGATCACCGTGCCGGCGGTGGGCGGCACGAGTTGCATGATGGTGCGGCCGAGTGTCGATTTGCCCGAGCCGGATTCGCCGACGAGGCCGATCACTTCGCCGCGTTTGACGGCGAAACTCACGCCATCGACGGCGCGGACGGGGGCGGTGGGTTTGCTGAACAAGCCGGCGGCGCGTCCGGGAAAATGGGTTTCGACGGCCTTCACCTCGAGGATGGTCTCGTTGGTGTTGACGGCTTTCGGCGCGGCGGCGGGTTGGGCGGCGGTTTCGGCGGAGAAGTCGAAGCGGGCGAGCAGCTCGGTTTCGGAGATCGGCTTCGACAAGTCCGGCGGCAGGCCGGGAATGGTGAAGAGCGGGCGGCCTTTTTCCTGAAGGGCGGGGACGCAGCGCTGGAGGGCCTTGGTGTAGGGATGCTGCGGGTTTTTGAAGAGCGTGCGCGTGTCGGCGGTTTCCATGATGCGGCCGGCATACATGACTTGCACGCGGTCGCAGAGACCGGAGACGACGCCGAGATCGTGGGTGACGAAGATGACCGCCATGCCGAACTCGCGCTGGAGTTTTTTGATGAGCGCGAGGATCTGCGCCTGCACGGTGACGTCGAGGGCGGTGGTCGGCTCGTCGGCGATGAGGATGTCGGGCCGGGTGATGAGGGCCATGGCGATCATCACGCGCTGGCGCATGCCGCCGGAAAACTCGTGCGGGTAGCTGTGCATGCGTTTGGCGGCGTCGATGATGCCGACGGCTTCGAGCATGGCGAGGGCGCGGACGAGGGCGGCTTTCCGGGAGATTTTCTCGTGGATGAGGAGAGGCTCGATGATCTGGTCGGAGACGCGCACGTAGGGGTTGAGCGACGTCATCGGATCCTGGAAAATCATCGAGATGCGCTTGCCGCGGATGGCGCGCGCCTGCTTGGGCGAACAGTGCAGCAGATCCACGCCGTCAAACATCGCCGTGCCGCTCTCGATGCGGCCGGGAGGCTGGGGGATGAGCCCCATGAGGGAAAAGCACGTGACGGATTTGCCCGAGCCGGATTCGCCGACGATGCCGAGGATCTCGCCGCGTTCGAGATGGAAGCTGACGCCGTCCACCGCGCGATAGACGCCGCGCCGGGTGTGGAAGTAAGTGCGAAGATCGGTGACGGAAAGGAGAGGCATGCCGAGAAAGAGGAAGTCAGCATGGTGATACCCAAGGGTGTGGTGCAAGTGCGCAGCGGGGCGGAGTCAGGGCTTGCGAGGGCGGCGGGCGACAACCAACTTGCGGGCTTCATGAGTTCCCCCGGCCACTCGAATCCCTCCGTGATTCTCCCTGCGACGCCCGTCCCGGCGGCGCAGGCCGGTTTGCGTTCACCGTCTTGAAATCGAACGAGCAGCACTCTTGGTCGCGGCGTCTGAAATGGCACGCGGAAAGTTTTTTTTATCGCACCATTGAAGGTGCGCTCGGGATGTTGTCCGCACCTACGGTGGCCTGGATCGGCGAAACGCTGGGCGAAGGTGCATGGATGTTGCTGAAAACGCGCCGTCTTGTCGTGCGGCGCAACTTGCGCATCGCTTTTGCCGGTGAAAAATCGCGTGCGGAAATCGATGCGATGGTTCGGGAGGTGTTCAGGCGGACAGGCGCAAACCTGATCTCGTCCATCCGCACGGCGGCGCTGGACGACGCCGGGCTTCTGAAAGCCATTCGTATCGAAAATCCCGAGCTGGCGGAGCAAGCCTTGGCCGAAGGCAAGGGCGCGGTTGTCGTGCTGGCGCATATGGGAAACTGGGAGGCGCTCGCGCAGATTTTTCCGCGTGTGTTCGGCTCGCGTTATGAGGCGGCGACGGTTTATCGGCCGCTCAACAATCCGATACTCAACGAACGCGTGGAAGCCGTGCGAAAGCGGACGGGGCTGCGTTTATTCAAGAAGAACGACAACGCGATGGCCATGGCCGTCTTTTTACGCGAAGGCGGGGCGCTTGGCATACTCAGTGATCAACGTGCGGTCGGCATCGGCGAAACCGTGCCGTTTTTCGGACGGTTGACGGTCTGCACGCCGATGCCGGCGGTGCTGGCGCGACGCACCGGAGCGAAGGTGCTGGCCCTGTCGTTGAAAACCATCTCGCCTGGCCGCTGGAATCTGAAGTTCCATCAAAGCCGGGCAGTTGAGGTAAACACGGCCGTTTGCATGCAATTGCTGGAGGAGATCGTGAGGGAAAGTCCTGAAGATGTATTCTGGCTTCAGGACCGGTGGAAGGTCAGCCGCAGCCAACCGCAAAACCAGCCGGGCAAGCCGATGCGCGGATCAGTCAGCGCGCCTTTGGCGAACAAGCCGCGCCGGTGCCTGCTGTGGGTGGTTGATCCGGCTGTTCAGCCACCGGAATTGCGCACGGTGGCGCCCGATGACCTTCAGTTCGAATACGCGTTGCCTGCAGGGAGTGACCGGCCGGCCTGGATTCCGGCCAGTGCACAGATTCACCGTCAACCCGCGCGGTCCAGCCGCTCAGAAATCGCGAGGGTGTTGGGTGAAATCGACGAAACCAATGACCTGCCCATCGAATTTGTCTATGCTCCGGGTGCGTCGCGGAAAGTTGTCAAAGCGGGCCGCGTCAACGCACTTGCCGTCATCGATCAACCCGGAGGTGTGGAGTGAGCACACCCTTGCGCCACATCCGCGTATTGTCGGACGGACGGCCCGGCCATGAAAACCAGAGTGTAGGCCTGGCGGAAGCCCTGTGCCGGCGCACCGGGTCGACTTATGAACTGGTGAGACTCGGGACGGACGGCGGATTCTTTGCGCGACTGCGGAGGGCGAAGGCGCCCGCGGTTGAAGGGATTGGGCCGGATCTGATCATTGCCGCAGGCCACTCCACACATCTTCCCCTGCTGGCCGCCGCACGGCATTTTTGCGCGAAGTCGGTTGTCATCATGAAGCCGACGCTGCCGGCGTGGCTGTTCGATCTGTGTCTTGTGCCGCGCCACGACTACAAACACCCTCGCGATACCGGACGCGTGATGACCACACGCGGGGCGTTGAACCGGATTCCTGAGGATGCTCCGGTCAAAACGAACACCGGAGTGATTATGATCGGCGGTCCCTCGAAACATCACGGCTGGGACGCGGGGCCGCTGCCGGCCATGATCGCTGCGGTTGTGCGTTCACGTCCGGAGCTGGCGTGGACGATCGGTGATTCGCGACGGACGCCTGCGGGGTTCCTCGAGAAACTGGACGCCACAGAGGCGACCATCGTTCCCCACCAACAGACCCGGCCCGGCTGGCTGCCCGCCCAACTGGCGGCGGCGCGCGAGGTGTGGGTGACCGAGGACAGCGTCTCGATGGTTTTTGAGGCACTCACCGCCCGGGCTCGTGTCGGCGTGCTGCCCATGCCGGTGAAAAATGCCGGAGGACGTCCGCTCAAGGCGCTGTCCGATCTCGTCGCCGACGGGTATGTGCAGACTTACGAGCAGTGGACAAAACGACCGGTGACGGACGTGAACGCGCCTCAATTGCACGAAACCGCCCGGTGCGCAGACGTGGTGCTGGCCCGTTTTTTCCAATGAAGATACTCCAAATTCTCCCCGAATTGAATGCGGGCGGCGTCGAGCGCGGCACGCTGGAGGTTGCTCGTTATCTGGTCGCGGCGGGGCACGAGGCCTTGGTGGTTTCAAACGGCGGACGGTTGGTCGAAGAACTTGAGAAAACGGGCGCGCGCCACATCGCGATGCCGGTTCACCGAAAGAGTCTGGGCTCGTTGTTGCAGATTCGGCCGCTGCGCCGGTTGCTTGAGCGGGAAAAGCCCGACATCGTGCACATCCGGTCCCGGGTGCCTGGCTGGATTGCCACTCTGGCGTTGCGAAAAATGAATCCGGCGACACGGCCTCAGGTGGTTACGACAGTGCACGGGTTTTATTCGGTAAGCGCCTATTCGGCCGTCATGACCCGCGGAGATCGTGTGATCGCGGTGTCGGAATGCATCCGTGATTACGTGCTGACCAACTACCCGAAAACTCCGTCCGCGGTGATCCGGGTGATTCCGCGTGGCGTCGAACTGGAGCGTTATCCGCGAGGTTTCGTGCCGTCGGCCGAATGGTTGGCGGCGTGGAAAATCGCGCAACCACAGTGTGAAAACAAGGCAGTGCTTCTATTGCCGGGGCGTATCACGAGGCTCAAAGGACACGTCGATTTTTTTAATCTGATCGCGGGTCTGAAGGCCGCCGGCGTCGCCGTGCACGGACTGGTTGTCGGTGACACGCACGCCAAAAAACGCGACTATCTCGCCGAATTGCGGGCCAAGGCCGATGAACTGGGCGTGGGGGCTGACGTGAGTTTCCTCGGGCATCGCAGCGACGTGCGCGAGATCATGGCCGTGAGCGATATCGTTTACTCACTGTCGCAACAACCGGAGTCATTCGGGCGGGTGACGCTCGAAACGCTTGCGCTCGGGCGGGCGTTTGTGGGCTACGATCACGGCGGGGTGGGCGAGCAGTTGCGGCCGTTTTTTCCGGCAGGGTGCGTCACGCTAGGCGACAAGACCGGATTGTTGGAAGCGACGCTGCGTGTGCTTGAAGAACGTCCGGTGCCTGGCGTGGTGGGAGAGCCCTACACGTTGAAATGCATGTGCGGGTCCACTTTGGCGGTTTACAAGGAACTCGTAACCAAGCCTTGAAGACTGGCCCGTGGTTCGTTCCCATCACCCCTTCATGAACTCCCTTGCGATCGTCGGCCTTGGCTACGTGGGCCTGCCCCTTTCCCTGCAATTTGCCCGGTCGGGTTGCCGTGTGCTCGGACTTGATATCGACACGAAGAAAACCGACGCGATCAACGCCGGTCGCAGTTACATCAAGCATATCTCCGCGGAAGCGGTGGCGGCGCAGCGCGCCTCCGGTTTACTGGAGGCGTCCACTGATTTCTCCCGCTCGACCGAAGTCGATGCGATCATCCTCTGCGTGCCGACGCCTTTGAACGCGTTTCGCGAACCCGATCTGAGCTATGTGCTCAACACCGGCCGCCAGATCGCTCCCCACCTCAAGCGCGGCCAGCTGATCGTGCTCGAATCTACGACCTATCCCGGCACCACCGACGGTGAATTGCGCACGGTGCTCGAAGAAGGTTCGGGGTTGAAAGCCGGCGTGGACTTCCATCTGGCGTTTTCTCCCGAGCGCGAAGACCCGGGCAATCCCGACAGCAAAGTCGCCATCATCCCGAAGGTCGTCGGCGGGTTGACGCCCGCGTGTCTGGAGAAGGCGCTCGAGCTCTACGGCCACGCGATTCAAAAGCTCGTTCCGGTGAGCTCGTGCCGCGTCGCCGAGGCCACCAAGCTGCTGGAGAATATTTTCCGTTCAGTGAACATCGCCTTGGTCAATGAGCTCAAGGTAGTTTACGCCGCGATGGGGATCGATATCTGGGAAGTGGTCGAGGCGGCCAAGACGAAGCCCTTCGGTTACATGCCGTTCTATCCCGGTCCGGGATTGGGCGGACACTGCATTCCGATCGATCCGTTTTATCTGACGTGGAAGGCGCGCGAGTTCGGCCAGCACACCCGGTTCATCGAGCTGGCGGGCGAGATCAACACGGCCATGCCCGATTACGTGGTGAAGATCGCCTTCGAGGCTCTCAACAATGAAACCAAGTCGATCAAGAACGCCCGCATCCTGATTCTCGGCCTGGCTTACAAGGCCAACGTGGACGACGACCGCGAGTCGCCCAGCTACAAGCTCATTGAGAAGTTTGAACACCTCGGTGCCAAAGTGGAATATCACGATCCGTTCGTGCCGGTGATTCCGCTGACCCGTGAGCACGCGGTTTATGCCGGCCGCAAGTCGGTCTCCGTGATTACGGCCGACTACGATCTGATCGTGGTTTCGACGGGACACGACGCCTACAAGGAATTTGATTTCACCGCGTATCCGATGCCCTTGGTGGACACGCGCAATTGCATCCGTCACCGCCCTGAAAAATACCACAAGGCATAAGGATATACGGCTGGATTCGGTCACTCGCACTCAGATCTAGGCGTATATGCTTTTTAACTCTTACGTATTTTTATTTTTATTTTTCCCGCTGGTGCTCGCGGGATATTATACGTTGGCCGGATGGCATTGGCGTTACGCGATGACCTGGCTCAGTGTGTGCAGCATCGCATTTTATGCATGGTGGAACCCAGATCCCCTGGCGGCATGGTCGCCATTTTATGTCCTGTTGCTTTTAGGGTCGACTGTCGCAAATTTTTTATTTGCGAAAGCCATCGCCGGCGCGATGCGAAAATCGAATCGGACGTATATCCTGACTGCGGGAGTCGTGCTGAATCTGGCATTGCTTGCCTACTTTAAATACAAAGGGCTGTTTGTTGAACTGGTGGCTTTTGCAACCGGGTCGGGCTCCGGCTTCGCAGAAGTGGCATTGCCGCTGGCAATCTCATTTTACACCTTCATCCAAATCGCCTATCTGGTAGATGTTTCCAAGGGTGGTGTGCCCAAGTATTCGTTTTACGATTACCTGCTGTTTGTTGTTTTTTTCCCGCACCTCATTGCCGGACCGATTGTCCATCATAGCGAATTGCTACCACAATTCCGTTCGGAGTCTGCAAAATCGATCAACCGCAATCTGTCGATCGGCGGCACGTTTCTGACGATCGGACTTTTTAAAAAGGTGGTGATCGCCGATGCGCTGGCACGTGCAGCCACTCCGTTGTTTGACTTGGCCGCCTATGGAGACCGTTCGCTGACGATGGCCGAGGGATGGGTCGCGGCGCTAACTTATACGACACAACTCTACTTTGATTTCTCGGGCTATTCCGACATGGCGATCGGCCTGTCCTATTGTTTCGGAATTCGGTTACCGCTGAATTTTAACTCACCGTATCAAGCGACTTCCATAGTGGATTTTTGGCGGCGCTGGCACATGACGCTTTCACGCTTCCTTCGTGATTATCTCTATATCCCTTTGGGCGGGAGTCGTTGCGGCCCTGTAAGACGTTATGCGAATTTATTGAGCACAATGATACTGGGGGGATTGTGGCACGGTGCCGGTATTTCGTTTTTACTCTGGGGATTTTTGCACGGCCTTTTTCTTTGCGTGAATCATGCATGGGCGGGAGTCCGCGTGAAAGTCGGCTGGCCCGCTTTGCCCAGAGTGTTGGCCGTCGCGCTGACTTTCTTCGTGGTCATGCTGGCATGGGTTCCATTTCGCGCGGGCTCTTATGAACTTGCCGGCGGGAATACGGGCACGTCGCTCAACGTGGCGGGGAAAATCTATGGTTCCATGTTCGGGTTTAATGGCGCTACAGGATGGCCTGAAAAAGAACTGGAGGCAGTGAAAGAGTCGCGGGCGCTGAGGCCGTTGCTGGCGGCATTATTTATTTTGTGGGTGATGCCCAATTCCCAACGTTGGCTTGGGTGTTTTTCACCGCATTTGGGGGCGAAAGCCGAACCACTGCCCCGCTGGCAGCACTGGCTGCGTTGGCGGCCAGTGTGGGTGTGGGGCGGGATTACTCTGGTGCTCTTGTATGTCGTCGGTGGGCAGATGGAGAAACTGAGCGAGTTCATTTATTATCAATTTTAACACTGCCGGCCCGTATGAGGACTTTATTCAAGCGTTACATCCTGCGGATAGGGACAGTCATGGTGACAGGTTTGATTCTGTCGTTCGTCCTGACGACCGCGGTGGATCCATGGAGGGTAAATCGGATGCCATGGATGCTGGACGGTCTGGATATTTACAGGGATTTCAGTGACCATCACCGCACGGGCAAGGCCGGTCTGGCTAAAGATCCAGCAGGCTGGGATGTGGCCTATATCGGTTCATCACGGATTGAAATCGGATTGGCGACCGATCCCATTGGATTGGTTGGCCGCAGAGTGGTTAACCTTGGATTACCGGGCGGAATGACGAAGGAGACCATGGCGATGGCGCGCTATGCCCTCGACCACAACCCACGGATGAGCCTGCTGGTAATCGGCGTGGATTGTGGTGATCTGACCTCTACACTCGATATCAGCAGACAAACGGATTTCTTCGTTTCACCTCTGGCGGATGGACAGTTTTCCTTGGATCGACAGCTACGATATTGGATCGGTGTTCGAGCGGTCGAGGAATCGATCCTGACGCTTTCCAATTATTTTAAAGGAGCGGTATCAAAATATACCCCTCAGGGGCAACGCCCCAGGGTTCTGGGTTCATTTCCTGATATTCGAGCGCATGTGTCGGGCCGCTTCAGGTTTTATCAATCGCAAGCAAGGGCTTTTGATTCGGAATCCATTGCTCCCGTTAACAGCGAGAAACGTCAGTTGATCAAAGAGGTCCTGATCAGAGCCCGCGGAGCGGGCATACGGGTGATCGTTATCATTCCGCCGCGGCATGTGCTCACACAAATACACCGGGCAAGTGATGTTACGGAGGAGGCTCCCTGGGCTCGTGATCGGCGTGCGCTAGCTGAATTATGCAGCGAGGCAAACCGTATCGAGTTGTCGGGGCCGTTGATCGAGCTTCGTGATTTCTATACCTTCAACACCCTCACGTCGCTGCCGTTGCCGAAGATTCATGATACCGATCAAGGTCTGCCTGAGTGGTATGATCTAGAACATTTTCCCCCTTCCGTGGGGACGAAACTTCTGGGCCGCCTTTTTTCGGAGGGCCAGCAGGCTGCATCCGATCCGGATTGGGGGGTGGATGTTTTAGCTGTCGGTATAGATTCGCATCTTGCCCGGCTGAGGGAGCAGCACACCCGCTATTGTCAGGCGAATCCCGCGGATGTCGCATGGATGCGGTCCCAGGTTCTAAATGCAGGCACCCGGACTGGTCCGTGATGTGTTTTTGACGGATTGATCTTGTAGCGTAAATCGTGGTTTACCCGACACCATCAATGCTTTTAGCGTAATGAGTTTTATCTCCAATGCAGTCGTCGAAACAGATTCGCCCCTGTTCCGTAAAAATCATCGCAAAACCCAACTATGTCATCTTCCAACCTGCCTGTAAGCCATGCTCAGTGGGGCGATGATCTGCTTGTGTGGGAGCATTTTAATAGATCCCCCATCGGCATTTTCCTCGAGGCAGGTGCCAATGATCCGATCAAGCTGAGCCAGACCTACCTGCTCGAACAGCAGGGGTGGACCGGCATCCTCATTGATCCCGTGCCGTCCTGTTGTGAAGCGCTGCGCCGGGTGCGCACGCGCAGTCATGTTTTCCAGAACGCGCTCGGCGGTCCGCAGCATCGGGGTAAACTGCGTCTTCGCGTGCCTTCTGGTTGTTCCGAACTTACGCATGCCGTCGCCAATGGCGGTGAAGTCGGCGATGCCGAGATGCAGGCCGCCTCATCGATTGCCGAACGCCGCCAAGAGGCCTCGGATGGCGATGAAATTATCGAGGCTGGGTTCATTACGATCGACGAAGCACTCAAGACCGCCGGTTTTGACCGGCTGGACTACCTTTCACTCGACCTGGAGGGTTTCGAACTGCCCGCGCTGCAAGGACTCGATTTTTCACGTATTCGCCCGCGTGTGGTGATCATCGAGGATCGTCTGGAGAATCTTTCCCGTCACCGTTTCATGCTGAACAAGGGCTACAAGCTCGTCCGTCGCAACGGTTCCAACAATTGGTATGTGCCTTCGAATGAGCCGTTCTCCGTAAGTCTCCAAACGCGGCTTAAGCTTTTTCGTAAGTGCTATCTTTCCATTCCGTTCCGTTACCTGCGGGACAACTTGCGCAAGTTGAGGAAGTCCCCCCGCGTCTCGTAATGGAGGCATCCATAATCGCCATTGTGAAGGGCGGGCTGGGCAACCAGCTCTTTATCTATGCGGCTGCCCGCGCCCTGGCCTTGCGCACCGGACGTAATTTATATTTGGATACGAAAAGCGGTTATGCGTCCGATACTTATGGACGGAGTCACCGCCTTGATCGTTTCCCCATCCAGGCGCAGACGATGCCGGATCATTGGCGAATCGCCCCGACGCTCAGGCATCCGCGACACAAGCTGGTCCGTGCATTGAGCAAACTGCTCCCCCGTAACCGGCGGACTTACATCACGGAGCGACGGAATCTGCCGGTCAGTCAGCTGACATCCCTTGTTCCACGGAATCCAAGGGTGACCTTGTTGGGTTACTGGCAGGATGAGGCCTATTTTTCCGATTGTAAGGCGGATATCCGCCGTGAGCTTGCACCGCCGGAGCCTGTGGGTGCGCGCAATCAGGATCTTGCCCGCGAGATGGCGGCGGGCGAATCGGTCTTCGTGCATGTGCGTCGGGTGCGCTACGATCCAAGACTGGAGGCCGATTATTATCAGTCGGCGATCAATATGCTGCGGGAAGGAGGGGGGGGGATCCGATTCTATCTTTTTGGGGATGACCTGGTGTGGGCCCGGACGGCTCTCGATTTTGGCGACAGCGAAGTGCGGGTTGTTGACCACAACATCGACGACGAACTGGCCGATCTCTGGTTGATGACAAAGTGCCGTCATGCGATCGTCGCGAACAGTTCGTTCAGTTGGTGGGGGGCGTGGCTTGGAGGCACGGATGAGGGACGCCTGATTTTTTCTCCTGCCGAGTCCGGCTGGCCGGTGCAGCCTGCTTCGGGCTGGCGCCGCTTGCATAACTCGCTTCAACGGGGTGCTCAATGAACTTGCTGAAATCCACTCAAAACATGTTCAAGTTTGCAGGACGCTTCTTTGACCGTCGCCCATGTGCCAAGGCCGTTATCGGTGATCAACGGCAACCACGAGCATCCGCGCCGAGTCTGTCTTCGGCCACGCAACACGAAGCGACTGCGTTGTCCGGTGCCGGCCGGGAGTTACGGGTGCGCATAACGATGGGATTCGATGTCGGAGGGCTGGACTGGTTCACTCCGGGTCGCAGTATGAAGGTGGGCCGGTGTCGTTTCGCCGTTCATCCCCCGGAGGACCAGCCATACGATTTTTGGATCGTATTTGGAAATGCAAAGCCACGTGAAACCACGCAGGTTGCACCCATTAATACGCTTTTCATAGCGGCCGAGCCGCCGGCAAAAAAGCGTTACCCGAAGCGGTTTTATCAACAGTTCAATCATGTGGTGGACACCCACACCGGCTCGCGACATCCACGGCTGGTGGTGGATGCTTTGGGCTTGTTCTGGATGGTCGGTCTCAGTTGGAAACGCTACGGTTACGACTACGGTTACGATTATTTGAAAGCCCTCGTTCCGCCGGAAAAAATCAACCGTGTATCGGTGGTGTGCTCAAGCACGGCCAGCACTCCGGGGCAGCGCCGCCGGTTGAAGTTCCTGGCCGCGCTCAAGGAGCGGCTGGGGGACAAAATTGTCCACTTCGGCAAGGGATTCACTCCTGTCGATGATAAGATGGAAGCGGTGTTGCCGTATCGGTTCCATCTTGTGCTGGAGAACAGTCAAAGTCCGCATTATTGGACTGAGAAGCTGGCGGATGCCTATCTGGGCTGGGCATTTCCCCTGTATGTAGGTTGCCCGAATCTGGCCGACTATTTTTCCGAGGACTCGTTTTGCAGTCTCGATATGGACGACGTGGACGGTGCGGTAGCCACGATCGAACGGTTATTGGCCAGTCCATGCAGTCAGATGGAAATAGCCGCGGTGCGAGGTGCTCGTGAGCGGATTCTGGATGTCTTTAATTCCTTCGTGCGATTTGCCTATTGGACGGAGCGTTTTTATCGCGACGAACCCGCGCAGGCGGTGACCATTCGATCCGCGAAAGCGTTTCGTGCGGTGCGTGGCTGGTTCTACCGCTTCAAGCACCGGTAGAGCAATGGGGCCGTCCAGAACCGGATGTTATACGGCCGGGCGCCGGAATGCCACGTAGTTGACCGTGGTGAATTGTTCCTCGGTTTCCCGGTAACGGCTGACAGGATGGAAGTATCCGCTCGGGGTGATGCGATAAAGCTGCATGCCCTGGGCTTCGAAGAACTGGTAGAAGTCGCGCAGGTAAGTGCGCGTGTCGATGTTGCAACCGCCAAACTCGAATGTAACGAGATCGACGGCGTTGCGCCCGAAGAGCGCGGAGGCGCCGTGCAGGACATCCAATTCATGTCCTTCGACGTCCATTTTGAGCCAGTTCACATGTGAAATACCATGCTCGGCGCAGTAGGCGTCGGCGGTGGACAATTGAATGGATTCCTGTCTCTCGAAGGAGATGTTGCGGAACGCGAGATCGCGTTTGGTGAGGGAGGCTAGACCTGAGTTTTCCTTGTCGTAATAAAGCTGCGCGGTGCCGGCGGCACGGGATAACCCGAGGTGATTCAGGCGCACGCCGTCGTGCTTCAGGGCGTTCTGAGCAAGGGTCTGGAAGGTGGTGGCGGCGGGTTCGAAGGAATGGATTTCACGCAGACGATCACCGAGCCGGGATACGGTAAGGTTAAGGAACTGACCCATGTTGGCGCCCACATCCAGCACCACGAGATCACGGCGGTTTTCACTGATGAGTTTTTTGATCACCGCCACCTCGCCGCTGTCTTCGACGGAGGTGCCGGCTCCGATGCCCATGAGCCAGTGACACAACTTGACCTGTTTGCTCAACAGATACTGGCCGGGCCGGTTGCCGAAGGGGTGTTTGAGGAGGTGACGGAAAAAGGCCATGCTTGAAAAGGGAGAAGGGCGTTTGATGGGAATCTGAAGCGTAACTCCGCACGCTTAAGCGGGTTTTTTCGAGTTCAATCCGAGCTTCGCCGGAAAAGCCCGTTCAACAACGGATGGACGTCCGGTTCAAAACCCCCTGAACCGCTTGATTAAGCCACGAAGGGCATCGTAGGCATCGGTAAAAGACATGGTCGCGTAATGCAGTGTCTTGCGAAGTTCAAACGCCCTTCTGCCGTGCGAGAGATGTTTGATGCGTCCGGTGAATTGTTCGTCGTAGTTAACCGTGCGCTGCACGATGTCGGAATAGCTGGGCACCTGGGTGATGATCGACGGGGATACGGCAAAGACCCTGAGCACCCGTGTAAGATTCCGGGCATACCAGCGATCGATGATGCGGTGTCGGGCGAGCCACGGCCAGACACCGGAAAGGCCGGCCACCTGGTCCAGTATCCAATCGCGCGCGCGGGCCTTCACGATGTAGGCGTGACCTGCATAGCAGCCGATCACCTCATACACGTGGTGCTCGCCGCAGGAGGCGAGTTCGAGCGACGGGCCCACTGCTTTGCTGAATCCGAGATAACAAACATCCCAATCCGGATGTTCGGTGAAAAGCTGGTGAGCCAACGCCTCGAGATTAATACCGGTGAGCAACCTCAGGTCCGCATCGTCCTCCAGCACCAGAAAAGTATTCCATCCTTGATGACGCGCGTGTTCGACGGCCTTCCGATGGGATTGAGTGCACCCGCCCTTTGCCGCCCAGCGCTTGTCGGAAGGTTTTCCGTGAAACCAGGGTCGCGTGCCGTAGCCTGGAAGCTGCACGCCCCAAAGTGCGGAAATCCGGGTGAGTGGGGGGGCATCCCTGAGAAAGGCGCCGGCGCTGGATTGAATCGCATTCCATCGATCCTGGCGGTCATCGAGATTGATCACGGCGATTCCGTCCAAGTGACTCCAAAATACCGAGTCGGATGAGGGTGAAGAATGCATGTTTGATCGGTGGATATGTCCCCCTGGGGGTTACACGAGCCCGATGGCGTGGCGCGTGGAGACGTAGGCTTTTTCGGCGGCGAAACTTACGCTGTTTTGCAGGTTTTTCCGGCGGAGACGATGACGGCTCATGATGACATCGCCGTGCGAAGGTGATGGGGCGGTGGGCATGTGGCGTTGCTCCACGATTCGACTGATCTGGGCAACCGGACCATATTTTTCGAGAACGAGGCGGCGGCTTTCCAGGATAGCCGGGAGATTTTTTTCGTAGAGACGATCGGCAATCGCGCGGCGGATGGTTTCGGCCGCACCTTCAACATCATTGATATCGATGCGCAGGAAACTTTTCTCGGGGAAATATTCCTCGGCATTCGGACAGCCGTGGTAAACCGGCATGCAGGCGCCGAGGAAGGGATCGGCGAGTTTTTCGGTCCAGTGGTGAGGGCCGTAAAAATTTTCGATCGCCACGTGATAGCGAAACGGATCAAGGGCGTCGGCTTTGTCTTCGATGTAGCGGATGCCTCGTCCGAACAATTCCATCGAGGGAATGCGCTCCTTGAGCCCCATGACAAAATCGTAGCGTTTCCGATGGAGCGTGTGACGTTGCTGTTTGGTCGAGCATACGGCGGAGATGTCGCCGGTCTTCTTGAGCGGCACATGCGCAGCGATGGTCTCGTAGTTTCCGCGCGGCGCGGTGTGGGCGTAATACCAAACCAGCCCCGGCTGGCAGCGGATCGTGCCCGGGTGGGAAATCACCCACGGCTCCTGGCTGGTGAGCACCCAGCCGAATTGGCTGAGAAACCGGGAGCCGTAGACCTTGATCGTGGACGGCTCCGACGTGATCAGCAGGGTGTTGGCGCGCGGACAGGCGAGTTCCTCGGTCCAGAGGGTGTGGCGTTCACCTGCAACCGAAGGCAGGTCGTCATATACGACCAACCAGTCGTAATCGCGGCAGTGGCGGTCAAAAACATAATGACAGTTGCCCCACTCATGGCGTCCGCCGGGGAATCGTGAATCCCAACCAACTCCATCCCCATCCGGTCGGGATTTACCGAGGAGTTTTATCCTGATCGGTTTGGTCGCCCCTGTCATTCTTTGGTAACGGCCGGCGTGATGCGAATGATATCATTTTCAACCCGCGATGAGTAACCCGGCAGCCGGTTTTTAACGAAGGCGTCAACCTCCGCCAGCGTGGGATAATCGGCATCGGTGCCAAAGCAGCGGGCGTCATCGATCAGAATAATAAACGGATGCTTCATTTTGCCGATGATCGCGTCAAACTCGCCCCAGATCGGGCAATCTATCGAACCGCGTCCGGTGATTCCCGCCGAGTAGTGGCCGTCGAGCCAGAAAGCGCAGGGCCCCGTTATCTCAGGGATAATCTCGGCAAGTTTGGTGGCGGAGTCGCCCTCGACGATTTTCACCCCGGGCCAGCTGGCGAAACGTTCACGGGCGAGGCGGGCGAGTTCAGGGTGGATTTCGATCGAGAACAGCTGGATGAAGTCCCTGCGAAAAAACCAGATGGTATCGCCCATGTAGGTGCCCGTCTCGACAAGGGTCGTCGCACCGATCCGGCGGGCCTCGGCCTTGATCATCACGCGCTTCATCAAGCCGGGGAGCGGGGTCTGCCACCCGTTGCGCCGCCATTTGCGGACCTGTTTGAGCAGCTTCAGGTTTTCGTCGAACTCGGCGAGCCGGGGAAAGAGCGCCTTGCACTTGTTGTAGAAAGAAATTCTGGCGAAGGAGGGCATGGGTTTGACCTTAAAACCAAGGCGGGTTGATGGACGAGGGCAAGGGGGATGTTTGCCGGCCGCTTCGGCGGCCCGAGGAGGTCCTGCACATTTTTGTTTATTCCTGCGGTCCGGTGCGCTGTGATTTCCCGTCATGCTCGATCCCAAGCTCCTTCGCGAATCGCCCGACGTTGTCCGCGCGGCGATTGCCAAAAAACATCTCACCGTCGATGTGGACGCCATCCAGGCGCTCGACACCGAGTGGCGCAACCAGCTCCAGCAGGTCGAGTCCCTGCGCGGCAAGCAGAAGGCCGCCAATGCCGAGATGGCCAAGCTGCCCAAGGGCTCGCCCGAGTTTATCGCCAAGGTCGCCGAGATGAAGGCCGTGTCGGCCCAGGTCAAAGAGGGCGAAGCCCTTCTCAACGACGCCGAGGCCAAGGTGAAGCAGGCGATGATGACGCTCCCCAACATCCCTCACGCTTCCGTCCCCGATGGCCGCACGCCCGAGGAAAACGTCACGTTCTCGACATGGGGTGACATCGGTTCGCTTTCGCCCGACGCCAAGGCGCACTGGGAAATTCCCGGTTTCGAAAAACTCTTCGACTTTCCGCGTGGCTCGAAAGTCACCGGCGCGGGTTTCCCGTTCTACATCGGCGACGGCGCGAAGATCGTGCGCGCGTTACTCCACTTCTTCTTGGATGAAAATGGCAAGGCCGGCTACGTGGAGGTCAACCCGCCGATCTTCGTCAACGCCGCCAGCGCCACCGCCACCGGCCAGCTTCCCGACAAGGAAGGCCAGATGTATGAGGCCGTCGCCGACGGTTTCTACGCCGTGCCGACCGCCGAGGTGCCGCTCACAAATTTCTTCCGCGACGAGATCCTGGATGAAGCCGCGCTGCCCGTGAAGCGCTGCGCCTACACCCCGTGTTTCCGCCGCGAGGCCGGCAGCTACGGCAAGGACGTGCGCGGTCTCAACCGCCTCCACCAGTTCGACAAGGTCGAGTTGCTCAAGTGGGTTCATCCTACGACGAGCTACGACGAACTCGACGCGTTGCGCGGCGACGCCGAGCACCTGCTGCAACTCCTCGGTCTGCCTTATCGCGTGCTGCTCATGTGCGGCGGCGACTTGGGTTTTTCGCAGGCCAAAAAATTCGACATCGAGGTCTGGTCGGCCGGCCAGAAGCGCTGGCTCGAGGTGTCGAGCTGCTCGAATTTCGAGACCTTCCAGGCCCGCCGCGCACAGATCCGTTTCCGCGGCAAAGACGGCAAGCCCGAGCTGGTCCACACGCTCAACGGCTCCGGCCTCGCCGTGCCGCGCGTGCTCGCCGCCCTGCTGGAAAACAACCTGCAGGCCGACGGCCGCGTGAAAATCCCCGCCGCGCTCGTGCCGTATTTCGGCAAGGAGTATCTGACGTTTGCCTGATCGGTTCGGCGAAACCGCGCTCTCCATGCGACGCATGTCCAAAATCGATTGGCCGTGCGTCGCGGCGGCACTCGCGGCACGCGTGCCGCGTGCCGCACTGCATCCGTCGGTGATTGCCTGGGCCGAAGGTAAAAGCACGGCGGCGCGGGCGCCGTGGGCGGTCGCGTTTTCCGGCGGGGCCGACTCGCTCGCGTTGCTGCTGCTGCTTTGGGCGCATTGGCCGGAGCGCCGGGCCCGGCTGGTCGCGCTGCACTTTGATCACCGGTTGCGCGGACGCGCCTCGGCGGCCGATGCGAAATTCTGTTCACGCGTCTGCGCCGCTCTTGGTGTGAAATTTAGCTCCGGCTCCTGGACCGAAGCGCGCAAAGGCGCCAGCGAGGCCGAGGCGCGCACGGCGCGTTTTGCTTTCTTTCAACGCGAGTCGTCGCGGCGGCGCGTTCGCGCGCTGTGGTTCGGCCATCAGCAGGATGACATCGCCGAGACGATGCTCATGCGGATCGCCCGGGGGAGCGGAACCGCCGGTCTCGCCGCACCGCGTCCGTTCCAGGAAATGCCTTCCGCGCGCGTGCACGTCCGGCCTTTGCTGACGTTGAAAAAAGACGAACTCGTCGCGGCACTGCGGAGTGCGGGTGCGACTTGGCGGGAGGATGCGAGCAACGGCGCGGGCGATTATTTCAGGAACCGTATCCGCCTCGACGTGTTGCCGGCCTGGGCGCAGGCGGCGGCCGGCCGGGATGCGCTGGCGGGTGCGGCGTTGTCGCGCGAGTTGCTCGATGAAGACGATGCGGCCCTTGAGGACTGGGTGGATGCGCTCGCGCCGCTTTCGGCGGATGGCGGCCGGCTGGATGTGAAGATCCTTCACGGCAAACCCCGCGCCGTCATTCGCCGCGCATTGCATCGCTGGCTGGCGGCGCAACGCGACACCGGTGATCTTTCGCGGCAGGGCTTTGCCGCTTTGCTGGCTGCGGTGGAGAAGGGGAGTTTCACGCGCTTCAGCCTCGGACGCAGTGGATTTGCGGTGATCCGTAAGGGTATGCTTGTATTCGAATCAGGGTATTCCCGTTAATTACCTGCGGCGCCCCAATTGACTTATAAGAGGGAACCCGCACGGTTATACCCTAGTCCACATCGTAATGCCCGACCCTAAAAACGACCTTAAACGACGTCCGCTCAAAAATCTCCCCCCGGACCGCTTTCCGGTGAAGGTGACCCTGATCTGGATGTCGATCATCGCCGCCGTTCTCGTGCTGTTTTATTTCAGCCCGGGACGCACGCCTGCGCCAGCCAACCTCAAGCTTCAGCAGGTCTTCGAAATGGCCGAAGCCGGCCAGGTGGTTTCGGGCGTGATCCGTTATGACGGCTCTTACGGTCGCAACGGCGCCGTCGTCACCGGCAAGATCAAAGAGGCCTCGCTCGACACCGAGTCCGGCGTGAAAACCGACCAGTTCCGCGCGGCGGGCAATCTGACCGAGGATAAACTCGAGCTCCTTCAGAAGACCAAGGTCTTCGAAGAGCCGGCCATTTCCAGCACCTGGTCGAATCTGTTGATCAACCTGCTCCCGATTCTCCTGATCGTTGGTCTCCTCTATTTCCTGTTTGTCCGCCAGCTCCGCCAGGCTGGACGCGGCGCCATGAACTTCGGCAAGAGCCGCGCCAAGCTGCTCGCGCGTGATCGCGACAAGGTCACGTTCTCCGAGGTCGCCGGTTGCGACGAGGCCAAGGAAGAGGTTTCCGAGGTCGTCGAATTCCTCAAGGACCCGAAGAAATTCCAGAAGATGGGCGGCAAGATTCCCAAGGGTCTTCTGCTCGTCGGTCCTCCCGGCACCGGCAAGACGCTCCTCGCCAAGGCCGTCGCTGGCGAAGCCGATGTTCCTTTCTTCAGCATCTCGGGCTCCGACTTCGTCGAGATGTTCGTCGGCGTCGGCGCAAGCCGCGTGCGCGACATGTTCGAGCAGGGCCGCAAGAACGCGCCTTGCATCATCTTCATTGACGAAATCGACGCGGTCGGCCGCCAGCGCGGCGCCGGTCTCGGCGGCGGCAATGACGAGCGCGAGCAGACGCTCAACTCCATGCTCGTCGAGATGGACGGCTTCGACACCACCGAGGGCGTCATCATCATCGCCGCGACCAACCGCGCCGACGTGCTCGACCAGGCGCTCCTGCGTCCGGGTCGCTTTGACCGTCAGGTGTATGTCGATCTCCCCGACCTCGTCGGCCGCGAGCAGATCCTCCGCGTTCACGCCCGCAAGATCACGCTGGCCGACAACGTCGACCTCAACGTCATCGCCCGCGGCACGCCCGGTCTGTCCGGCGCCGATCTGGCCAACCTGCTCAACGAGTCGGCGCTCCTCGCCGCCCGCCGCAACAAGAAGAAGGTCGAGATGATCGACGTGGACGACGCCCGCGAGAAGGTTCAGTTCGGCCGCGAGCGTCGCCGCGTGATGGACGCCGGCGAGAAGAAGCTCACCGCCTACCACGAGGCCGGTCACGCGTTGGTCACCGCCGTCTTGGACGACGGCCTGATGCCCGTGCACAAGGTCACGATCATCCCGCGCGGCGGCAGCCTCGGCAGCACGATGTATATTCCCAGCAAGGACATCCTCTGCCAGGAGAAGAAGCGTCTCGAGATCCGCATCGCCATCGGTTGCGCCGGCCGTATCGCCGAGGAACTCGTCTTGAACGACATCTCCAACGGCGCCTCCGGCGACATCAAGATGGTGACCCGCATCGCCCGCCACATGGTGTGCGACTGGGGCATGAGCCCGCTCGGCATGGTCGCCTACGGCGAGAGCAACGACACGGTGTTCCTCGGCCGCGAGATCACCCGCAGCCAGCCTTACTCCGAGGAAACCGCCCGCAAGATCGACGCCGAGGTGTTCCGTCTCGTGGACGAACAATACAAGCGCGCCACCGAGATCCTGCTGCAGCACCGTCCGGCCCTCGACAAGGTCGCCGAGGCGCTCCTCGAATACGAGACCATCGAAGGCAAACACGTCATGGAGATTCTCAAGACTGGCGCGATCAGCTCGCCGGTCATCCGCGAGCTTCCGCCCGCACTGCCGGTTCGCACGGGCGACGACAAGGCGGCCAAGAAGTCCAAGGACTCCGCCGAAGGCCTCGGCGGCACGCCGGCCCCGTCACCGGCCTGAACCGACGATCACTGTTAACTTCTGGCGCGGAGGATTTCCTCCGCGCCTTTTTGTTTTCATCGTTCCACGCTTCCACCATGTCCGACTCCATCGCCTATTCCGCCCTCGGCCACCGCGCCCAGTCTCCGACCATCGCGCATTTGATGAAGCTGATGCTGGAGAATCCCAAGCTGCTGTCGCTGGCTGCCGGGTTCACCGACAACCAGACGCTGCCCGTGGCGGCGGTGAAGGCGGCGGTCGAGCGTTTGTCCGCCCGCGCCGGCGAGCCGGAATACCTCCAATACGGCACCAACTATGGACGCCCCAAGCTGCGCGCCGCGCTGGCCGACCGGTTGCTGGCGATGGAAACGCCGCCCGACGTCGACACGGTGCGGAAAAATTTCTTTATCACCAACGGCTCCCAGCAGGCGCTCTACCTCGCCATGCAGGTGCTCTGCGACCCGGGCGACATCGTGCTGGTGGATCGCCCCAGCTACTTCGTTTATCTGGAAATGCTCACCGGACTTGGAGTGCAGGCGCGCTCCATGCCGTTGGATGGTGAAGGCCGCATCGACGGAGCGGGTCTGTCGGCGCTGATGGAAACGCTGCGCTCGCGCGGCGAACTCGGCCGCGTGAAGGCGGTGTATTTTGTGAGTTACTTCTCAAACCCGTCGGCGCGTAGCCTCGACGAAGCGGAGAAGAACGCCATTGCGGACGCGCTGACCCAGGCCGGCGTGATCGTGCCGGTCGTCGAGGACGCGGCGTATCGGGAACTCTACTACGAACAGCCGCATCCGGCGCGCAGCGTGTTGAGCCTGCCCGCGTGGGCGGCGTTTCCGAAGCTGTATCTGTCCACGCTGACCAAGCCCTTCGCGAGCGGACTCAAGGTTGGCTACGGCACGTCATCCGATTCGGGACTGCTGGCGAAGATGCTCCATGTGAAAGGCCATCACGACTTCGGCACGGCCAACTATAACCAGGCGATTTTTGAGGAGATTTTCGCCGTCGATGGACTCGACGCACAGCTCGCGGTGATCCGTCCGGGCTATCTGAAAAAGATGCGTGCGCTCCACGGCGCGTTGACCGAGGCGGGATTGCCGGAACTCGGCTGGAAGTGGGCGGTGCCGGGCGGTGGTCTTTACTTGTGGCTGACGGCTCCGGCCGGTTTGGACACGGGCATGGACTCGGCGTTCTGCCATGCGTGCGTCGCGGCGGGCGTGCTCTACGTGCCGGGTGACTTGTGCTTCGGTGATGACGCGCCGAAGAATTTCATCCGCCTCAGTTTCGGTGTGTTGGGCGAGGCGGACTTGATTGAGGCGGGGCGTCGTTTCGCCGGAGTGGCGAAGAAGTTTTAACCACAGATGACACCGATGGGCACAGATGGACCGAACTCCGGCATCTGTGTTTATCTGTGAAATCTGTGGTTAATGATCGGGATCAGAGCGCGTGAGCAGTCCAGAGAACGCCTTGGACGGTTAGTTTGCGGGCGGCGGGGAAGTCGGTGAATTCCGACGGTGCATGGCCGAGGGCGTTGTAGAAGACGCGGCCTTTGCCCCATTGCTTCGTCCATGCGACGGGCATGGTCACGGTGCGGCCTTCGTGCGTGTAGGCGGTGTCGGCGAGGACGTGCACTCCCGGATCGACGAGGAGGTAGTATTGCTCGGACTTGTAGGCGAACGACGCAGGAAGGCCGGCGGTGATCGTGTGGGCGGTGTCACGGATGTTCACTGTGTAGTCGCCGACGTGCGGGTGGCCAACGAAGTGTCCGCCGACCATCCATTCGTAATCGGTGTTGCCGCGGAAGGCGTCGCCCATGCCGCCGTGGATGCCGGCGAGGCCGACTCCGGAGCGCACGGCTTCGACGAGGCCCTTGGTTTGCGCGGGCGTGAGCTGGCCCATGGTCCAGCAAGGGAAGATGACGTCGTAGGTTTTGAGCTCTTCCACCTCGGCGAGGTGATCGAGGGTGGTTTCGATGCGGGTTTCGAAACCGGCGGCCTGGAGGTCGCCGGAGAAAAGGTGGACGATCTGTTCAGGGACGTGTCCGGACCAGCCGCCGGAGAGGAAGAGGGCGCGTTTAGGTTTCATGAGGATTTTGTAAAGTAGCGGGTAGTGGGTAGCGAGTAGCGGGTAGGCGGAAAGCAGCGAGATGATCGAGGGCGGGTGTCCTTTGGACGACAGCGAGAACAACAGGCAGACCGGCGGATCGGGGTAGGGCCACTATAACTCACTCGCCTTTTGTCGTGAATGGATAGGCTGTTCAAGCGCATGGATTTTCTGGTCAAGCATTGGGGCGGTTACACGCGGCAGTTTCCTTCGAACCTGCCGGTGACGACGGTCAATTACCTCGATCAAAAGGCGAAGTGGGACCGAAGGCGGTTTGAGGTGTGCGCGTTTTCGCTGATCCTTCGCGGACGGGGAGAGTTTCACCGCATGGGCCGCGTATGGCCGGTGCAGGCTCCGTGTGTGATCACGCAGTGGCCGGGCGAGTATCTCGAATATGGACCGCCCCCCGGAGAGACGTGGGACGAGTGTTATATTGTCTATGAGCCGGCCCTGATGCCGCGACTCACTGCGACCAAGCTGGTGGATATGTCCAAGCCCGTGTGGCCGATTCACGATATCAACGCGGTGCGGTCCCAGCTCGATGAAGTGGTGCGGCTGTCGAACTCACCGCAGACGGACGGAGTGGCCGACCGGGTGGACCGCGTGTGCGAACGGTTGGTGTTGGAGACCTGGCTCGCGGCCTCGCAGGTGGAGAACGGGATGTCGTCGTTGCAGCGGTTGTTGAGCAACCTGCAGAACAATCCGGGACAGCCGGTGGATTTTGACGTGCTGGCGAAGAAGCATGGGCTGTCGCCCTCGACCTTCCGGCGTCGTTGGCTGGAGACAGTGGGCAAGCCGCCGGCGCGTTACCTGCAGGAGCTGCGGATGCGCGAAGCGTGCCGTATGCTCGTGGAAACCAAGCGGCCGATTCACGAAATCTCGGCGGCAGTGGGCTTTGAGGACGAGTTGTATTTCTCGCGCCGCTTCCGTCAGGAAATGCGCATGGCGCCGCGGGATTACCGGAAGGCGTATCAGATCGGGCGGTGGCGGTAGTCGTTCGTTGAGGGTGGGGACAAGAAGAGGAGAAGGATTCGGAGTTTTTAACCGCTAATAGAAATCCGCCAATGGCTGGATTTCCCGTAGAGAGGTTTCGGCCAATGGCCTTCACGGTTAAGCGGAGGGGCGGCTGATGCCGCCGGAGGTTTTGACCGGAAAACTGTTCTTATGTGGACCATCGCTTTGGTTTGAAGGCGACGGAGGGAACAGATGCTCCTCGTGTTTGGTCTTTTCGGTAAATAGGAACATGTATCCATGTCGAACGCACCCCATACCCAGATTGAATTGACCGTCCTTGATATGATCGAGAACAGCCCTGTCGGGGCCGTGCCGCATACGCCGACTTACCAGGACGCGCTGCGCAAACTGCACGCGACTCACCGGGTGTATTCGTCGGCCGACTTTAAGGACGGCCATGTCACCGTGCGTTCGCTGGCCAAGGCGCCGCTCTTTTATGCCAACAACCTGGAGGCGCTAATCGCCGGTCAGATCGAGGTGGGTGCGCTGGAGAGCAACGACCGCATCTTTGACCGCTATGTGCAGTCTCTCCCCGAGGCGCTGCGCGCCAAGGCCGAGAGCCAGCGCCTGCGCGTGATCGGCAAGGCGATCCAGCATCGCAAGCATCACGGTCCGGGCGAAGCGCCCGCGGTGCATGATCCGGTGCACAGCATTTTCCTGGTGCCCGGCACCGGTCCGCATCCCGGACTCTCGGGCAACTACCTCTATGGTTCACTCCACGAGGTGATGCATGCAGGCGCGGCGTCCACCTGGACCGTGAGCCTTCATGATTCCGATGACGGCGCCTCGGCGCTCAACGTGGCTGCGTTGCCCGAAGCGTTGACGGCGGTGCAGGATGTGATCGCGAGTGCGCCGTTTGAGCTGAACGAACTGGCGACGCTGGGGTTTAAGTTGAATTGAGGTAAGGGCCGGACTGAGCGCCGGCCCAAAAGTAGCAGGTAGCGAGTAGTCGGATGGTTGTAGCGGACATCGCCTCGGTGAGGGTGCGCGGGGTGATTTGCCGGTCAGGGTATGTCCGGTAACACCGGTGTTTACTCTGAAAACCACAGCACGAGGGGCTCTCCGGGATTTTGGGGAACGTGCATGAGGTCCATGTTTGGATTGTCGTTCGGGCTCACCTGAAGCGCAGGGATATCTTTGCCGTCCCTCACAATCCGACCGCTCTCAATGTAGAAATCGTATATGCCAATCGGAAGATGGCTGAACTTGAAGGCGCCCGTTTCATCCGTGGGCAATTCGGCCGGGACTGTGAATATGGGCAAACCCGCGGGGCGACCGGTAGGGGAAAGATGCGACCGAACATACGCCCTTAACTTTGCTCCGACCACCGGCTTTCCTGTTTTAGCATGCAACAATCGCCCCATGGCGGGATACATCGCCGGCAGCCGAAGTTCTATCGGTTGTGAAGAACGTGGATTTATTTCGAACCGGTAGGGCGGAGTAGCGGTTGGCCCGCCAGTGTCAGCCGTAGATAGCTGAAGCCAGTAAGGGTTGGGCATGTCCGGGTTAATATTTTCGAATCTAAAATCACCCGATTTGTCCGTCATCACTTCCGCCACGGTTTCGGTCATCGTCGGCTGCTTCTTGATCATCTGATATCTCAAAGCGAACGTAAGTCCGGAGACTGGGACTCCTTTTTCATCAAGGATGCGCCCGGAAACGGTTACTCCCGGAACGAAGGCCACGACCTCATCCGACACCGGGTTTTGCAGGGTAAGGGGAGCCGGCGAACTGAAGGCGAGACGTGCGCCTTTTTGGATCACAATCCGGTATTTTTCATGGAAAAAAGCCGGACGAATAAGAAGTCGGCGGTAAGGCGGATCCATTTTTTTGTCCGAGGTCGAAAAATCCGCGCCATAATACCAAAGCTTCAACGGCTCGGTTTCAGGTAAACCGGTCTCGCTCATTATACGCCACCGGATGGCGCCCGCAGCCGTCACAGGAATTTCAGCCTCCAATAAGTTGGTGTTTGGAGGAAGAGTGAGGGCCGTAGAGGCAGACAGTCCGAATTGGTTTTTTTGCGCGAGGCGATAGCCCGGAAGACCTTCGGCATACAAGATCACCCGACGATCATTGCCACGCAGCGTGATTGTCGCGCGACCTCCATTAACTCGGACGATTCCGGAAGCCCAAATTATCCGGATGCATCCTTGATCAAGCCCCGTATCTGTTTCGTAACGCAGCCAGCCGTTCAAAAGCTTTGAATCACTTCCTTCGTTTTTAAGCCGTATTTCGATGCGGCCCGTTTCCGGCCGTATTGTATCAGGGGTGCTTTGCCGTCCGAGAGATTTTAACAGCCCTTGATCATCCAGTTCCCCTTCTCCGGACGGGATCAGCGCGCTGATCTCCGCAATTCGTTTTGCCGCCAATTCAGGCGTGTCGTGTTCGCCCGTGGCTTTCGGCGCAGCGGACAAAATTACGGCACCCAACAGGGATGCGATTCCGATTAAACGCCGTCCGTGAATCCAACAACTCTTGGT
>DATHXF010000043.1:0-14534 GCA_035459785.1 Rariglobus sp. | reverse complement strand
GTCAAAAACACCCGCCAGATCACCAAGGCGATGGAGCTCGTCGCCGCGTCGAAGATGAAGAAGGCGCAGCAGGCGGCCCTCGCCGGCCGTGCCTACGCGCAGCTCATGTCCGACATGCTCGCGTCCCTCGCTCCCCGCGTCGCCGAGCTCAAGCACCCGTTCCTCGTCCAGCGTGAGATCAAGACCCGCGGCATTCTCCTCGTCACCACCGACAAGGGTCTCTGCGGTCCGCTCAACGCCAACCTCTTCAAGATCGTCACCGAGATCAAAACCCCGGTGAAGTTCTTCGCCATCGGCCGCAAGGGCGCGCAGTTCCTCGCCCGCACCCACCGCGACCTCGTCGCCGATTTCCCGGTGCAGGACCGCGTGCCGTTCTCCGAGATCAAGGTCGCCGTCGAACTCATGGTCGAGAAATACCTCGCCGGCGAGATCGACACGGTCGAGGTCATCTATCCGCGCTACAAGAACACCCTCGTGCAGGAGCCTACGCTCCGCCCCGTGCTCCCGCTCGCCAGCCTCGCCGCCTTCATCGAAAGCGCCCAGGCCGACGCCGGCATCACCGTGAAGCGCGACGACCGCGACATGATCTTCGAGCCCGGCGCCGCCCAGGTCCTCGAGGCGCTGCTCCCGTTCTACGTCAACCGCCTCGTCTACCAGCTCGTCCTCTCCGCCCGCGCGTCCGAGCACTCGGCCCGCATG
The DNA here is from genome assembly GCA_035459785.1 of Rariglobus sp. Classification (GTDB taxonomy): domain Bacteria; phylum Verrucomicrobiota; class Verrucomicrobiia; order Opitutales; family Opitutaceae; genus Rariglobus. The sequence continues at coordinate 13,835 of DATHXF010000043.1, read as the reverse complement.
GTCGCGATGAAGACCGCCAAGGACAACGCCACCAAGTTGGTCGGCGAGCTCAGCCTCGAATACAACAAGGCCCGCCAGGCCGCCATCACCCAGGAAATCCTGGAGATCGCCGCCTCGTCGTTCGCCGCGTAATTGAATTTCAAATACAAACTCAACCCACCCTTTATCGTCCATGAGCAACATCGGCAAAATCGTCTCGGTCATCGGCCCCGTCGTTGACGTCCAGTTCCCCGAAAACAACGTCCCGCCCATCTACCAGGCGCTGACCGTTGATTTCACCGTCTCCGGCAAACAGGAGCACCTCACCCTCGAGATCCAGCAGCATCTCGGCGACGGCGTCGTCCGCACCATCGCGATGTCCTCCTCCGAGGGCCTCGTGCGCGGCGCCGCGGTCGTTGACTCCGGCAACCCCATCACCGTCCCCGTCGGCGACGGCATCCTCGGCCGCATCTTCAACGTCACCGGCGATCCCGTGGACGGCAAAGGCCCGGTCGTTCACACCAAGCGCTACCCCATCCACCGCGCCGCCCCCGCGCTCGCGGACCAGGACACCAAGGCCGAGATCCTCGAGACCGGCATCAAGGTCATCGACCTCATCTGCCCCTTCATCAAGGGCGGCAAGGCCGGTGCGTTCGGCGGTGCCGGCGTCGGCAAGACGGTCGTCATCCTCGAGCTCATCAACAATATCGCCAAGGCCCACGGCGGTTACTCCGTGTTCGCCGGCGTCGGCGAGCGTTCCCGCGAAGGTAACGACCTTTACCACGAAATGTCCGAGGCCGGCGTCATCAAGCAGGACAACCTCGGCGAGTCCAAGGTCGCCCTCGTTTACGGCCAGATGAACGAGCCGCCCGGTGCCCGTATGCGCGTCGCCCTCTCGGCGCTCGCCATGACCGAGTATTTCCGTGACGAGAAAAACCAGGACGTGTTGCTCTTCATCGACAACATTTTCCGTTTCTCGCAGGCCGGTTCCGAAGTGTCCGCCCTCCTCGGCCGCTCGCCCTCCGCGGTGGGTTACCAGCCCACGCTCTCCTCCGAGATGGGTCTCCTCCAGGAGCGCATCACCTCGACGAAGAAGGGTTCCATCACCTCCGTGCAGGCCGTTTACGTGCCCGCCGACGACTTGACCGACCCGGCCCCCGCCAACACGTTCGCGCACTTGGACTCCACCATCGTGTTGGAGCGCTCCATCGCCGAGCTCGGCATCTATCCGGCCGTCGATCCCCTCGCTTCCGTGTCGAAGGCCCTCGAGCCCTCGATCGTCGGCGAAGAGCACTACAAGGTCACCCGCGAGCTCCAGCGCGTCCTCCAGCGCTACAAGGACCTCCAGGACATCATCGCGATTCTCGGTCTCGACGAATTGTCCGCCGAGGACAAGCAGACCGTTTACCGCGCCCGCAAGATCCAGCGCTTCCTCTCGCAGCCCTTCGCGGTCGCCGAAGTGTTCACCGGCGCCCCCGGCAAATACGTCCCGGTCAAGGACACCGTGCGCGGCTTCAAGATGATCCTCAGCGGCGAACTCGACCACGTCCCCGAGGGCGACTTCTACATGAAGGGCGGCATCGACGAAGTCATCGCTGCTTCCGCCAAGAAGTAAGCAGGCTGAAGTTTAACCACTAATCCTCACTAATTATCACTAATGCAGACACTCCGAGCCCGGCACTTTGCCTGGTTTGAATGAGTGTCCATTAGTGTTCATTAGTGGTTTAAAAAAATGTCCCTCACGCTCGAAATCGTCACCCCCGAAGCCCGGGTTTATTCCGACACCATCGACACCGTGGTCATCCCGACCGTGGACGGTGAGATCGGCATTCTCCCCGGCCACATCCCGTTGCTCACGCAGGTCGCCGACGGCGAACTCCGCGTGACCAAGGACGGCAAGGACCAGTTCCTCGCGGTCGGCGCCGGTTTCGCGCAGGTCGAGGGCGACAAGATCTCGATCCTGGCCGAGCGCGCCATCACCGAGGACAAGATCGACGAGAAAGCCGTCGAAGAGGCCCTCAAGCGTGCCGAGACCCAGCTCAAAGACAGCGCCCACCTCGATCCCGCCGAGCAGGAGCACCTGCACAGCGTCATGCGCTTCGCCGGCGTCCAGCTCGCCCTCAAGCGCCGCAGCCGCTAAGTCGTATTTCGATCCAATAAAAAGCGCGGTCCGCAACGACCGCGCTTTTTTGTGCCCCCAACAAATCACCTCGACCTGGTTTGTCCGGAGGACGCACCCTCTCCGCATGTCCTGCCTCGCCTCCGTGTTGCTCTTCTTCGGCTTGCTGGGCACTGCACTGGCCGCAACCGAAACCACGCCGCCACCGTGGCGCCAACTGTTGCTCCCTCGCACCGAGTTGGCCGAAACCGACAACGCGCTCCCTCGCTGGCGTCCGTTACTGCCGTCGCTCTTTCCCTCCGATCCAGTCCTGTCCGAAGCCTTGGTCGATCTGTCCTCGCCGCTGACATCCGCCCCCGGCCCGGCCATGCTCGCCTGGCTCGCCACCGTGCAACCCGTGCTGGCCCAGACGACATTCCGCACCGGCGAACACCTCCAGCTCCCGCCTCTTCGCGGACCCGAGACGCCTTTTCCCGATCACAATCTTCTGCGCCAGCTGGCCGTCGTGCGCGTCGTCGCGCTCAAGGCCGCATGGTCTGACGGCCATCGCGACGAAGCCCTCACGTTCGCCCTGCACAATCTCACGCTCTCCCGCGAACTCCTCGCCACCCAGGAAGGGCTCATCCCTCTCCTCAACGCGTCCGGAATCTGGCAGGTCTCGCTCGACGGCGTATATTGGCTCGCCCGCCAGCCCGACCTCACGCCCGCGCAAGCCGCCGCGCTGCAAACCGCGCTCTTCCGCGACCAACATCTTGCAGCCACCGCGCTCAGCCGCGCCTTTCGCGGCGAGTTCACGTTTTTCACCCACCTTGTGATCGATCGCCTGCCGCGCACGCGCGATCCCGAGTTACTCCTTAGCAGCATCGGCTCGCTCGGCATGGCCCCGCCACAACCTCCCGATGAAGGTGAACTCCGCCTCGCCATCCCAACGCGCGATATCTTCGACCCCGAGGCCACGTTGCAGGCTGCGGCTGAGGATGTTCGCGGATGGCTGGCCGCCTTCTCTGCAACCTCGCGCCACCCGCGCGGCCTGACCTCACTGCACACCTATCCCCGCCTGCTCGGCTACGCGCGCGAGCTTCCCGCGCTCTTACGCTATGCGTCGCAGGAAGAAGCGCCCACGACTGAACAGATCACCGCCGCCAACGCCGAGCTCGCTTCGGTGGACAACCCTGTCGGCAAACTTTTCCTCATCATCACGACGTCGCAATGGGAGCCGCTCTCCGTCTCGGTGTTCCGCCGCGAAGCTCAACGCAGCGCCCTCACCGGCCTGCTCGCCTGGCACCGTCTCGGCCGCCCCGCTCCGTGGAAAGAACTCCTCACCGCCGGTTTCCTTGCCGAACCGCCGGCTGATCCATTCAGCACTGCAGCGCTTCTCATGAATCTTAAACCTGCACGCCTGTGGAGCGTCGGCATTAATGGCGCCAATGACGGTGGAGTCGGAGACGGCGAAAACATCGGCCAGCCGGATGACCTTGTCTGGCCGGCCGGTCAGCAAAATTAGGCCGCCGTTTTCACCACCGCGCTCAATACCGCACGCTCTTCCCGAAGTAGCTCAGCATCCAGTATTCCTTCCACACGCGATAACGGCCTTCGTGGCTGATCTTGCCGTATTCCTCGCGGTCGGCCTGCGGAAAAAGGAATCCCAGCTCGGTGTTGATCTTCTCCAGCTCGCGTTGCTGGGAGTTCAGATCGTTCAACGGATCGCTGGTCCACGGCGCGATCATCTCACCGCCGCGCGCCAGACGCGTGCGATGTTTCTTCACCAGCCGCGCCAGCGAACGCCGCCACGGATTCCGCACCACCAGCCAGTTCTCCGGATAAAATCCGCCGAACGGCAGGTGCAGGTTGTCGGTCACGTAGCGATAGCCGCTCACCGTGTTCGTCGAAAGGCTGTAGCTCACCGCCAGCGATCCGTTGCCCTGCGGAAGGAACGTGATCTGCAAACGCACCCCTGCCTCGCTGTCCTGATAAATGGATACGCGCAGGTAAATGCTCGGCCCCACCTCGGCCTTGAGCGCCTGCACCTGCTTGAAGCCGTTCGCGCGAAGCCAGTCGCGGATTTTCAAAAAGTGCGGCTGCGTCGGCCACTCTTCGCCCGAGTGGTTGAGCGTGAAGCGCGGAAACAGCGGCAGCGGACTCACGCTGAGCGCATGGATCGCGAGCCAGTTGTAGAGCGTCTCCAGCACGAACCAGATCAGGAAAAACGCCGCGACCAGCACAACGTAATGATAATTCGGCCAGCCCAGGTCGTGCGAAACCGCGGCCATGCCGAACGCGAAGATAAACCACCGCAACCACCGGTTGAAAATCGCGAGCACGGGCGAACCGCGACGCTGGTTCAACTGCAACAGCACCAGCGAGAGGATGATCGCGGCGAGAAGCGGATAGTCGGGGTTCATGGATGCGAAAGGCCGAGGTCGTGAAACCTCGGCCAGTAAAAAGGGGCCTATCGAGCGGGTGTAATCAGCTCAGACGCACCGGCATGATGACGCAGATGAAGCTTTCCAGCGTCTTGAACACGCCGGGGCTCACTTCGTCTTTCAGCTCGAAGAACACTTCGTCCTTGGTCAGCGCCTTGAGCGGATCGAGGACGAACGAGGGGTTGAACGCGACTTGGAGGTCGGGACCGCTGTAGGCGATCGCCATCGACTCGTGCGCCTCACCGAAATCGGGGCTTTGCGCGGTGATTTCGAGGAGGTTGCTGGTGAGTTTAATCTTCACCGAGTTGGACTTCTCGGAAGTGACGAGCGCGGCGCGGTGCACGCACTGGAGGAACAACTCGCGTTCCAGCTTGATGCGCTGGTGGGTCTCCTTGGGGATGACCTGCTGGTAGTTCGGGTAATTGCCTTCGACGACCTTCGAATAGAGGTAGATCGAGTCCACGAGACCGCTGGAGTCTTTGTCCGTGTTGATCTGGAAGGAGGCGCGGCGGTCGTTAAACGCGATTTTAAGCTTCTCCCCCTTGTCCAGCATGCGGGTGAGCTCGGAGACCGTCTTGGCGGGCAGAATGATGCTTCCTGCGCTCTCCGGCGGAACTTCGAGCTCCTTGGAAATGAGCGCGAGGCGGCGGCCGTCGGTTGCGACGAGGTTCAGCTTGCCGTCGCGGAAGTTGAAATAGACGCCGTTGAGGATGTAGCGCGTCTCGTCGGAGGACTGCGCGTAGGACACGCTCTTGAGCATCGAGGTGAGCTCGGCCTGCTCGAGGGTGAAGCTCTTGTCGTCGCCCAGCTCGGGGAGGGGAGGGAACTCTTCCTTGCCGATGCCGACGATACGGAACGTGGAGCCGCCGGAGGTGAGTTTCACCTGGTGGTTGGGCGTGGAATCGAAAGTGACGTCAACGTTCGGCAGTTCGCGCACGATGGTGGCGAGACGCTTCACCGGCAGGGTGACGGAACCGCCCTCTTTCACCTCGGCCTTGATTTTGCAGCGGATGCCGAGATCGAGATTCGTGGTCGTGAGGGAGATGTAGTCCTTCTCCGCTTCGATCAGCACGTTGCTCAGGATCGGCATGGTGGCCTTGGAGCCGACGACGTTGAGAACCTGGGCGAGGCCGTTGCTGAAGTGATCGCGGTTGATCTTGAATTTCATGGAAAGCGGGAGGGAGAGGGAACGCGAAAGGTGGAAATTAACAAAGGATAAAAGAAACCTAACTCAATATATATGTTATCCGTCTTATTATGGGGTGCCAGCAACTGCCATAACTTCGAAATCCCCCTCGTAAAACGGCCTGTTTCGCACCGTGAAAAACCGCCGGCGGACGAACCAACAAGGAGGGGGTTGTGCACAACGGTGAAGTTATTGGCCGGTTATTGGTCGCTTGATCGCAGAACAACTCACACCAACGGCGCGCGCTTGATCGGACCATGCCGGCGCCAGTGCCGGATCAACCCGTAAAAGATGTAGCTCAGGCACAGGGCGATCATGCCGTATTCCTTGAACTTGATGACCGCCGCGGCGACCGCGATGTAGATCACCAGTGTGGTCAGCTTGGTCTTCGTGCGCAGATCGATCTGCTTGCCACTGGGATAACGCACCGTGCTGACCATCAGCATCGCCACCAAAATCAGGAGCAGTGGAAGTCCCAACGTCAACATATGCAATGACTTGTCCTGTGAGATAAGATTCAGGAGAAACAGCATCAAGGCCGCCACGGTTCCGGCGGCGGCCGGAACCGGCAGGCCGACAAAGTCTTTGTTGGAGCTCTTCCCTTCCGGACGATGAAGCAACGGATGGGTGATGACGTTGAAGCGCGCCAGCCGCATGGCGGCACACAGCAGGTAGATAAATCCGATTAAACCACCGGCGCTCAGCAAGGTTTGATCTCCTTCGGCCGGACGGATGATGAGAAAAAACACCATCAAGGCCGGCGCCAGGCCGAACGACACCACGTCTGCCAGGGAATCAAACTCGGCGCCGAACAAGGATTCCTTGCCACCCATGCGGGCCAGACGCCCGTCAAGCGCGTCGAAGGCCATGGCGCCAAAGATATACCAGACGGCCTTTTTGTAGAGTTCGATGGAGTCCGCGGGAATGTAAGCCGTCATTTCGGACGACCGGGCAATGAAACTGGCTTCGATGCAGCTCAAGCAGGCCGCAAAGCCGCAGAACAGATTGCCGGCGGTCATCAGGTTGGGCAGGAAATAAATCCGGCTCGCCTGTGTAACCGAGTAGGGGTTTTCCGCTTCGACCTCGATCGGAGGGTTGGAGTTTTCAGCCATGGCGGGAAGCGGGTTTATTTTTTGGTGAGGCTTTCCAAGTATTTCCAAAACTTGGAATCCTGTTCGACCAGCTGACTTTCCGAGACGGGTAACTTGTTACGCAAAAGGAAGTCTTCCAACGAGTTCTTGTGCAGTATGTAGAGCACATGGAGCTGCTCGGTTCCGCGCACTTCAAAGTAAAACCGGTGATCGCCCGAGCGCAGACGGTAGAGCATGTGACCCGCGCGTTTGAAGCTGCCCAGCGGCTCGCGCGGGTGTTCGAGATCCGAGGGTTTCAGCGAGCTGATCGGTTCGATCGCTTCGAGCTGGGCGAATTTGTCGAGCGCGTTGAGCTCGTGCATGCTCTGCTCGGAAAAGGTGACCTGATACATGATGGGAAATGGGGGATTTGCGATGGGTGGGGCGGGGACGGCTGTAACCGGGTCCACGCTCCGGCGTCACGCCAGAGACAGACCCCGCAAACAAACGACTCACGATCATCCCATGAAAACCTCGTTTCTATTCCCCGCCCTCCTAGCAGCAACGCAATTTGTTCTGCCTGCCGTCGCCGAAAACGAGCCCGTGTCCGAGCACGATGCTGCAATTATAAAGCGCTACGACACCAACAAGGACGGCAAGCTCGACGAGGCTGAAATCGCCGCCGTCAAAGAGCAGATGCTCATGGCCGACCAGGAAAAGCGCGGCGAGAAGATCGAGAAGGTCAAAGAGCGCCAGGCCGAGTGGCTCAAAGAGTTCGACAAGGACGGCGACGGCAAACTCAACGATGCCGAAAAGAAGACGATGGAAACCACCCTGCGCGCCCGCATGGAAAAACGCCCGCGCTTGCTCAAGCAATTTGACTCCGACAACGACGGCAAGTTGAGCGACATCGAGTGGGCCACCGCCCGTGAAAAGATCATCGGCCGGTTCATGGAAGGCGAAAACGCCCGCAAGAAATAGTTGGCGCCGCCCGCGGGCACTGCGCACATCTGTCGCCATGCGTCGGAGTGCGTTTTCCCTGCTCGTCGTCCTGGTGTTCGCGTGCCTCGTGGCGCGGGAGCCGGCGCGCGCCGCCCCGCCTGCTTCGGCTCCGGTTGAAATCGACATCCCCGTCCTCGTTGCCGGCTACGGCTCTGCGTTCTACGAGGAAACCGCCCGCGAATTCGAAAAGCTGCGCCCTGACGTGAAGGTCCGCGTCGGCGGCAATCCGCGCATCAACGACCAGGTGCGCATCCGCGTCATGGCCGGCGACGATCCCGACGCGACCGACGCCGTCCTGCTCTACCCGAATCTCATCAAAGCCGGCCGCATCCTCGATCTCGCGCCCTACCTCGACGGTCCGAATTGGGAAGGCGACGCGCGCTGGCGCGACACGTTTCTCCCCGGGGTGCTCGATCGCTGGGGCGCCGACGGGAAGGTCCACGGCCTGCCCTTCGCCCACGCCGTGTGGACCGTTTTCTACGACAAAAAACGCTTCCGCGAAAACGGCTGGGAAACCCCGCGCACGTGGGACGAGTTCTTCGCCCTCTGCGAAAAAATGGAGAAGGCCGGGGTCGCCCCGCTTTCGCTGCCCGGCGTGTTTATGCGCTACGGCGACGCGTTTCTCCGCGCCGCGCACTACAACCTCGTCGGCCCCGACGGCTGGCGTGCCTACAACCGCCTCGAAGCCGGCGCTCGGACCGATCCGCGTTTCATCCGCGCCGCGGGAGTCGTCCAGCAACTCGCCACCCGCCATCTTGTGAAGGGCTGGGAGGGCATGACCCACACCGCCGCGCAGCTCGCCTTCATCGACGGACGCGCCGCGATGACGATCTCCGCCTCGTGGTTTGCCAGCGAGATGAAGGGGAAACTCCCTACCGGTTTCGAACTCGGCGCGATGAACCTGCCCGTGTTTGCGGACGGTATTACTTCGCCGGATACGCTGCAGACCCAGAGCGCCTACTATTTTCTTTTTGCGAGTGGCGATCCCGTGCGTGAAAAAGCCACGGTCGATTTCTTCCGCTTTCTCACGTCTCGCGAACGCGCCAAACGCTTCGCGCAGACGGTCGATTCTCCGGTCGCGTTGCGCGCGGTGACGCCGGGCGATTTTTCCCCGCTCATGCGCGACACCGCCGAGCTGGTCGCGAAGGCGCCCGCGTCCTTCGACGCCGCGCCGCCCGCCTCGGCGACCAACCTCGCGGTCATCAACCAGGCGCTTACCGACGCCCGTTACCGCCTGATGACCGGCCGCATCACGCCGGAGGAATTCGGTGCGCGCCTTGAATCTGCCGCCGGCGCCGCCCGCGCTCGCGAAACCGATCCCGACCGCGTGGAAAACCGCCACGGCTTCGCCACGATGGCGCTGTTGCTCGTGCTCGCCGCGCTGGTGGCGTGGCTCGCCTGGAAAAAAGCAAAAGGTGGACGGCGACCTCCGGGCGCCGTCGGATCAGAGCAATCTTCCGAACACCTCGGCCGCCTGCGCCCAAAGTTCGCGATCGGTTTTGTCGGCCCCGCGCTCCTGCTCTTCGGTGCGTTTGTGATCCTGCCCGGGCTCGCGTCATTTGTGTGGGGCTTCACCCGCTGGGACGGTCTGGGCGAACGCACCTGGGCCGGCCTATTCAACTTCAAGTGGCTGCTGCTGGAGAGCGACGTGTTCTGGTTCGCGCTGCGCAACAACCTGTTTCTCATGCTCGCGCCGGCGTGCGTGGTCGTGCCCGCGGCGTTGTTTTTCGCGGCGCTCATCCATCGCGGCGTGTGGGGCGCGGCGGTGTTTCGGGTGGTTTTCCTTTTTCCCAACATGCTCGGCGGCATCGCGGCGACGCTTCTCTGGATGAGCGCCTATGATCCGCATGGCGGACTTGTGAACACCGCGCTGGTGAAACTCGGCTTCGAGAGTTTCCAAGGTTTCGCGTGGCTCTCGCAGGCGCATCTCTACGGCGCGCTGCTGCCGATCTACTTGTGGATGGCATGCGGCTTCAACCTCGTGCTCTACCTCGCCGCGATGGAGGGCATTTCTCCGGATCTCTACGAGGCGGCCGACCTCGAGGGCGCGTCGCCGGCGCGGCAGTTTTTCACGATCACGCTCCCGCTCATTTGGGAGGTGCTGGTCATCTCGGCGGTGTTTCTGGTGATCGGCGGACTCAACGCCTTTGAAATGATCTGGCTGCTCACGTCGCAGGATCCGGCGAGCGGCACGCACACACTGAGCACACTGATGGTCTCGACGATGTTCCAGGAGTTCCAAGTCGGCCGAGCGACCGCGATTGCGGTGGTGATGTTCGTTCTCGTCCTGATCGGCAGTGCCGCGGTGATGCGCGCCCTCAAACGCGACACGGTGGAGATGTGAAGCGATGAAACTCTCCCGCATCCTTATCTTCGCCGTGCTTGCGGGCTACCTGTTGTGGGTGGTCTATCCGATGGCGTGGGTCGCGTATTCGTCGCTCAAGACCGACGAGGCGATTTTCCGCGAGGCCTTTGCGCTGCCGCCGTTCGACGATCTGCAGACCGGCAACTATGCGCGCGCCTGGAACGAGGCGAAGTTCGGCGACTATTTTTTCAACTCCGTCGTCGTCACCCTCACGTCGGTCACGCTCATCGTTCTGCTCGGCGCGATGGCGGCCTATGCGCTGGCGCGGTTTTATCATCCGCTTGGCAAGGGCGTGTTCTGGCTGTTTCTCGCCGGCCTGATGATTCCCGTGCAGCTCTCCATCGTGCCGCTCTTTTTCGAGCTGAAGGCGCTCGGGCTGCTCAATTCACGACTGGGGCTGATCCTGGTTTACACGGCCAACGGCCTGCCATTCGCGATTTTCATTCTCGCGGGATTTTTCAAATCACTCCCGCGATCACTCTACGAAGCCGCCGTGGTGGACGGCTGTTCGGAGGCGTCGGCGTTTTGGAAAGTAATGCTGCCGTTGGCGCGTCCGGGCTTGGTGACGGTGGCGATTTTCCAGTTCATCGGCGTGTGGAAGGAGTATTTTTTCGCCTTCATGTTCACGAGCGGCGACGCCGGGGCGTCGGTGCGCACGCTGCCGCTGGGACTGGCCAACCTTTCGATCACCTCCCAATACCGCAGCGACTACGGCATGTTGTTCGCCGGACTGGTGATTGTGACGATTCCGATCCTGATCGTTTTCGTCGCGCTGCAAAAACAGCTCGTGAAAGGCGTGACCGCCGGCGCGCTGAAAGGGTAGGGCGCCTTACGCGATCGCAGGCGGAAACGTGTCGTTGCCGCCTGCTTTCGCCTCGAAATCCGCGATCAGTGCACGGGCGGTTTCCTCGTGTTCCTCGGGCACTTGCACGCGAATTCCGCCCATCGCGAGAATCAGATGCGGCATGGTTTGCGCGCTGTGCTCGTTGGCGATGAGCACGGGAACGCCGCTGTCTTCGAGCACCGACTTTAACAATTGGGCGTGCATCGGGTGGTTGCAGGTGGCCACGGTGATCATGTCCGGAGCCTGCGCAGTTTTACTGCGTTGGCCAGCCTCCATCCAACGGGCCGTGTATTCGTGCTGGATTGCTGGGGGTGTGAAGGTTAGGCACTTGGCTCCCCGCTCCACATGTCGTCGCCCGAAACGCCTCGCACGCCTGCAGATGCCCCTCATTCGATGGGTGACGTCACGCTCCCCGACTGGCTCAGCCACGGACCTGATGCGGCCAGCCAGCTTCAGCTTTTCTTCGAACATGCACCTGTCGGCCTGAGCTGGCGAGAGGTCGATGCCGAGGGCCGTCCCGGCAAGAACATCGTCAACCAGCGTTTCTGCGAACTCATCGGTCTGTCCGCCGACGAGGCCGCCAACATCGAGAACGTCCACAAGATCACCCACCCGGACGACTGGAAGCGCCAGCAGGAGCTCACCGCCGAGATCTACGCGGGCAAGCGCAACGGCTTCACCCTCGAAAAACGCTACCAGCGCCGCGACGGCGTCGAGGTCATGTGCGAACTCACCGTGGTGGTGCTGCGCAACAAGGCGGGCCGCGTCACCCACCACTTCGCCATGCTGGCCGACGTCTCCGCGCGCCACGCCGCCGAGCAGGAACTGCGTCGCAGCGAATCCCGCTGGCGCACCTACATCAAGATCGCCAGCGAGATCCTTTTCGCGATCACCCCGGAGGGCACCTACAAGTTTGTATCCGATGCCTGGACACCGAAACTCGGCCATGAGGTCGGCGACGTGATTGGCAAGTCCTACAAGGACTTCATCCATCCCGAAGACCTGCCGCTTTTTCAGGGCTACATTGAGGAGACCTTGGAGCACGGCGTAAACCCGCGCGGCATCGAATACCGCGTGCACCACAAGGACGGCCATTGGGTGTGGCACGCCACCACCGGCTCGGCCTACACCGACCGCGACGGCCGCCGCGCCTTCTTCGGGGTGGGCCGCGACGTGAGTATCCGCCGCAAGGCCCAGGAGGAGCTCAAGCTCGCCCTCGCCCGTCGCGAAGAACTGGAGCAAATCGTCAACCGTTCGCCGTCCATCGTCGTGCTCTGGCTCGCCGAGGAAAACTGGCCGGTCGAATATGTTTCGCAGAGCATCAGCCAGTTCGGCTACCAGCCCGAGGATTTCACCAGCCGCCGTCTGAGTTTCCGAGGTATCACCCATCCTGACGACCGCGAGCGCGTGGGCGCCGAGGTCGAGGCCCATGCCGCCAACGGCCACCACGAATACAGCCAGGAATACCGCATCGTGTGCGCCGACGGCTCTGTTCGTTGGGTGGACGACCACACCGTCGTGCGATTCGCTCCCGATGGCAGCGTGACGCATCACGAAGGTCTCATCAGCGACATCACGCCGCGCAAGGACGCCGAGGACCGCGAGCGCGCCCTCCGCGAGCGCGACCTGCGCCTCGCCGGCGAAGTGCAGCACCAGCTCCGTCCGCACGTGTTCCCCGACATCGGCGAGGTCGAGATCGAGGCGCTCTCGCAGGCCTCGCTTCACATCGGCGGCGATTACTACGACGTGCTGCCGGTGGATGACCGCCGCTGGGGTTTCGTGATCGCCGACGTGGCCGGCAAAGGTCCCGCCGCCGCTCTCATGATGGCCGCCTGCCGCGCCACCCTGCGCCTGTGCGCGGCCGGCCAGCCCAGTGCCGCCGCCGTGGTGAGCCGCGTCAACCGCGCGCTTCACGCCGACATGCCGCGCGGCATGTTCATCTCCCTTTTCTACGGCATCCTGGATCTGGACACCAACCGCCTTACCTACGTGCGCGCGGGCCACGAGCCGGCGCTGCTCCTGCGCGCGGGCAGCGCCTCGCCCGAGTTGCTGTCCGCCGGCGGACTTGCGCTCGGCTTCGACGAAGGCGCGGTGTTCGACGCCATGTTGGAAGAAGCGACGGTCGACCTGGGTGCGGGCGATCTGCTCACGCTCTACACCGATGGCATCACCGAGGCGGCCAATGCCGCCGGCGACGAATTTGGCCGCGACCGCCTCGTCACTACGCTCTCCGGCCAGGAACAGACGCCGCTCCCCCGCGTGGTTGAGAAACTGAACCGCTACCTGCGCCAGTTCTCGGCTCTCGCCTCGCGCAACGACGACCGCACGCTGCTGCTGGTGCGGCCGCGTTGACGCCAATTGTGGTGGTCACGAGGTGGACCGTGACCTCCGGGCGCGGTCTGCGGGCTGATGGTTCAGACGGCGCTCGGAGATCGCCGTCCACCTTAAAACGGTTTCAATCGCGCCCATGCGTTATGACGTCGTGATCGTGGGCGGTGGTTTTGCGGGCGCCTGGTGTGCAAAAACCCTGGGCCGGTTGCTCGGCCCCGGCGGTGAAAAACGCGTCGCGCTCATCGCCGAGAGCAACGTCATGGTGTTCCAGCCGATGCTCGCCGAGGTGGCGGGCTCTTCGCTCTCGCCACTCGACGTTGTCAACCCGTTGCGCCAACTCTGCCGCCATGTCGATGTGCTCCAGGGCGAGGTCCAGCGCATCGACTGGGCGCGAAAAACCATCGCGGTCAACGGCGGTCGTTTCAGCCGCAATCACGAGATCGGTTTCGGGCAGCTCGTGCTCACGCTCGGCAGCGTGACCGACTTGAGCCGCGTGCCCGGCATGGCGGAATACGG
>DATHXF010000042.1:0-10294 GCA_035459785.1 Rariglobus sp. | reverse complement strand
CGTGGAAGGCGGTGGCGTCGTGGAGGCCGGGGTTCCATCCTTCGGAGGCGGCCCAGGCGACGGGAAGGGCGAGTTCGGCGGCGGCGAGGGAGCGGATCATGGAAAAATCAGGCGGGGTTCAACCGGTGCGCGGTGGCGAGGCCGAGCAGCGTGAGATCGGGTGAAAGTTTGACGGTCTGGCGGAGGCGGGTCTGGAGGAAGGCGGCGTTGCCACCGGTGATGAAAATGTGCGGGGCAGGTTCACCGGAGGCGGAGAGTTCGGAGAGGACACCGTCGAGGAGTGCCTGGATGAGTCCGGGGAAACCCACGACAGTGCCGATGCGCATGGCTTCGGAGGTGGATTTGCCGATCATGCCTTTGATGGTGAGCGAATCGTCGAGCAGCGGGAGTTGCGCGGTGCGCTCGTGCAGGTAGCGGCGGGTGAGTTCGAGGCCGGGGGCGATGATGCCGCCTTCGTAGCCGCCTTTATGAGTGATGATGTCGAAGGTGACCGCGGTGCCGGAGTCGATGACGACGGCGGGGCTGCCGCCGAGGGCGTGGGCGGCGGCGGCGTTGGCGAGGCGGTCCTGGCCGATCTCGGCGGGCTTCGGGTAGGTGATCGGAACGCCGAGACGGCATTCGTGGGTGAGCTGGAAAACGGGGAGCGCGGTGGCGGCTTTCAAGACTTCGCGCAGGCGGCGGTTGATCGCGGGAACGACGGAGCAGAAGGCGATGCCGGCGATCTGCGGGCGGGAGAGGAAGAGCGCGGCGAGGCGGTTGGGGAGACCTTCCTGCGGGTCGTCGATGAACGTGGTAGCGACCTCGCTTTGATCGGAGACGGTGTTGTCGGAGGCGACCACGCCGTAATGCGTATGGGTGTTGCCGACGTCGATGCAGAGGATGGGCATGAGGGCGATGGGCCGGAATCAGCGGGCGGGTTTTTCCAACGTGACCTCGCCGGCGCGGAAGCGTTCGGTGCGGCCTTTGTCCGTGCGGACGACGAAACAACCTTCGTCGTCGATGCCGACTGCGGTGCCGGAGATGCGTTGCGCGGCTGTCAGGACGGCGACGGGGCGGTTGCGCAGCACGTCGTAGCGGTTCCAAAGATCGGCGAAGGTCTTGGCGTAACTGCCGTCCACGAAGCGGTCGTAGGCCTGCAACACGCGGCCGATGAGGGCGGCGGTGAGCTTGTTGAGATCGACCGCATGGTGGGTGTGCTCGGCGAGCGAGACGGCGCGTTCGGCCAGGTCGGCGGGCCAGCCGTCGGCGGGACTGTTGACGTTGAGGCCGAGGCCGAAGACGAGATCGCGGATCTGGTCGGCGTCCATGCGCGCCTCGGTCAGCATGCCGCCGGCCTTGCGTCCGTCGAAGAGCAGGTCGTTGGGCCACTTGAGGCCCGGCTTGGTGCGGCAGAAGCTGGCGATGAGCTCGCAGACGTTGGCACCCATCCAGAGAGTGAACATCTGCATGCGGGCGGGTTCGAGGTTCGGGCGGAAGGCGAAGCTGGCGTAGAGGTTGCCGTTGTCCTCGCTGTGCCAGACGCGGCCGAAGCGGCCACGGCCCTTGGTCTGGCGCTGGGCGATGATGGCGAACGGGGCGGCCTTGCCGGCGGCGAGCTGGCGGGCGGCCTCGTCATTGGTGCTGTCGATCTCGGGGATGATCTGGAGGGGAAAATCGCCGGCACGGTCGCGGCGGTAGGCCTGCACGAGGGCGGTGCTGAGGCCGGCGGGGCGGGCCGTGAGACGGTAGCCGCGGGCGCGGATGGCCTCGAAGGCGAAGCCCTGCTCGCGGAGCTTCTCCATGTATTGCCAGATGGCGACGCGGCTGATGCCGAGTTTTTTGGCGAGCGTGCTGCCGGAGACGAACTCGGGCTCGGCGGCGATCAGCTCGGTGAGGATGACGGTCTCGGGAGGGGAGGCGGGGGTGGTTTTTTTCATGTGCGCCAGTCGAGGCCGATGTCCACCCAGGTGCTTTGGTGGACGAGCGCGCCGGTGGAGACGAAGTCGAGCCCGAGGCCGGCGAACTTGGGGAGGGTTTTCAAGGTGATGCCGCCGCTGGCCTCGGTGAAGGCGCGGCCGCCGATGAGTGTCACCGCTTTCCGGATACGCGCCGGAGTGAAATTGTCGAGGAGGATGACGTCGGCGCCGGCGGCGAGGACGGGGGGGATCTGCGCGAGGTCGTCGACCTCGACCTCGACGGGGAGGTCGGGGGCGGCCTTTTTGGCGCGGGCGACGGCGGCGGCGAGGTCGTCGGTGGAGCCGAGGAGGGCGAGGTGGTTGTCCTTGAGCATCACGCGGTCGAAGAGGCCGAGGCGGTGGTTCCAACCTCCGCCGCAGGCGACGGCGTATTTTTCGAGCATACGGTAGCCGGGGGTGGTCTTGCGGGTGTCGAGGAGGCGGGTGCGGCCGTCGCCGAGCGCGGCGGCGTAGGTGCGCGTCTGCGTGGCGATGCCGGAGAGGCGCTGGAGGAAGTTAAGGATGACACGCTCGGCCGAGAGAAGCGTGCGCGGGTCGCCGGCGAGGGTGGCGAGGACGTCGCCTTTTTTGAGGGCGCGACCGTCGCGGGCGAGGAGTTGCGCGGAGGCGTTGCCGCCGTAAGCCGCGAGGATGAGAGGGATGAGCGGGAGGCCGCAGGCGGTGAGCGGCTGGCGGGCGACAAGGTCGGCGGCTCCCTGACGGGGCGGGGTGGCGAGGGCGGCGGTGGAGCGGTCGCCGGTCACGCGGGGTTTTACGCGGAGGCCGAGGCCGGCGAGGTCTTCGTCACGCGCGAGCTCGATGAGTTTGCGCAAGGCGGCCAGGTCGAGGTCGTCCCAACTGAGGCGTTTAAGCAGGGTGTCGGCGAGGGCGGGCATCGGTGAAGAATGTCGAATGTCGAATGACCAATGACGAAAGAGGGCGGGGCAAGGCAAGGTCGCTTGCGGGGTTGCGGAATGAGGTGTGTGCAGGGTAGGAGGTGGAAGATGAAACCCGAGGAGCTGAAGGCGTTGAGTGATCCGGCGAAGCTGAGCCTGCCGTTGCAGGCGTTGTGGCATGATGCGCGCGGGGATTGGGAGCGGGCGCATGAGGTGTGTCAGCAGGCGAAGAGCCGCGAAGGGGACTGGGTGCATGCTTATCTGCACCGCAAGGAAGGTGACGCGGGGAATGCGAGTTATTGGTATGCGCGGGCGGGGCGGACGATGCCGGGTGAGCGGGTTGAGTTGGAGCGCGAGTGGGCGAAGATCGTGGCGGAGTTGGCGTGAGTTGCAGGGTGATCCGAGGGGTGAACGTAAGGCCGAAAAACGGGCCTGAGGAAAACGCCTGCGGATTGCGGGCGTGGTTGCGCAAAAAGCTGTGATTCAAGGTAAAGAAGGCTCGCGAATATGCGGGCGGGAACCGTAGTTGAGGGGACGGCTTTACCCCATATGCAGCACGGCACACAACGGCGGTCGGTTGGATTGGACGGTATTTGGCAATTCATGATCGTCGGGGCGGCCGGATGGTTGCAGGCGGTGATCTGCGCGGGGTTGTTGCTTCTGTGTTTGCAGGGAGTCGCGCGCGCGGCCGAGTCCGCCGACCACGTTCGCCTGCAGCTGAAGTGGCGCCATCAGTTTCAATTTGCCGGCTACTATGCGGCGCAACTGAAGGGTTACTATGCCGAGGAGGGGCTGGCGGTGGAGATCATCGAGGGTGGCGGAACCAAGTCGTCGATCGAGGCCGTGACGGGCGGGCGGGCGGATTATGGCGTGAGCGACACCGATGTGTTGCTGGAGAGGTTGCGCGGGCAGCCCCTGGTGGTGTGCGCGGCGATTTTCCAGCATTCCCCTTATGTGCTGCTGAGTCGTGCCGACCACGGAATCCGCGTGCCCGGCCATCTGGCGGGGGCTCGGGTGATGGTGGCCAATGCGCAGGGTGCCGCGCAGTTCAGGGCCATGCTGCTGAAGGAGGGAATTGATCCGGAGCGTGTGGAGTTTGTCCCGCACAGCTGGAGCTTGGATGCATTGATCGAGGGGAAAGTGGACGCGGTGTCCGCCTATGCGACGGTGGAGCCGGCCCGCCTGAGGGCGCGGGGAGTGGAGCCCGCGGTTATGCGCACGCTGGATTACGGCGTGGATTTTTATGGTGACACGTTGTTCACCACCGAGGCCCAGCTTGCGGCGCATCCGCAGCGCATGGAGAAATTTTTGCGGGCGACGGTGCGCGGGTGGTATTACGCGCTCAATCATCCCGGCTTGATGGCCGATCACATCCTCACTCTTCCGCGAGTCCGGGAATCCGGAGTCACCCGCGAGCTGCTGTTAGGCGAGGCGGAGGCGATGCGAGAGCTGATTCTCCCCGAGGTCGTCGAAATCGGACACATGAATCTCGGTCGCTGGCAGCGTATCGCGGATACGTTTGCGAGCCAGGGCATGGTCAAGGCGGGTGCCTCGCTCGATGGTTTTATCTACAGCCCCACACTCTTTTTTGATCCGCGTTTGCTTTACTGGACCACGCGGGTCGGGGTCGTGCTGGCGGTGGCGGTTCTCCTGGCGTTTGTATGGATGCTTCAGATGCGGCGCACGGTGGGGCGGCGCACGCGCGAGTTGCGTGAGGAAGCAGCCCGTCGTGAACAAATCGAGCAGGAGCTGAGACGCAGTGCCGAACGACTGGAGGTCGCCCAATCGGTGGCCAAGGTGGGAAGTTGGGAGACGGATCTCGCGAGCGGCGCGGTTATTTGGTCCGACGAAACCCATCGGATTTTCAAAACCGACAAAGCCCGGTTTATCCCCACGCATCAGGCGTTTTTGGAACTGATTCATCCGGAGGACCGTCTCGCTACGGATGCAGCCTTTACGCAATCCCTGGCGCATTCCGAACCATTCGTGATCGAGCACCGGCTTCTGCTGGCCGACGGCACGATCAAGCATGTGGAGGAGCGTTGGCGGGTCATTCACGGACCCGATGGACGTCCGCTTTGCGCAAACGGCACCTGTCAGGATATCACCGAGCGCAAATTGGCCGAATGCGAGCAGCGGCAGCTCTCCGAGCGGCTGCGTCAGACGATGGAAAGCATCGGCGACGCGTTCTACGCCTTGGACAAGGAATGGCGGCTTACCTACGTGAACCGGGAGGCCGAGCGTGTCCTGCATCGCGAGCGCGCCTCGCTGCTCGGGCGCGTGGTCTGGGATGAGTTGCCCGGGCTGGCGTCGAGCCGGTTCGGGATGGAGCTCAGGCACTCGGCTGCCGAGGGCGTGCCGGCGCAGGTCGAGGAGTTTTACGCGCCGTTGAACCAATGGTTGGAAATGCGCTGCTTCCCGTCCGAGTTGGGCTTGGCCGTGTATCTGCGGGACGTCACCGCGCGCCGTCAGGCCGAGGCGCAGCTTCGCCTGCTGGAAAACTCGATCTCGCGAATCAATGACATCGTGATCATCACGCGTGCGTCGCCGGCGGACGAGCCGGGGCCGGAAATCCTATTTGTGAACGACGCCTTTGAGCGCGTGACCGGCTACTCGCGACAGGAGGCGGTCGGGCGTTCGCCGCGTTTCCTGCAGGGGCCGAAAACCTCGCGCGAGGCGCTCGGACGTATCCGTTCGTCCATTACGAAGGGCGGTATCGCTCACGAGGAGATCATCAACTATGGGAAGGACGGACGGGAATACTGGCTCGAGATGAGCATCAGTCCGGTGACGGATACCGATGGGCGCATCACCCACCTGGTTTCGGTCCAGCGCGACGTGACGGAGCGCAAAAAACTCGAAGAGCAGTTCCTGCGCGCGCAGCGCATGGAGAGCATCGGCACGCTGGCCGGCGGAATCGCCCACGATCTGAACAATCTGCTTTCGCCCATCATCATGGGTGCCGACCTCATCGCCCAGTTTGAGACGAAGGAGGAGACGCGGCTGGTGCTGAACAACATGCGGCGGAGCGCGCGACGGGGCGCCGACCTGGTAAGGCAAGTGCTGTCGTTCGCCCGCGGCGTCGAGGGCGCGCGGGTCGGCGTGAAAATCGAAGATATCGTGCGCGAAATCGAGGCGATCGCCGCCAACACGTTTCCGAAAAACATCACGTTCAGTGGCAATCTGCCTGCCGATCTCTGGATGGTGACGGGTGACCCTACGCAGCTCAACCAGGTGCTGCTCAACCTTTGCGTGAACGCGCGCGACGCGATGAGGGACGGCGGCCGCCTGACGATTTCAGGCTGCAACGCCGAGATCGATGCACAGTATGCGGTGATGAACCGGGGTGTCGGCGCCGGCCGCTACGTGGTGCTCGAGGTGTCCGACACCGGCATGGGAATGTCAGGGGAAATCATCGACCGCATCTTCGAGCCCTTCTTCACGACAAAAGAGGTGGGGACCGGCACGGGGCTCGGGCTTTCCACGGTCCTTGGCATCGTGCGCAGTCATGGAGGCTTTGTGAATGTTTGCAGTGAGCCGGGGAAGGGGAGTGTCTTCAAAGTCCACCTGCCTGCGCAACCGGTTGAATCGCCCGCAGGCGAGACGGAACCGGCGCGCCAGTCCTTGCCGCGGGGAGAGGGCGAGTTGATCCTCATCGTGGACGATGAAAGCTCGATCCGGAGCATCACGCAGCAGACGCTCGAGTCGTTTGGCTACCGTGCGATCACGGCCGACGACGGCGCGCAGGCCATCGCGCTTTTTGCCCAGCGCCGCGATGAAATCGATCTGGTGATCACCGACATGATGATGCCAGTGATGGACGGCCCCGCTTTGATTTCGGCCTTGCGGCGTCTCGATCAACACGTGCCGATCATCGCCGCCAGCGGACTCAATTCCGGCGGCAGTATCTCGAAGGCGAGCGCGGCGGGTGTGAGGCATTTCCTGGCGAAGCCTTACAACACCGAATCGCTTCTGAAAATTATCAGGGCCGCCCTTTCCGATAAATCCCCGGGCCGCGATCTGCGCTAGGGCGGGGCTACCAAGCGTAAAGCTGCGACAACCGGCCGGCCTGCCCGGTTATTATCCGGAGGCGGCTGTTCGGGGCTCCATCCAGCGGCCCGCGAACAACAGCGTGCGAGGCTCGTCGGGCAGGCCGCGTTCGTTGCGGTGGAGTTGGGCGACGACCAGATCCACGGCATGTGCGGCGATGAGGTCGTAGCCTTGATCGACACCGCAATGCGCGTGGTTTTGCCACCATGACAAGTGAGCGGTGTTGAGCGGTGTGTCGCGCCAGCCCGCGGCACGGGCGCGATGGAGCGCGGTGTCGCCGTCAATGATCAGCGCATCCGGATTGGTTTTTCGCAGCCAGGCGCGCACGCGTGACAAGGCGGGTGATGTTGCGTCCATCATCAGCAGGCTAGCAGCCGCATCTCCCGGGGCATACGCGAGCCAGGCGCCCTGCCAGCCGCGATGTGCGCGCTCGTTGGTCTCCGGATCCACGAGCGCCGCCGGACGACGGGCGCCGTTCCGTGCGAGTCCGGACAGCGCGAGCCGCATCGCTTCATAATGATGGTGGGCCGCGCGGGACAGCGGTGCGTTCCACTCCGCCGTGCCCACCACGGCCATCGCAAACTGCTCCCAGGGCCAGTCGAGCGTGAACCGCGCCGCGTGCGAAACCGGGGCAAACACCACACCCGCGATGCCGCGCGCGCGCAGGATGCCGGCCAGGCGCGGCGCGTTGCGGTCAACTTCTTCCAGCCAGAATTCGTCGAGCCGGTAGCCGAGCGCCGCCGCACGGGTGCGCGCCCCGTTCAGGATTTTTCTTCTGAAACCGTCCTTCATGTCCTGCGCCCGCGCTCCTTCCGGCCAGACGAGCGCAAGCCGCTCGGCGGTCGGCAGACGGCGTGAACCGCGGATGTGCGACATGAGTTCGGCCACGCGGGCGTTGGGCCGATAGCCCAGCGAGTCGGCCGCCGCCCGGACTTTCGCGACCGTGTCCGCGGGAATGTTGGGAGCGCTTCTCAGCGCATACGAAGCCGCCGATACCGACACGCCCGCCGCCCGGGCGACGGCCTTGAGGGTGACTGGGCGGGTGTTTTCCATTTAGTCAACGGATTCACTATTGTGGGCGTTGTGGCAAGTCCGGCTTGGTTCAGAGTGGGGTCATGACCCTTCGTCACCATACCCTTGAAACCGATTTCCTTGTCGCCGGCGGCGGCATGTCCGGCGTGTGCGCCGCTCTCGCCGCGGCCCGCAACGGCGCGCGCGTCGTCCTCGTGCAGGACCGCTCCCTGCTCGGCGGCAACGCCTCCAGCGAAGTGAAAATGCACATCGTCGGAGCCGATTGCCACGGCGGAAAACCCGGTCGTCGCGAATCCGGCCTCATCGAAGAACTCAAGCTCGAGGATGCCGCGCGCAATCCCCACCGCTCCTACTCCCAGTGGGATCTCCTTCTTTACGAAAAGGTGAAGCTGGAGCCCAACATCACGCTCCTTCTCGACGCCGATCTGGTTGCCGCCGAGACCGTGACGCTGGCCGACGGACGCCGTGAGATCCGTTCCGCGCGCATCGTCCGCAACCTCATGGAGGAGGAATACACCGTGCGCGCGAAATTCTTCGCCGACTGCACCGGCGACGGCCGCCTCGGTGCCGAGGCCGGCGCGGATTTCCATGTCGGTCGCGAGTCGCGCGAGGATTTTGGCGAGTCGCTCGCCCAGCCGGTCGCCGACAATCACACGCTCGGCAGTTCCATTCTGCTTACCGGCCGCCGCTACGACACACCGCAGCATTTCGCTTCGCCGAGCTGGTCGCGTCGTTTCAAGAAGAGCGATTTCAAGCACCGTCCGATCCACAGCTTTGAATACGGTTACTGGTGGTTCGAGTGGGGTGGTCAGATCGACTCGATCAAGGACAACGAAACCATCCGCCACGAGCTCCTGCGCATCACCCTCGGCGTGTGGGACTACATCAAGAATTCCGGCGATTATCCCGAGGCGGCCAATTGGGCGCTCGACTGGGTCGGCAGCATTCCCGCCAAGCGCGAATCCCGCCGTTTCAAGGGACCTCACGTCCTCACCCAGATGGATGTCCAGGGCGGCACGGTTTTCGCCGACCAGGTTGCCTACGGTGGCTGGGCCATCGACCTGCATCCGCCCTCCGGTGTCGACGTGCCCGACCAGCCGCCGTTCACACCCTTTCACGTCAAAAACATCTATTCGATTCCGCTGCGCTGCTACCACTCCCGCAACGTCTCGAACCTCTTCTTCGCCGGTCGCAACATCAGCGCGACCCACGTGGCGTTCGCCAGCACTCGCGTGATGGCGACCTGCGCTCTCGGCGGCCAGGCGATCGGCACGGCGGCCGCGTTGTGGCGCGCCTCCGCGACGTCCGACATCGTCGCGCTTTCCACTCCGGAAAATGTTTCCACCCTTCAGCAGACGCTGATGCGCGACGACGCGTATCTCCTCAACCTGCCGGCCAATGACTCCGCCGATCTCGCCCGCACCGCGAAGATCACCGCGAGCTCCGCGACCGAGGCCGGGCAGCCTTCGCTCGTTGTTGACGGTATCACGCGCGATCTGCGCGCCGATTTCGGTTCATGGGCTGGAGACACGGTTCATCACTGGGAGTCCACCGCGTTGCCCGCGACGCTCTCGCTGGCGTTGTCAGCGCCCGCCGCGCTGCGCGAGATCCACCTCACGTTTGACAGCGGATTCCAGCGCGAGCTGATCCTCACTCCCAGCGAGTTTATCAGCGTGAAGACCGTCCGCGGTCCGCAGCCCGAGATCGTGCAGCACTACCGCGTGAAGATCGACGGTGTGGTCGTCTTCGAGGAAACCGCCAACTACCACCGCAAGCGCATCCATCGCCTGCCTGCGCCCGTGACCGGTGCGAAGGTCGAAATCGAAGTCCTCGCAACCCACGGCTCGCCGGCGGCGCGGATCTTCGAAGTGCGCCTGTATTCCTGAGCGTAATCGGCCGCCGCGCCGCCTGGCGGTCGCGTAAAAACAAAACCCCGCTCCGGTGAATATCACCGGAGCGGGGTTTTTGTTTTCAAAGTGGCTGCCCGACTAGGGATCGAACCTAGACTAAGCGAGTCAGAGTCGCTTGTGCTACCATTACACCATCGAGCAATAAAATCGTGCGTGAGTTGTGCTCACGGAAAGTGGAGCCGGCGATGGGATTCGAACCCGCAACCGCCTGTTTACAAAACAGGTGCTCTACCATTGAGCTACGCCGGCGAAACTGAAGGCCGACACGATAAGAAGTGAGATAAAGAACGCTGTCAGCTAACTAAAACCGCCCGTGGCGTTGGCCTTGGGCGGGAAAATTTGGTGGTTCCCCCGGGACTCGAACCCGGAACCAATTGATTAAGAGTCAACTGCTCTACCATTGAGCTAGGAAACCAAAAAACGAGGGGTGAGAAACTCAAAACGCGGACCACTTTGTCAACGGTCTTTTTGA
>DATHXF010000041.1:0-30010 GCA_035459785.1 Rariglobus sp. | reverse complement strand
CCGCGTCGCCTCCGCCCTCGACCTCCAGCGCAAGTTCGACACCGACCCGTCCTACTTCAAAACCGAAACCCTCGCCGCACGCGCCGTCCCCGAGTGGGTCCACTCCGAAATCGATCTCACCTCCGACTACCTCCGCCACCTCCAGTCAGACTCCGCCCTCTGGATCCGCGTCCAAAAAGAATTCGCCGCCGCCCTCCCCCGCTCCCTCGGCAACCTTGCGCCTTCGCCATCCCCGCTCGTTCCCGAAGCCCGCCGCGACACCACGCTGCGCTACACCGGCCAGACCGATCTCTTCAAAACCTCCGAGTTCCACCAAGGCGTCTTCGAAATCCAGGACCTCGCCTCTCAACTCGTCGGCTACGCCGCGAATCCCAAGTCCACCGAAACCTGGTGGGACACCTGCGCCGGCGAAGGCGGAAAAACGCTCCACCTCTCCGAGCTGATGGAAAACAAAGGCCTCATCTGGGCCAGCGACCGCAACACCGGCCGCCTCGCCACCCTCCGCAAACGCGCCGGACGCGCCCAGGCCTTCAATTACCGCGCCGTCACCTGGAACGGCGGTCCGTTCCTCCCCACAAAAACCAAATTCGACGGCATCCTCATCGACGCCCCGTGCAGCGGAGTCGGCACCTGGCAGCGCAACCCGCACGCCCGCTGGACCACCACGCCCAACGACGTGAACGAACTCGCCGAGATCCAGCTCCAGCTGCTCAACCACGCCGCCCCCGCCCTCAAACCCGGCGGCCGCCTCGTTTACGCCGTCTGCACGCTAACGAAGAGCGAAACGACCAAGGTCGCCAACGCCTTCACCGAGTCCCACCCCGACTTCATCCCCGACTCTGTGCTCGGCCAAGGCCCGCAACTCCACCTCTGGCCCCACGAGCTGAACGCCAACGGCATGTTTATCGCCGCGTGGAAACGTAAGGCCTGATTTCACCGCGCTCGCGTTGAAAAACTCCGCCAAGATTTCCGCCGCGACCGTCCGCGACGACTTCAACGATCCGATCGCAGTCGTCCACTACGCCCGCGCTGCCCACAGCCTCGGACTCTGGAAATCCGAAAAACTCCTCATCGAGCGTTTCTTTCCCGACAAGACAGCCCGTCTCCTAGAAGCCGGCTGCGGCGCCGGTCGTGTGACGGTCGGACTCTGGGAACTCGGCTATCACAACCTCGTCGCCTTCGATTTCGCCGAAGAACTCGTGGACCAGGCCCGCGCCCTCGCCGAAGAGCGCTCCGCCAAGATCTCAATCCACCACGCCGACGCCACCGCCCTGAAAAAGTGTCACCCAATAGGTGACACTTTATTCGACGGCGCCCTCTTCATGTTCAACGGCCTGATGCAGATTCCAGGTCGCGACAACCGCCGTCTCGCCCTGCAAAATCTCGCCACCGTCTGCCGTCCCGGCGCACCGTTGCTTTTCACGACTCACGACCGCGATCACTCGCGCGTCGAACGTGCCTCGTGGAAACTCGAAACCCTCCGTTGGGAACAGGGCAAACAGGACCCGCGTCTCGTCGAATACGGCGACCGTTACTTTGAAGACGACGTCGGCCGCACGTTCATGCACCTGCCTGACCGCACCGAGATTTTGGAAGACCTCGCTGCCACCGGCTGGACCCACGACTACGATTCGATGCGCCGCGACCTCGCCCGCGAGTCCCGCGCCGTCGTCGACTTCTCCGACGAATGCCGCTTCTGGGTCGCGCGCCGCGCCTGATCGCACCGACTATTTTGCCAACGCCTGCGTAAGCCCCTCGAAGAAGACAGCGTAGAGCGGATGTCCGCGCAGCGACGCCTCGGTGCCGAGACCAGCGCCTTTATTGAAATCGTCCTCGACGATCTCTGTGAACAAAACCGCAACCTCCACGCCTCCTTCGCTCGCGGAACCCAACCGCACCTTGATCGTGCGCTGACGACTGCCACGCAGACGATCATCACTCGAAATTCCGCTCACTCCTTCGATGACACCCTGCGCCGCGCCTGCCCGAGTGATCCGAAAACCCATGTCAGTCACCACGGCCTTTGCAGATTCAAAGACCGCTCCGCTTTCACCGGCAAATATCCGGCGTTCGTAGGTCGGTCCGCTAAATTTTTCCC
The DNA here is from genome assembly GCA_035459785.1 of Rariglobus sp. Classification (GTDB taxonomy): domain Bacteria; phylum Verrucomicrobiota; class Verrucomicrobiia; order Opitutales; family Opitutaceae; genus Rariglobus. The sequence goes on along the minus strand of DATHXF010000041.1, from coordinate 27,912 downwards.
GCACACCGCTCGCGATGCCATGGCGCGTCGATTCACATCCGGCAAACGCCAGACACGATACGACGGCAATCAAGGCGACACGACTCAGATTCATGCCGGCTGCTGCTGCGAGATGCAGTGCAACGTGCCCAGACCCCAGATCAATTCGTAGCAATCGATCGGAATGATCTCACGTCCGGGGAAGCACGACGCGATGATGGCGTTGGCCTCGGCGTCGCGTTTCTTCTGGCGGAAATTCGGCACGAGCACCGCGCCGTTGATGATAAGGAAATTCGCGTAGCTGGCCGGCACCGGCTGGCCTTGAAACGCGAACGGTTTCGGCATCGGCAATTCGACGATGTCGAACTTCTTGCCCTTCGGCGTGCGGAACGCCTTCAGACGCTCCAGGTTCTCCGCGAGGATCTTGTGGTTCGGATCGCGCTTGTTCGACTCAACCACGGTGATGAAACCATCGGCCTTGTAGAAACGCGTGATGTCATCGATGTGGCCGTCGGTGTCGTCACCGATGATGCCGTCGCCCACCCACAACACCTGCGTGAGGCCGAGGTAATCCTTCAGGTTCTGCTCGATCTGTTCGCGCGTGAGGTGCGGATTCCGGTTCTTGTTGAGCAGGCACTGCTCACTCGTGAGCAACAGTCCTTCGCCATTCACTTCGATGGAGCCGCCTTCCAAAACCATGTCGTTCTCAAAGCGACGCAGTTTGAGTTTCTTGGCGACGAGCGGAGGGATCGTGTTGTCGAGATCGTAGGGTGGGTATTTGCCACCCCAAGCCGTGTGCACCCAGTCGGTCACGGCGATTTCGCCGGACTTCTGATTCTTCACGAAGATCGGACCATGGTCGCGGCACCACGCATCGTTGGTCGGATGGTCGTAGAACGTGACCTTCGACAGATCAGCACCGGCTTTAGCGATGAGCGACCACGCCCGTTTCTGCAGCGAGGCACCGATGTTGATACGCACTTCCTGGAAACGGCTGATCTGCGCGACAATCTTCGCGAACACGTAGGGAATCGCGCGAAACTGGCCGGGCCACGAGGCGCGCTTGTGCGGCCACGACAGCCAGATGGCGGTCTGCGGCGCCCACTCGGCGGGCATGCGAAAACCGAGCGCGGCGGGCGTCTCCTTCAATTTTTTGGAGGCCATGCTTAGTCTATGAAGCGCTTCGTGAGATTGTCGTAGGCGTCGATGCGGCGGTCGCGCAGGAACGGCCAGTGGGTGCGGGTCACATCAACCTTGCTCAGTTCGACGGGAACGATGAGGACTTCCTCTTTGTTGACGCTGGCCTTGGCGATGATTTGGCCACTGGTGCCGGCGACAAAGGTCTGGCCCCAGAACTCGAGGCCGTCGCCGCCCACGCCATCGATCACCTCGTGGCCGATGCGATTGATCGCCGCGACGTAGCAGCCGTTGGCCACGGCATGCGAACGCTGGATCGTTTCCCACGCACCGTGCTGGTTGACGCCGTATTCGGCCTTCTCCTTCGGATGCCAGCCGATCGCGGTCGGATAGAACAGAATCTCGGCACCCTGCATGGCGGTGAGACGGGCGGCCTCGGGATACCACTGGTCCCAACAGATTAGCACGCCAATCTTGCCGAACTTGGTGTCCCACGCCTTGAAGCCGGTATCACCGGGCGTGAAGTAGAACTTTTCGTAGAAGAGCGGATCATCCGGAATGTGCATCTTCCGGTAAATGCCCAACAGCTTGCCGTCGGCATCGATGATGGCGGCGGTGTTGTGATAAAGGCCGCTGGCGCGCTTTTCGAAGAGCGAGGCGATGATCACCACGCCGTGCTTCTTGGCGGCTTTCTGGAAGGCGGTCGTCGAGGGTCCAGGGATGGGCTCGGCGAGATCGAAGAAGCGGTGCTCCTCGCTCTGGCAGAAATACTGCGAGGTCACCATCTCCTGCGTGCAGATGATCTGCGCGCCTTTTTTCGCGGCCTGGTCGACGAGCGAAAGAGTCTTCTTGAGATTGACCTTGGGGTCGGCGACACAGGCGTGCTGGAGGAGACCGAGCGTGACAGTCTTGGGCTTGGGCATGGCGGAAGTGAACGCGGACGCGTTTTAGTAAACGACCTTGTTGAGCGGATACTCGACGATGCCTTCGGCTCCGAGCTCCTTGAGTTGCGGAATGATTTCGCGCACGACGCTCTCGTCGATGATCGTCTCGACCGCGACCCACTCGGGCGAGCTGAGCGGGGAAATCGTCGGGTTGCGCAGCGAGGGCAACGCCTTGAGCAAGGCATCGAGTGAAGCCTTCGGAAGGTTGAGCTTCAGACCGACCTTGCTGCCGGCTTCGAGCGCGCCGCGGAGGAGCAGCGCAATGGTCTCGATCTTCTTGCGCTTGGCGGGATTCGCCCAGCTGGCCTTGTTGGCGATCAGCTTGGTGTTCGTGTAAAGCAGCGTATCGACGATACGGAGCTTGTTCGCGCGCAGCGAAGATCCGGTCTCGGTGATGTCCACGATGGCGTCCACGAGGTCGGGCACCTTGACCTCGGTGGCACCCCAAGAGAACTCGACCTCGGCATCGACGCCCTTTTCGGCGAAGAAGCGCTTGGTGGTGTTCATGAGCTCGGTGGCCACGCGTTTGCCGGCGAGGTCGGCCACGGTTTTGACTGGCGAATCCTCGGGCACGCAGAGCACCCAGCGGGACTTGAGCGTGGAGGCGCGGCTGTAAACCAGATCGCACACCTCGACGACGTCGGAGTTGTTTTCCTGCACCCAATCGTGGCCGGTCAGGCCGCAGTCAAAGAACCCGTGTTCGACGTAACGGCTCACCTCTTGGGCGCGCACGAAACGTCCGTCGAGCTCCGGGTCGTCAATCGACGGCTTGTAGGAGCGCGAACTCGTGGTTATTTTCCAGCCCGCTTTCGCGAACAGGTTCTTGGTGGATTCCTCAAGGCTGCCCTTGGGCAACCCGAGCATGAGCAGGGGAGCATTTGCAGACACGCGGCCAAGGGACACGCCGTGGAAAGTTGCTTCAAGTTTATTCGCCGAAGGGAACCTTTGGACAACTTGTCGGACGTTTCTTTTGACAAGACCGCCCTAATTGTAAAAAACCACAGCCGTCACCCTGCTGACAGCCTGTCTTCACCTCTTTTTCCCAATCCAACTATGCGCGCCGAACCCAAACCTCTCATTCTCGTCATCGAGGACGAAGAGGAACTGGCCAAACTGATCTGCCTCCATCTCGAAGAGGCGGGGATGCAAACCCAAGTCTACAACCGTTGTGCCCTCGCGCTGCGCTTTCTGAAGAAGAATTTTGCCAACCTCTTGCTGCTCGACGTCAACTTGCCCGACCAATCCGGTTTCGCACTGCTTGAAGAACTCAAGGGCAACGACATCCATATCCCGACGATTTTCCTCACGGGCAATGCACTCGAAGTGAACAAGGTCCGCGGTCTTGAACTCGGCGGTGACGATTACATCACCAAGCCCTTCGGCTTCCCCGAACTCGTCGCCCGCATCCGCGCAGTGCTTCGCCGCGCCGAGTCCAACAGCGATCTCAATCTCACCAAAAACGTCCGCGTCATCGACGAGCCCTTCGAGTTTTGCGGCGCGCAGATCGTCCCCGTGCGCCTTGAAATCGTTTTCCCCGGCGGCAAAGCCGAGAAAATCGGTCGCAAAGAACTGGGCATTCTCGCCTACATTCACGAAAACCGCGGAGCCGTCATCACCCGCAAGGCACTGATCCATTCCGTCTGGGGTATCCACGCCGACGTGAAGAGCCGCTCGCTCGACCAATACATCGTGAAAGTTCGCGATCTGTTTAAGAGCAACGGCCTCAGCCTGGACTCTTTCCGCACCGTGCACGGCGTCGGCTACATCCTCGGCCCCGACGAGGAAGCCAAGTAAGACTAGCGTTTCAGCAAGCCGAGCAACGTCTCGGCTTGCCGGGCTCCAGCGGCCCCTTGGCGCCGGAATAAATCAGCGGCCCCCAAGATCAGCCGTTCCCGTTCGCTTTCGGGAGCTCGGTCGATGCCCGCCCGGATAAAATTCAGGGCCTCGGTCATGCGACCGGCAACCAAAGCCAGTTCGCCCATCCGCAGCCAAGGCTCCGGACGCGAGGCATCCGCGGTCATCGCCGCCATGAAACTCGCCTCGGCCAGTCCGCGCTCGCCCTTCGACAACTGATAGCGCCCGATCCGCTCCAGCGCGTTCGCCCGCGGCGTCTCAAAATCCACCGCGAACACCGCGACCTTGAAACCCAACGGAACCAGCGGCGCCGGCACGCGATAATTCACCGGGCGCAACCACACCGGCACGCGGTGCTGATAAAGCAAGCGGTGCCCCAAGGCCGCCCGATCCTCGAACGGCCCCGTTCCGCCACGCAGCGCATAGTTGTATTCCGGCAGGAAATCGTAGCTCGAAACCAACACCACATGCGTGATCCCGCGCGCATAAATGCGCGCCGCCGCATCGGCATCATCGCGGGCGCTCAAAATCTCCGCCGCAGCGAACAGCCCGTCGCGATTCTCCCAATACAGTGTCCCGACCGTGCGCAACCGCCCGTAATAACCAACTCCCACCGACGCATTCGGATCAGACAGCACGATGGAGTTCTCATCCGTCCCCGCCTGGCGCAACGCGCCCGCGATGTCCCGGTAAAGCAACTGCACTGTCTCGCCCAACTGCACATCGCGCACCCGCTCCACATGCAAACGCTCGCGTGCCAGCGTCCACGGTCCCACCGCCAGCAAACATATCATCACCCCTGCCGGCACCACCGCCTGCCAAATACGCAAGCGTGCGGTCAGCAAACTCACGAGCACCACCATCAATACGATTTGCGGCGCTCCCGCCGTCAGCAGCCAGCGGTTCTGGCAAAACCCAAGTGCCACCGCCGCGAGGGCGACACCGCCCGCGGCAACCACCATGCCCAGCTCATCCCGGGACGGCTTTTTCATCCGCCAAACGGCCGCCAAAACCACCAAAGCCGCCACGATCAAAACCTGGTCGCGATAAGCCCCCCACCCCGCCCGCTTCAATTCCGTGAGAAACGGCTGAAACTCATGGATTGATCCATGCACCCGACCAAGAAACGGATCCAACGGCGCAAACACCGCGACGCCTTGAATCCACACGACCACGGGAGCTGCCAACACCAACACACCCCATCCCGCCAATCTGACGGCCAGCCATTTCACAGGACGCAGTTCCCGCCTCCACGACAACACGCAAGCCATCGCCTCGCCCGCCCCCCACCAAGCCAAGGAATAGAGCGGATGGTTCGCCTCCAAACGCATGCCGAGGCGGTCCGGAAAATTCTCCAGAAGATAAAAGCCCACGCTGAGCACCGCACCCGTCCGCCCCCACCGTCGCCATGCATGCGGCACGCACATCACCTCCGCCCGGGTCATGCACAATCCGGCCAGCAACACCGCTCCTCCGGTGAACGCAATCGTCACCACCAACGACGCCGCGCTGACCCAAAGCCCCAGTGCCCCGCACACGGCCGATACCGTGATCCCACGCATAACTTCGGCCTCGGACTTTGGCAGCAGTGAAAATCCCCCGTCCTCATCGCCACGGCGCCACCCGCCTCCGCCTGCGAGCACCGCCCCCAAGACCACACCCAGCACACACGCACTGATCAAACCATGGTGGTCCGCATACGCCGGATAAAAACCTGCATAAAACTCCCGGCATCCGATCATTGCCAATGCCGTCAATCCTCCGGCTGCCCCACCCCAACGCCGCCATATCCAACCTGACGCCAAGGTAAGCACGACGAGAAACAGCGGCAGGTTCGCCCAAGCCGACGCATCCTCGATCGCCGCAGGCAGCGCCTGCCCCGTGAACATACCTCGCACGCGTCCACATGCCTCCAGCCACAACGCCCACCCCGAGTTCCAATAAATAGGCCGGCCTTCCGGCGCATTATCGATATCCGTGGAACGCAACCTCCACTTGCCCTCTTCGCCCAGCGAGATGGCATGGCGCACCCATACCTGCGCATCAGGTGCGATGGCCTGCGGAACACGCTGCAACGGCGTCTCGATCTCATCCGTCGTGAACCGCGTCGCCGTGACGCGATCCAGATAACGATCCACCGCGATCGCATGCCAGGTGGCAAAACCTGCCGCGAGCAACCACCCGCACAGCCACAACCAAACGCCTCGGTGGGAGCGCACGTTCATCTCCACTTAAAACAAAAACTCCGGCTGACCGTAACGCGTGCGCGCCTCGTTCAGGCTGCCCTTCATTTCAAAACCCTCCAGCAACGCGAAAAGCTCAGCCGCATCGCTCCGTGGTTTTTCAGCAGCGACCGTGGGCAGGGCCAGATTAAGCGTCGTGAGTTTCAAGTTACGACGCAGGTCGGCGGCGCGATCACGCACCGCTTCTCGGAAACGCTCAGGGGCGAGTTCGGCCGCATGGGCGATGACTCCCTCGATATCCTTGTATTGCTGCAACCACTTCACCGCCGTCTTCGGTCCCACGCCGGAGATGCCCGGAATATTGTCCGAACTGTCTCCAACCAACGCGAGGTAGTCGGCGATCTGCGCCGGCGGCACGCCGAACTTTTCCACCACTCCCGCAACATCGCGAAACCGCCAGCCAAGCTTCGGATTGGCCGAGGGTGGCGGCAGCAGGATCTTTATCCGATCATTTACGATTTGAGCGAAATCCTTGTCCGAACTCACGATCAGCACGTCGTGTCCTGCGTTCGCCAGAGCGACCGCCTGAGAGGCGAGCAGATCGTCACTTTCGACACCGTTGATCTCGATGCCCACGTGACCCATCGCGCGCGTGAGCTGCTTGATCGGATCGATCTGTTTACTCAACGCCTCGGGCATTTCTTCGCGCTGCGCTTTGTATTCGGGAAGCAAAGCCAGGCGGTCCTGGGCTCCGCCGAGATCGAAAAACACCAGCGTGCCTGCGGGCTTCTCCTGATCCTCGAGTTTCCAGAGTGACTTCACCCAACCGTGAAGCGCGTTGGTGGGAAACCCGTCGGCACGCGTCAGCTCGGGCACCGCGTGGAAACAGCGATAGGCCAGGTTAAACCCGTCGATGAGAAGCCATTTTGACATGAGTCACGAAGCGACGGGCCTATCTTGTTGGCAAAGTCAAAAATGAGCGTCTGTCCGCAGAGACTTTAACCGCGGTTCAATGGGCATAAACTGCTCAAAGTTGATTACGCGTGTCGCTATGGACGTGAGACGGTCATCGTGCGTGGCAATCACGCAATGCCGTGTCGCGCCCACCGCTTCGACTAACGTTTCCCGGATAACCCCCGTATTGAGATCATCGAGACCCGAAGTCGGTTCATCGAGACAGAGCACCGCCGGACGATGGATCAATGCGCGAGCAATGGCCGCGCGCTGCTGCTGCCCGCCCGACAGGGCATCGGGACGCTTTTCCAAGAACGGCTCCAACCCCAGTCGTCCGCACCACTGCCGCTCCGCCGCCAGAAACATCGCACGGTCCAGTCCCGCCAGAGTCGCGGCAATTTCAAGGTTACGATGCACCGAAGCGTCCGGCAGAAGGTTGATCCCTTGAAACACAAATCCGAGCTGAGTGCGTTGAAATCTCCGCTCGGGGGCACCGCCCTCCGGAGGCACGATAACCCGCCCCTTGGTCGGCTTCAAAAAGCCCGCAATCAATCGGAGCAGCGTCGATTTTCCGCACCCTGAATATCCCTTCAACAATGTGATGCCCGGGCCAAACTGCGCGGAAAATTCAGCCAGCACCGGCGGCCCTTTCGGGCTGTAGGCAAACGTTAATGACTGGATTTGTATATCCATGTGGGTCTTAGGCGAGGACGCGTCCGATGGATTTCCTCAATCCCAGGGCGGTCGGCACCACGCTGAGCAATGCGCCAAGGTTCACAAACGTCATCAACGCCAGTCCGTCCTGGTGGAAAAAACCCGTGCCGTCCATGGCCGCCATCGCGGCCTCCGAAACCCCCAGAGACGGTAATATCCGTCCGGCTGCCGCCAACACGCCGAATGTAGTCAAAAAAAGCATAACGTTGCCCACAAGCAGCGCATCGATCGCGTAGCGCAGCAGGATCACGCCTTCGTGAAGGCCGAAACTCCGCAACAGCGCGCATACAAACCTGCGTTCGCGAAACTCCAAAAATGCGATCACCCCAAGCACCAGAGCCAACGTGCCGCCGAAACCGGCCACAATGGCCGTGCGCCAAGCCTCCTGGTTAGCCTCCAACACATCCAGACGGCTGATCAAATTTAACGGATCACGCACCGTCACGCCTTTATAACCCGATTCCGTCGCCAGCAGATTGATGGCCGCAACCACACTCCGCACACGATCCGCCCCTCCGGGCACCTCAAAATAAGTATAACTCTCCAAGCCGAACAATCCCTGCCTCAAAAAACGTTCCCGCGGAGCCACGATCAAAGGACCGCTCACCATCCGCTTGATCCACTCCGGTCGGGGGCACGTGACGGCGACAGCCGGAGAGCCGTCAACATTTACAGGCATCCTGATGCCGGCAGGCAGCTCCTCGGTGAGAAACAACATCGCCGTATCCGTCTCGGTCTTCATCCAAAACCACGACGCCTCCGCATCGACAAGAAACACCGGGATTCCTCCGCGCACGTCGCTCTCGGCCACGGCGGGCAATTTTTCCATGTAGTGCACCACCGATAATCGCAACGGCTGCACCGCCTCTTCCACCCACTTGCGTGCCGCCAGCCGCTCCATGGGCACGAATTCGTGCACCAACACCGAACTCGCTCCCGCTGACTCCAGGTTTCGCCGTATCTCCGCCGCCGACAGGTGAAACGAAATCAGGATGACCGCCGCCATGCCGGAGAGCAGACCTGCCACCACGGCCTTGGCCAGCAGGCTGAATGGATTTTCCCGCCATCGACATACCATGTCGCGGACCAGATACAGCAAAACAGGAGTAGACATGGCCTCAGCGAGCCCCCGGCCCCTTCGGCTCTATGGCCACAAACGACGTGCCTGCGGCCGCGACCGCGGCTCCGGGCCAGACGGCGGCAACGCCACCTGCCCAATCCGCCGTGGAAAACTCCAATGGATACGAAGTAAGCAAAGCCACCTTGGGCACGATGCGCGCAGGTCGCTCAAGCTGCATCGCCAGATCTGCGGCAACCACCGAGTCGATATTGCGCCTCAACGCCTCCACACCGGCGGCAGGGACACTGAATACATAGTTGAGCACCTCCGTGCGCATCTCCTCGCGAATGCGCCGGCCCGCATACGGAAGCCGCATCTCCGTCCCGTTCCCCAGGCGCAAACGCAGAAACAACGACTCCGGCGGCATGGCCAGCCAGCGGGAGTCCTGCATTCGCACTTCGCAGCTGAGCTGATCCGCTTTGCGTGCGACGCCGATCAACTGACCGTTGGCCACCGGATACTCCCGAACCCCTTCCCGCAGCTCCAGATTGCACACCAACTCACCCGCAAACGGCATTCGCATCTCGTATTGGGAGCGCTTGAGCGCCTGCTCAGTCTCGGCCTGCCGCAACTCGACCTCGGCGACCTGCAACTCCTGGGATGCTCCGCCCCCCTTTTCACTCGAGAGAAATGCGAGTTGCTGGGTAAGAATCGCCACCGTTCGGTCAATCACCGCCGGGCTGCGGTCAGCCGCTTCGAGACCGGCCTCGGGCATCAGTTCAGCCAATGTTTTCCACGCCGCTTCGTCGGCCCCCAAACGCTTTGCAATCTCTTGCAGTCGCTGCGCTTCGCGCAGCTTTTTTTCAAGCTCCAGTCGCTTCTGGGGGATATCCACTTGGCTGAGCGTTTCCCGGCGAAGGTTCAACGCAACACGTCGCGCCTCCAGCATCTCGTCACCCAGCTTGAGCACCTCCGGAGAAAAAACCGCCCACAACACCCCCTTCTCGACCACTCCGCCGGCACGGTCGATCACTATCTGAAGCCGCCCATTGCCTGGAGCGTAAAAGCGCGTGCTCTGCTCGGCCAATATACGCGCATCAACCCGCGCAACCGGCAGCGTGTCGAGCATTCGAAACTGTTCCCAATTCCACACCGCGCTGCTCACGGGGCCGGTATTTGTTTTGTTCTGTGGTCCGCATGCCGTGAACATCACGGCAAGAACAGACGCAATCCCGAGGCGCATCGCCATGCACGCGAGAAACGATTTCTTTTCATGCAATCTCATGATTTGGGATGCTCCGTCTCGGCCGCCGCAGACTTGAGCAAGGCGGCAGGAGCGGACGGTCCTGTCCAAAACGCCTCGTCAAAGAAGAGGAAAAACGCATTCAACCGCATGCGTTGATCCACCGCGTTTTCACGCTGGGACTCAATCTCGGACCACTGACGAAGTCGTTCTCCCAGGTTTTCCGCGCCTTCAATTGAGATAAGCTGCATGAGCAATGCGCGTTTACGCTCCTGCTCCTCAACCTCCCGGACAACCTGGGCCAGCGCGCGCCGCTTGTCATCAAACTCCGATATCAAAGCACCCTCCTTCAAATCCATCGCACGCTTAAGAAACTCGAGATCGATTTTCGCCTCGCGCACGCGATCGCGAATGGCCCCGTTCAGATCGATGGGCACAAAGACATTCACCGAGAGACGCAAATCCTCCGAGCGCCACCATAACGTTTGGCCGCCTGCTGTCGTCCAAAGCGGACCGCTGGTCAAAAACGCCGAAATATCCGGCCAATATTGTAATTTCGCCCCTCTCACACGGGCTTGAGCGCCGACCAATTCGATCGCGAGCAACCTGCGTCGCAAGACACCGACCCGCGTCACATCACCCGGCTCCAGTGGTGTTTTCGCATAATCCGCCTCGGGAAGCGCCCCGTCGGTCAACTCGATCCGCACATCCACCAGACCGAGAATAGTGGCCAGCTCACCGTCCAGCTTGGCCTGACGGGCACGCAACTGTTCACGCAACGAATCCACCGTGGCCGGAACCGACTGGAGTGAACGGCGGGAAACGGGCATATCGCGCAGAATCCGTTCGCTGTCCGCCAATCGTTGCCGGGCAACAGTCAATTGCCGCGACATGACGAAATGTCTGTGCAACTCCACCGTTTTTTCGCGAAGCGCCAGTTCACGCACCAGATTGGCGCGGATGTAAGACAACTCGGCCGCATACACATCACGATTCAGAGTCAACACGCCGGACAGCACTGCATAGGCGTTCAGATCCCATCGCACGTCATCGAAACTAATCGAATCCAACTCGTTCACCCGCTTGTTAATGCCGGCCTGAAGCTGAACATACGGCAGGAGTTGTTTATAAACTTTGCCGATCCCTCGTTTGGCCCGATCCCGCTCTTCATCGGCACGAAGCAATTCCGGGTTGTGACTTTCCATCCACACCAAAGCCTCAGACCATGTAAGCGTGCGCGTCTCCCGTTGCGGAAATGCCGCGGCGCGCTGCCCCCAAGCTTGGTCGAGGGTGGAAACTTCTTTGTCGATGGCCACCGACGGACTCCGACAGCCGGTCGTCGCAAGCAGCGTCAAAAGCCCGAGACAAACACCTGTCGGAGACAAGTGAAGCCACGAGACACGACAGATACCCTTCAGTGTCACGATACCTGTTTTCATCAGAAAATTGATTTGGATTCCATTTTAACGATGGCGTCTTTGTTTGGCCGAGCTGCGAGTTTTTGCCCTCGGAGTATGCGAATGTGAAACCGCCTCATGAACATGCAAAATGTCCATGTTTTGGCGCCGGCGCCGTCGATCAAGCGGCAGCTTGACCGAGAAATATACAACAACCAACACACCCCTCACCCACCATTGGTCCGTAATGCAAAATAACCAGACCGTTGACGCCATGACGGCGCCCAAAAGCCCACGGGCCACATGTTTCAACGGACGGGGCGCTTTAAAAAACGACGTCAGAACCGCCGGTAGCAGCAAGCTGACAAATACGAAGCCAATCCATCCGATCGATACGGTCCGCAGCCAACCGGTGCATGCCTGCACCACCACGGCGGCGCAGGCACCGCACAAAGTCATCACGCACCCTTTGCAAAAATGAAGGCCGCGAAAGGTCCATACATGCTCATGAAAACACTCGCCCTCGGGGTGATGGGAAAAAACCCAAGGATTGGTCCGGACCAGATAACTCCATAATGGTTCATCTCCGCCTTGCGTTCGCGATTTGCGCCAAAGGTTTATGGTATCAGTCAAGGAGGTGCTCATCGGAATTACCCTCCTGTATAGATGAGGGAGAATACAAAACGACCCAACGCCATCAGTCCCATACTCGCTAAATAAATAAGAGGGGGTTTCCCCCCTCTTGGCTCGATCCTGATAAAAAGTGCTTTCTAGAATTTATGGTGTCACGATTACACCTGAGCTAAACGTAAAAGTTCCCGCTCCGGCATAAGCGGTGGGCAAACCAATACCCTGCTCCACAAACGTGCCGGATGTAGGCGTCGAAAATGTAAGCTGTAACTCAATGGTTCCGCGTTGATCCGATGCTTCTGGCCCTATATAAGGATAGTTGGTCGCCACAATCCGCGCCAAGTCAGGTGTATTTCGCGTGTAGGTCAGATTGCTCGTCCCAGTCGTCGATTGAACGTTGTCCAAGGAGGTGCCGACCGTAGGCGAAGTCACATTTAGGGTTTTGTTAATATTACCAATCCATGTCACGCTTGTGGAAGGGTCCAGACGATTGTATTCGCCAGTAAACGTAAACACCATACCTGACGCGAGCGCCGTAGGGGCATTGCCCGAAGGGATGCCCGAGCCGCCTCCACCGCCTCCGGGTGTATTGCTCCCACCTCCGCTACATCCCATCGCAAAAGATGCGATAACGGAGAACAGCAGAACAAGGATAGCAGGGAAGTCTCTGATTTTCATTGAATAAAACCTCTAGAATTTAGAGCGGCACCGATCCCAAATCAAAAATATAAATACAATTATGAAACACCATCAAATCTAACAAAAATATACACCGCCCGACAGAAATCGAGCGGTGTATAGACTGATTGCTCAAGACCCAAATCAGTTGGAAGCACCGCGCACACGCGATTCCGCGCTACCCGGGGTGACAATCGTCGGATTCTGGAAGGTAGAGCTCGGAGCCACACTCTTCAAGCGTTGCTTCTTGGGCGAGCCACCCGGGCTTACCAGATTGGCGGTAACGAAGATCAGAAGGTTGCGCTTGCTGGAGGTTTCACCCTTGGAGCGGAAAGCGCGACCCAGCAGAGGAATGTCACCCAAGACCGGAACCTTGTCACTGACCTTGCGCACCTCTTCGCGAGTCAAACCGCCCAGCACCAGAGTGGCGCCGTCCCAAACAGTAACCTTGGTGGTCACTTCGCGCGTGGAGAAGATAGGCTGATAGAAGCCGGAAGGAACAGTAACCGTCGTGCTGGTGAAGCCCGAGCTGGTCAACGCCACGCTCTGACCGCCGTATTCAACGAAGCCGTCGAACTCGGTGACGCGCGGGTTAAGATCAAGGCTGATGCTGTAATCATCCTCTTCAACCGTGGGAGTAACCTTCAGTTCGACGCCCACATTGCGGACGGTGAATTCTTGGGGAGTGCCCGAAGTGATACTGATCGCCGAGCCGCCGGAGTTGCCGGAGCTGACGGTGCTCTGCGTCTCGCCATAGCTCTGCGGGTAACGCAGCTCCTGGGCCACCACGATGTTCGCAGGATTGCCCGACAATACCGTCACTTTGGGCGAGCTGAGCAGCTCGGTGCCGGTCTTTTGTGAGAGAGCGCGAATCGTGGCCTCGACGTTAAACTCGCCGAGAACACCCGTCACAAAAGCAAAGTCATTGCTTGGGTTGCTAAAGCTGCCGCTGCTGCTGCTGGCGCCAATGTTGGGGGCACCCGGAATGTTAGCCGGCTGATTGGGGATAGTGGTGGTGACCAAACCGTTGGTCACGATCTGTCCCGACTGGCCGGTGGTCGAACCACCAAAGATGGAGGCCACCGAACGGTTGGCGGTCGCATAGCTGCCATCGGGACTGGAAACACCCCAATTCACGCCCACTTCTTCCAGCACACCCTGCTGGACATCCATAAACTTGGCCTCGATCTCGACCTGGCGGACGTCGTTGTAGCGATTGAGGATATTGCGAATACGCTCAATGTTCTTGGAGCTTTGATTCACGATGATGGCCGCACCGTCATAAACGAGGCTGGAGCCGGGGGTCGTGCTAAACTTGACGCCCGCCTGCTCAAGGAAGGCTTGAAGCGCACCGGACTCGCCGCCGGCCGAGGTGCCGCCGCTGCTGGCTGCAGCAGGCGCGGCGAACGGATCGGCCGCTGCCGCTGGCGCGGCCGCTGCGGCGCCGATACCCGTCATACGGATAACCGTGGCGCGAGTAACGGGGAAGAATGCGTTCTCAAGGGCCGAACCGCCCTCGCCACCGGGGCGAACCACAATCGTGTCGGCCTGGACATCATACTGATAGCCGGTCGAGTCGGTGATCAGATCAAGGATGCGCTTGAGCGAAAGATTGCGCAGCGTGATGCTGACCTGCGGGTTCTTGTTGCTCGGATCGAGCAACACGATGTTCACGCCTTTGGCGCCTTCGCTCTTGTCGTATTCCTCGGAAATTGCCGACAAGGTGCTGATCACCTTGCCCAGTTCCACGCCCTGGAAGTTGACGCTCGGGATCTGGATGCTGTTCAACTTTTGAGCGAGCGGAAGGGTGGTCGCCTGCTTGGTGTTCTGGTTTGACTGATCCACATACACACCGGGACGTTGCCAGGCATTGGTGACTTCTTCCAACATCTGGGCACCCGTCTTGGTGCGATTGAGTTCACCGACGTTGGCCTTCTCGCGTGCAATGCGAGTCAAAAACGACTTGGCCTCGGGATTACCCACATCAATGGACTCAACACGGCGGAAAGTTTCCTGGGCGCCATCCGAGTCACCGGCAAGATACTGGCTGCGACCTTTGGCGACCAGCTTGGCAATTTCCTTCTGATCCTTGATGTAGCCGGGGCTGACGACTTCAATCGGCTGAAGGGAGGGATTGAGTTCAGCTCGATCAATCTCCGCGGAAAGCTTCTCGGCTTTCTTCGTGTCGTTCGATGCGGCGGAATAAGCCTCCAATGCCGTGCGGGCACCTTCGCTGTCTCCCTGTTTGAGCGCATACTGGGCCTTCTCCATCAGCACCGCGCTTTTTTCAGCGCGCAGATCGGCGATGGCACTGGTGGTCCCGGGATTGGCGGGCAGCGAGTTGATGGCTCCGTCGAGCACTACGATGGCGTCGTCGAAACGATCATCCTTGGAGAGCTTGCGGGCCTCGCGGCTCTTGGTCTTCGCATCGGCGATCAACGCCTTGATGCGCTGGTTTTCCTGAGCGGCAAGAACGTCGGCGGCGGACACGGCGGCATCAGCGGCCGGCGCAGGGGTGGCTACCGCAGCTGCTGCGGGCGCATCGGCGGCAGGCTTGGGAGCAAAGCTCACTTCGACAGGCTCGGTGGCGGCGGGAGCAGTAGCGGTAACTGCAGGGGCACCTGACGCACGGGCGGCGATGGAGGTGTTCACTCCGGCAAGCAGGCGCTGCACGGTGGCGTCACCGGGAGCGATCGCAAGCAACTCCTCAAGGTTCTTCTTGGCCGTGTCGAGGTCGCCATTGTCACGCGCACGAAGGGCGTCGGCCATCAGACGAATTTTGGTCTCGGTCTGCCCTTGGGCGATGGCATGCCCGGCGGGCACAACCATGGCTAGGACTGCGGGAGCAGCCAAGGTAACGAGAACGGATTTGGGGAGCTTTAGCTTTTTCATTTAGGAGATGCTCAACTGATCTGGGTATGAGACTAAGGGGGTTCAGGAAGGGTTTGGGAATTTTCAGCTACCGAAAGGGAACGGGGTCGTTGCAGGGGCTTCGACGGGCTTGGCCGCCTCGCCCGCAGAAGGAGCCACTGCGTCAACAGGAGCCGCAGGCGTCAAGGTCTTCGTCTCGGGAACCGCCGATTGGGCGGTTTCCTTGGTGACGACCACAGACGGCGGCTCAGCCGTGACGTTGACCACGGAGTAAGTCGCGTCACCTACGGTAAACTTTTCACCAGCCTTGTGCGTAACCGTATCGGCGGCGCCGTCGGCCTTGAGAGTGGCGAAGGGAGTGCCCTTGATCAAACGCGCCTTGTTGGTGAGACGGATCTCCTCTCCGGTCTTGGTGTCCACCACCACGGCCGTGGCCTCGGTGTCGTAAACCGGCATGCTGTCCTTGGAGATGATCTTGTTCCGCTTAACTTCGAAGGTTTTGATCGTCAGATCGAGACCGGCGATCACCTTGCCGGCGCGACCGATGATGGTGTCGCCCGTAATAGTATTTTGGAAGGTGCCGCGATAGTCGCCTTCGGCGCCGACGTAGCCGACGAGTTGGAGACGGTAGGCGTCTTGCTTGACCGAAACCAACGTGAGACCAAACGGCACTTCCTTGACCACTACGATCGGTTTTTCAACCGGAGGAGTGACACTGAACTGCTTGGTCGCCTCGTCATAATAGATTTCCGGCGGCGTAAACACGTCGTAGATCCAGTCAATGCCCCGGCTCTGTGACGGCGGCTGGGGCCATGAACGGGTGCTCACTCGGGGCGCATCGGTGCCGGTAGGCACATAGGCTGCCTGGGGAACATTGGTGTCGGGTGCAGCCTTGAAGGAGGCAATCTTGGAGTTCTGGAGCAACGCCCAGCCGGCCGAAGCCAGCAAGAGCACCAAGGCGGCGCCGAACAGGATTTTATCTTGGGATTTGGCGGCCATATCAGTTAGTCGGGGTGGCTTCGGACGCAGGGGCTACGACGAGGTCAATCAACTCGACCGTGACCGTGAACTTGGACTGGTTCTTCTCAACCAAAGGCTTGGGCTTGACCGGTTCGGCAGTCGCGGGTGTGGCTACCGTGCCGAAAATGCTGCTCAATGAATTGGCTGGAGCAGCGGCCGCAGCCGTTGTCGATTTGGCAATCGGCTCAACCTCGACACTGCGAACCACCAGAGGAAGTTCGAACGTAGCGAGTTTGTTCAAAAATGAACGGAGCGACTCCGTCTCGCCGTTAAACGTCAGTCGGAAGGCGCTCGCACCGACAAAACCGGGCACACGGGCGGTAATCCGCGGATCAATCTCAAAGAGATCGGTAGATCCCTGGGTGCCGGCACCACCGGAACGGGCGGCATTCTGGGGTTGCCCCGAAGCAATCGCCGCCAAGTCGGCCTTGGTCATGGGACGCTCGCGCTGGACGGAAATCAACTCGATCGGACGCGCCGCGATCAGTGCGTCCACAAGATATTCCGCGACTTGGCGCTGGCGGAAAACCTGAGGGATCAGTTCGCGATCAGGACCGGCGCTGGAATAGGTTGAAAAACTAAAACGTTCGTCTGCCTTGATCTTGATCTTGGCCGCTTCGGCCTTTTCACGGGTCTTCTCGACAAAGGTGGCGATGTTGAAGAATGCGTCGGTGGGCTCGGCCGGCACGGCGGCGGCGCGAAGGGCGGCGGCAGTAGGCCCCTGCCCCTTGAGTTCTTCGCGCATCGTCGCGAGCGCCACTTCGGTGCGGCGAAGATCGGCCTCGACGGCCGCCTTGCTCTCCTTGGTGGGCGCAGGAGTGGAGCCCAGCAGAGAACTCAGTTCGCTGCGTTTGGCTACGACGACCTTCGCGCTTTTCGCAGCGGCGGTGCTGCGGTCGTAAATCCCATAACCGCCGGCCGCGGCCGCAAGGCCGAGAACCGCAACGATGGAATAAAATACAGGGTATGTCTTGAAGCTGGCCATGGGGCTTGGATCAGAGGGGTTTCTTGGGATCGACCACGAGAATGAAGTCGAAGCTCAGAATGCCAGGCTGGTTGGGGTTGAAGTTTTCCTTCTCGACGGAGTCGATGAATTGGGAGTCGGCGAAGCTCTTGATGAGCGAGGTGACCCGGGCGAAGGAGTCCTGGCTTACGCGGGACGTGGGATTGTTCTTGTCCACGAGACGGCCGCTCAGATTAAGACGTAGCACCGGAGCGGCCTGCGCGGCATCCTGATTCTCCGCTGGCGCACCACCTAAGAAACCGCCGCCACCGCCGGGAGGCGGAGTCAGCTCACCCGGAGCCGGACGCAGCACCTGGACTTTTTCGAGCCAGACATCCTCGACCTTGACGAGGCGCTCCTGAAGATCCGTGAAGAAGTTGATCCAGTTGGATTTGGACTCCACCAAGCTTTGGATGGCGCCGATCTCCTTCTTGATTTCCTCAATGCGCTGAAGATTGGC
Source organism: Rariglobus sp. (assembly GCA_035459785.1). GTDB lineage: Bacteria > Verrucomicrobiota > Verrucomicrobiia > Opitutales > Opitutaceae > Rariglobus. Next base: position 9,785 of record DATHXF010000041.1, on the reverse strand, counting down.
TGTGTCGGCCGACTTAAGGGCGCGTAGAGGTTGCAGCGTGGCTTCCAAAACCTGGGCCTGCTGGTCGGCGGCCGCGGCCCGTTGCTGGAAATGCATGATCGGCAGCGCGATGGCTGCCACCAAAAGAGCGGCGGCACCGACGTAGAACGGCTGCTGCTTTCGGAAGGCAAGCGCCTGACCGATGGTTGGCGGGAGCAGTGTGAAAGGCTTTTCACCGGCTGCATTGCCAACAGCCAAACCAACCAAGTCTGCCAAAACGGCGGTGTAATCTCGAGCGAGCGACGCCGAAGGAGAGACCTCGACATTACGCAGAGGGTCGAACAATTCGACATGGATCTTGAGCTTCTCGGCCAGTGTGGGGATCAAGCCGGGGACCAGTGAACCGCCTCCAGTGACGTAGATGGCGGCAGGCTGCTCGGCGCCGTTTTGACGGCGATAGTTCACGGTGGAACGGGTGATCTCCATGTGCAGGCGACCGACGAAGGAATGCGCCGCATTCAACACGGTTGCCCGCGCAGGGGAGGTTTCAGGCAGATCGCTGGTGCCGCCAAGCACCTGCAGCTTCAGGCTCTCCGCATGGGAGAACTCCTGCTTGAGTTCATCTGCGATCGACTGCGTCACGCTGTTGCCCGCCAGAGCGATCGTGCGGATGAAGAATCGCTGACCGTCGATAAAGAGGAGGTTGGTGGAACGGGCGCCGACATTCACCACCAACACCGGACCAGCGGCATCGGGATAATTATATTTGAAGGCGTGATACAGCGCGATGGTCGCCGGAGTGACGGCCACGGGCGAAACACCTACACCGCGAACGGAATTGCACAGCGCCTCGGCGACATCGAGCTTCACCGCCGCCAGCATTACCTCGAGATCAAGTCCGTCATCGTTGATCGTCTGGTAATCCCAAACCACTTCGCTCAGCGGATAAGGGATGTTTTGCTGCGCCTCGAACTGAAGAACCTTCTCGCGCTTGCTCTTGTCGATGGCGGGAGTCTTGACGAATTTCGTCAGGGTAAGGTGACCGGGCACCGACACCACGCCCTGCCCAAAGGCACCCGCGCGCTTCGCGGCCGCACCAAGGGATTGGGCGATGAGTTCAGGCCATTGCGCCTCAAGCGAGGCGTCCGGATTGAACGATTCCAAGGCAAACTGGTCGAGCACGAGACGGCCGTTTTTGGCGGAAGCAAATACGCCGCAAGCAACGTGGCCGGCACCGCTGTCAACAGCAAGAACGCGGGGGGATGGCATAGGGGAAAAGAAGTCGATTTCAGAACTGCCGAACTGCAGCAAGAAGAATCTCCGACAGTCGCTTAGCGAGTGCCTTCAGTGCGAATGAACGAGGGGGTGTTGGTGCCACCGGAGGCAAAAGGAGTGAGATATTGCGGCAAAAGGATACCGTCATTGGCACTGGCTTCACCGGACACTTTGCTGCGGAAGCCTTCAATAAATGCCGCTGTCGTGAAGTTTGTAGGCACATCATTCTTCGTGAGCGGCAGCGCCTGCCCGCCCACGGAAAGCTCCACAAGGTAGAATCGCTGCGGACCGGTGACCTGATCGCGCTTCACAATCTCAGGGGGAAGATAAAAACGAAATGACGCGCGCCCCGTCGTCTCGATGGCCACAGCTTCGGCCGAAGCACGGTAAAAAGTATCGGGAAGCGTCGCACCCTGCGGGGCCTTCACGCTGATCACTCCCAAGTTAAACGTCACCTTGACGCGATTGACAAAATTACGGTTGGCGACCGCCACCGGACCGGGCTTCGCCTGAACTTCAACTTCCGCTTCAAACCAACCTCCCGCCACCGGACGGAACTTTACTGTGGCGACTTCCACAGGCGCAGCAGCTGGAGCGGGAGTTTGCGCAAAAGCCGACGACACGGCGGAGGCGAACACGGCAAACACAAGGACGAGGGCACGACAATTTAGGGGTTTCATGCTGTAGGGGATAGAGTCAAAACATTGGACATCGCCTGTGCCCCGTCACGCACAAACTCGACGGCCCGCATATTATTTTTTCGATACGTCAGATTTTTGCATCAATGCGTCCTCCCCTCTCCTATAAAATCGCCGTCCTTGTATTCATTAAAAATGACAAAGACGAACACCTGCTTTTACTGCGCGCCAAACCACCCAACCTCGGCACGTGGAGTCCCATCGGCGGAAAACTCGAAACCGCCATCGGTGAATCGCCATTCGAATGCGCCGCACGCGAGACCGCCGAGGAAACCGGTCATGTGATCGAAACGCGCGATCTTCATCTCTTCGCCATGATCGCCGAGAAATCCTACGAGGGACAGGACCACTGGCTGCTCTTCCTCTTTAACTGTAAACGCCCCATTGCATCGCTTCCACCCGCCATGTCCGAAGGGCGCTTCGGCTTCTTCTCGCGCGAAGCCATCGACTCCCTCACCCTCCCCGAAACCGACCGAACCGCGCTCTGGCCGATCTACGATCAACACCATGACCACTTCGTGGCGTTACGCGCCGACTGCGATCCATCAGCCCCGCTCATGATCTCCATTGAACAAATCACTCCCGCGCCATCCCCCGTAATTCGCGCCGGCTCAAACAACTCTTGATTTCTTAACCGTCTCACAAACACTGCTTCTTTTAACACTCAACTCGACTCCACCTGTGAGCAAAAAAGCAGCACCTACCGCCGACCTGAAAGATGAAGCCAAGGCCCCTTGCGCCGGCCAGTCCGCCTCGGCCCCGATCAACGCCAATCTCTCCAAGGAGGAAAAGATCGAGCTCCACCGCAAGATGGTGCGCATCCGTCGCTTTGAAGAGCGCTCCCTGCGCTCCTACCAGGCCAAGAAGATCGGTGGATTCCTCCACCTCTACATCGGCCAGGAAGCCGTCGCCGTCGGCTGCTGCTCCCTGATGGGCAAGAACGACCACGTCATAACGGCGTATCGAGATCATGGACACGCCATGGCTGTCGGCATGGACACCAAGCCCCTCATGGCCGAGCTCTACGGCAAGATCACCGGTTGCTCCAAGGGCAAGGGTGGCTCCATGCACTACTTCGCTCCTTCTCTTAACTACTGGGGCGGCCACGGCATCGTCGGCGGCCAGATCCCCCTCGGCACCGGCCTCGCCTACGCCCTCAAATACAAGAAGCTCAAGGGCGCCGCGATGGCGTTCATGGGTGATGGCGCAGTCAACCAAGGCGCCGTCCACGAGGCCTACAATCTCGCCGCGCTCTGGAATCTCCCCGTCATCTTCGTCATCGAAAACAACGGCTACTCCATGGGCACCTCGCAGGAGCGCTCCTCCGCCGGTCCGGGTCTCGCCCAGCGCGCCGAAGCCTACGGCATGAACTGGGGCACCTGCTTCGGCCATGACGTCTACGAGGTCCGCGCCACGATGGACAAGTTCCTCACCCTCGCCCGCGACAAGAACCAGCCCGCCGTCGTCGAAATCGACACCTACCGTTACCGCGGCCACTCGGTCGCCGACCCCGACAAGACCTACCGCACCCGCGAAGAGATCGAGGAATACCGCAGCACCAAGGACCCGATCCAACTCTTCCAGAAGACCCTGATCGCTGAAGGCGTCCTCACCGAGGCGCTCGCCGAGCAGATCGACAACGAAGCCAAAGCCGAGGCCGACGTCGCCGCCGACTTCGCCGAAGCCAGCCCCTTCCCCACCCCCGACGACATCCAGAAGGACGTCTATTGGGAGACCGATAATCCCGAAAAACGCACCTCCAAGGGTCGCCTCTTCTTCGATTAAGCCACGATCGGACTCTCAACACTCCTCAACTCCCAGCTCTTAACTCAGCCGCCATGTCCGTCCTTACTTACCGCGAAGCCATCCGCGCCGCCCTCGCCGAGGAAATCACCCGCGACGAAAACGTCGTCCTCATGGGCGAGGAAGTCGCCCAGTTCCACGGAGCCTACAAGGTCTCCGAGGGCCTCCTCGAGAAATTCGGCCCCGACCGCATCGTTGACACGCCCATCTCCGAAGCCGGCTTCATCGGCATGGGCGTCGGCGCCTCCATGCTCGGCATCCGTCCCGTGATGGAACTCATGTTCTGGTCTTTCTACTCCGTCGCCTTCGACCAGATCCTCAACAACGCCGCCAACGTCCGCTACATGTCCGGCGGTCTCATCAACTGCCCCATCGTCATCCGCGGCCCCGCCAACGGCGGCACCAACGTCGGTGCCACCCACTCCCACACTCCGGAGAACGTCCTCGCCAACCACCCTGGCGTGAAAGTGATCGTGCCCGCCACCGCCGCCGACGCCAAAGGTCTGCTCAAGTCCGCCATCCGCGACAACGACCCCTGCTTCTTCCTCGAGAACACCCTTCTCTACGGCGAAAAAGGCGAGGTCTCCGATGATCCCGAACTCCTCATCCCGCTCGGTCTCGCCGACGTGAAACGCCAGGGCACCGATCTCACCATCGTCACCTACGGCCGCTGCGTCCTCCACTCCCTCGCCGCCGCCGACATCCTCGAAAAAGAGCATGACGTCTCCGTCGAGGTCGTTGACCTGCGCACCATCCGCCCCCTCGACATCGACACCGTGCTCGCCTCGGTGAAGAAGACCCACCGCGTCCTCATCGTCGAAGAGCAGAAGCCATTCGCCAGCGTCGGCTCGCAGCTCGCCTACATGATCCAGCGCGAAGCCTTCGACGAACTCGACGGCCCCATCCACCGCCTCGCCACCATCGACGCGCCCGCCTTCTACAGCCCGCCCGTCGAAGCCGAGCAGCTCCCCAACCCCCAGCGCGTCCTCAAAGCCGCCCTCGCCGCCGTCGCCTAATTCTCGCCGCCGCTACTCACTACCCGCTACTCGCTACTCACTACTTTTCCCTAAATGGCCAACATCATCGAAATGCCGAAACTCAGCGACACCATGACGGTGGGCACGCTGGTCAAGTGGCTCAAAAAAGAAGGCGACGTCGTCAAATCCGGCACCACCCTCGCCGAAGTCGAGACTGATAAGGCCACGATGGAGCTCGAGTGCTTCTTCGACGGCACGATCCTCAAAATCTTCGCGGAAGCCGGCTCCCAGGTCGCCCTCGGCGCCCCCCTGTGCGCGGTCGGCAAACCTGGTGAGGTCGTCGAGGCTCCCGCCACCGCGCCCGCCGCCCCGGCCCCCGCCAAGGAAGAGCCCAAGGCCGCCGCGCCTGCCGCTGCTCCGGCTCCCGCCGCCGCACCCGCTCCGGTCGCCGTCTCCCACGCCCCCGCCGCCCCGGCCCGCGCCGATGGCGAACGCGTCAAGATCTCCCCCCTCGCCAAGAAACTCGCCGACGAAAAGGGCATCAACCCCGCCTCCGTCACCGGCTCCGGCCCCGGCGGACGCATCGTGCGCGCCGATATCGAGGCCGCCGCCAAGGCCCCCAAGCCCGCCGCGTCCGCCTCCAAGAGCTCCGGCCCGGCCGCCTCCTTCGCCGGCGGCACCGTCGGCGCCAAGGGTCCCGTCCAGCAGGAACGCTCCGTCCCCGTCTCCACCATGCGCGGCGTCATCGCCAAGCGCCTCCTCGAATCGAAGACCACCATCCCGCACTTCTACCTCGAAATCGAGATCGACGCCGACCCGCTCCTCGCCCTCCGCGAGCAGCTCAACAAAGGCCTCGAAGCCGCCGGTGTTAAGCTCTCCGTCAACGACTTCATCCTCAAGGCCAGCGCCGAAGCCCTCCGCCGCGTTCCCGACGTCAACGCCTCCTGGCACGGCACCGAGATCCGCTACCACGCCGCCGCGAACGTCTCCTTCGCCGTGGCCCTTCCCGACGGTCTCATCACCCCGGTCGTATTCAACGCCCACGACAAGTCCGTCTTCGAGATCAGCAAGGACGCCAAGAGCCTCGGCAAAAAAGCCAAGGACAAGAAGCTCACCCCCGCCGAGTTCACTGGCGGCACCTTCTGCGTGTCCAACCTCGGCATGATGGGCATCCCGAAGTTCGCCGCGATCATCAACCCGCCCAACGCCGCCATCCTCGGCGTCGGCACGACCGTCGTGAAGCCCGTCGTGAAGAACGGCCAGATCGTCGTCGGCCAGACGCTTACGCTGACCCTCTCCGCCGACCACCGTGTGGTCGATGGTGCCGTCGGCGCTCAGTTCCTCGGCGCCCTGAAGGCCGTCCTCGAAAGCCCCGCCCTCCTCCTCGTCTAAACGCAATTCGCGTTTACGTCCCCAAAGCCCGGCCCGCAAAGCCGGGCTTTTTTGTGTCCATCTGGCAACTACTCGAACGCTTTCTTGCTCGCCCGCCCGAGGCAAAACGCCCTCTGTCGTGCCGTATGTTTTTCGCGTCCGCCCGCTCCCTTTTTCTCTCCGCTCTCGCCTTCTGCGGGACGATTCCGCTCTTCGCCGCCGCTCCCGCCGCCGATCCGGTCAAAGGCGCCATCATCATGGACGCCGCCACCGGTGCTGTGATTTTCCAGGAGGACGCCGACATCGTTTCCCCGCCCGCCAGCGTCACCAAATTGATGACGTTCCTCATCGTCTCCGACCGCCTCGCCGCCGGCGCGATCACGCTCGAGACCCCCGTGCCCATCACCGCCGAGGACGCCAAGACCGGCGGCACCCAGGTCTGGCTCGATCCACGCGAAACCTTCACCGTCGAGGAACTCCTCTACGCGCTGATGATCCAGTCGGCCAACGACGCCGCATCCGCCCTCGCCCGCGCCGCCGCCGGTTCCCGCGAAGCGTTTGTCGCCCTCATGAACGAGCGCTCCCGCGGCCTCGGCATGACGCACACCACCTGGCGCTCTCCTCACGGCCTGCCGCCGTCCGACCGCAAGCTCGCCAACAGCGACGTCACTTCACCCCGCGATCTCGCGCTCCTCAGCCGCGAACTGCTCCTCAAAACCGACGTTCTTAAATACACCGCGACCAAGGAGCGTCCCTTCGGCGCCGGCAAACGCCCCGAGCCCGTCATCATGCGCAATCACAACAAACTCCTCGGCCGCGTCGCCGGCGTGGATGGACTGAAGACCGGCTTCACCAACGCCGCCGGCTTCTGCCTCGCCGCCACCGCCCAGCGCGGCGACAAGCGCATCATCGTCGCCGTCATGGGCAGTCCCAGCGCCAAGATCCGCGACGTTTATGTCGCCTCGCTCATCGAAAAAGGTTTCCCGCTCATTCCCGCGACCTCCGTCTTCCACGGCTACACACCGTCTCCGATTGCTTCCGCAGCTGCCGCATCCTCTCCGATCACGTCCAGCACAGCTCCTGCGGCTGCCGGCAACCCTGCTCCGGCAACGAGCGACACCCCGATGGTAAAGTTCACGCTTCCCCCGAAGCGATAACCCTTCCGCCTCAGCCCGCGTGCCCGTGCTCAAGCGTGAGCATGAGCACGCCAAGAATCGCAAACACGACGCCGAGCAATCCCGCCTCATAGCGCTCCACCCGCTTCAGCTCGACCTTTTCCAGGCCCACCAGCGTCAGCCAGGTAAACAGCAACATCCCGCCAAACGTGCCCGCCGCAAGGATGCCGCTGAGGACAAAAAAGCCCGTCCACCCCGACTCCACCGCCGACAGATAAATCGGCAAAAAGCCCTCGCACGGCGACAGCGTGAGCATGACAAAAAGCCCGCTGATCGCCGCCCAGTCGCCCTTGCGGTCTGATACGAGCTCGGACTCCTCCAACTCCGTTTCCAAATGGCTGTGTCCGTGCTCGGCCTCGTGTCCGCAATGCGAACTCGGCTCATGATGTCCGCCCGGCGTGTGGTGATGTAAAATACCGTGCCCGCGCCACTGCCGCCAAAAATAAAACGCGCCTACCGCCAGCAGCACGCCGCCGGCAATCTTCGTGAAGACATGCCCGAAATGCGCATCCAGTTGGAAGCCAAACCACGCAATCGCCAGTCCCAGCAACGTCGTGAGCGCCACATGCCCGAACCCCGCGAACATCGCCACCGACAGTGCCTTCGCCCGCGTCCACTTGCGCGCCCGCGCCACCAGCACGAACGGCAGCCAGTGCGTAGGGATCGCGGCGTGGAAAAACGCCACCGCGAAACCGGTCGCTGCAATCGTGGCCAAGGCGGTTGAATTCATGGGTTGAAAAGACGAAGCGGACATAAAGCCACCGGCCCCAGTCCGCTGTCGAGACGCGAACTCTAGCAAAGTCGTCAAGCCCCCCCATCCGCCCCGTGGGAGCGAGCTTGCTCGCGATTCGTCTCCGCTCAACGTTCATTCCCTTTCCGCCATGCCCACCGCACCCGACGTCGCCGCCGTCAAAGCCTACCTCCTCGACCTGCAGGACCGCATCTGCCGCGCCCTCGAGGCCGAGGATGGCACCGCGACGTTCGCCGAGGATAACTGGACCCGCGCCGAAGGCGGCGGCGGTCGTTCCCGCGTTCTCGCCGAAGGTGCCGTCTTCGAAAAAGCCGGCGTCGGTTTCTCCCACGTCCACGGCACGCAGCTTCCGCCCTCCGCCACCGCTCACCGCCCCGAACTCGTCGGCAAGCCCTGGCAGGCCCTCGGCGTCTCGCTGGTCATCCACCCGCGAAACCCCTACGTCCCCACCAGCCACGCCAACGTCCGTTTCTTCATCGCCGATCCCGAGGGCGCCAACCCCGTCTGGTGGTTCGGCGGCGGCTTCGACCTCACGCCCTACTACGGTTTCGAAGACGACTGCACCCACTGGCACCGCATCGCCCGCGACGCCGTCGCCCCCTTCGGCACCGACCTCTACCCCAAGTGGAAGAAATGGTGCGACGACTATTTTTATCTCAAACACCGCGCCGAACCCCGCGGCGTCGGCGGCCTCTTCTTCGACGATTTTAACGCGCTCGGTTTCAACCAAAGTTTCGCCGCCCTCCGCGCCGTCGGCGACGCCTTCATCCCTGCCTACGTCTCCATCGTCGCCCGCCGCAAAGCCACGCCCTACGGCGAGCGCGAACGCGATTGGCAACTCTACCGCCGCGGACGCTACGTGGAGTTCAACCTCGTCTGGGACCGCGGCACGCACTTCGGCCTGCAAAGCGGCGGACGCACCGAATCCATCCTCATGAGCCTCCCCCCGCTCGTGTCCTTCAAATACAACTACGCCCCCGCTCCCGGCACCGAAGAAGCCCGCCTCCACTCCGACTTCCTGCGCCCCCGCGACTGGCTCAGTGCCTGATGCTCGCTACTCGCTACCCACTACTCGCTACTTCAGCCAAATGACTTCCCGCGCCCGCTTCCTCTCCGCCCTCGCCTGCCAGCCGCTCGACCGCCCTCCCCTCTGGGTCATGCGCCAGGCCGGTCGCTATCTGCCCGAATACCGCGCTCTCAAAGCCCAATCGTCCTTCGTCCACATGGTGCAAACCCCCGCGCTCGCCGCCGAGGTCACGCTCCAGCCGCTCCGTCGTTTCCCCGGTCTCGACGCCGCCATCCTCTTCTCCGACATCCTCGTCATCCCCGAAGCCCTAGGCCAGGCCTACAGCTTCCGTGACGGCGGCGGCATCGCCATGGAACGCCGCATCTCCACCCGCGCCGACATTGACGCCCTCGCCCCCTCCTCCGCCATCCCCGAAAAACTCGACTACGTCGCCCAAACCCTCCGTCTCCTCAAAACCGAACTCGCCGGCAGCAAGATGCTCCTCGGCTTCGGCGGCTCTCCGTGGACCCTCGCCACCTACATGGTCGAAGGCGGCAGCTCCGACGACTTCGAGCGCATCAAACTCCTCTTCTACACCGACCGCGCGACCTTCGACGCCCTTCTCGAAAAACTCACCGAGTCGCTGATCGCCTACTTCACGATGCAGATCGCCGCCGGCGCCGACGCCATCCAGATTTTCGATTCCTGGGGCGGACTCATCGCCGGCCCCGACTACGAAGCCGCATCCTT
>DATHXF010000040.1:0-29818 GCA_035459785.1 Rariglobus sp. | reverse complement strand
AAGCCGGTTTGGCCCTCTGCGCAGGAACCGACACCGTCAAAGCCACGGCCACCGTCACCGACGTCATTCTGGAAAACAAACCGCCGACCCTCGTTGCGCCCACCAAGCCGTAACGTCAACGCCCCCAGCCTCCTTCGATCTACGCCCCAAAGTGTTTTTCCATGCTCGTCTTGTAGCAGGCATAGGACGGCTTCGGCTGGTGGTTGAGATCGAGTAATCCCCACGCCGTTTCCACCGGACAACCGGGCTGCTTGCACTGCCAGCACACCGCCTGGTCGGTCCACCGATAATACGTCGCGCCGATCACGAACGGCTTTCGCGCAAAGACCTCAAACGACTCCTCGATAAACTTCGCCTGCGCCTCCGGCGTATGCCCGCGCCCACCCGAGGAAAACCGCCACTTGCCCGCCTTGCACGGATAGATCCCGCTCGCGTCCTCCTCCGGCGTCATCATCCCGCCCGCCGACGAATACCCGAATTCCTGAATGATGATCGGCTTCTTCGTCAGCGCGTAAAACGCGTCCAGATAGGCGTCCCAGCTCTCCGCCCCGCCCTTGCGCCACGTGCCCGGATAGCTGTCAAAACCCGCGTAATCGAGCTGCAGCTCCGGATCGTGGTAAACGCCCTTCGCGATATAAACGCCCTCGTGCAATTCCGTGTTCCCATCCACCTCGCCCGGCAGCGAAGGAAACAGCGTAATATTGATACCTACCTTCGCCTTCGTCCCCGTCGATTTCACCCCGCGAATCCCGGCCTTCAGAAACGCGACCGACTGATCAAGCGTGAGCGTGGCGCGAAAAATCCAGATATCCACCTCGTTGGCCACCTGCCAATAATCCACCAGCCCCTCGAACGTCGTCGCCAGAAACGCGCATATGCGCCGGTAGTTTTCGAAATACTCTTCCGACCCCGGCGCCCCCGCTTCCTTTACAATCTCGGACGGACTCGGCGTGAGCGCCGTGAATCGAAACCCTTCCGCCCGCAATCCGGACATCCGTTCCTTGATCGCCCAAAATTTCTCCGGCTGCGGCCCGCCGGCCAGAAACGCGGCCTGATCAAAAAACAGTTTTCCGGTGCGCAGACCACGAATACCCGCAGCCTGCATGAGCGCCTTGTCCTGAGCAGTCAGATTCGCGAGATCCGCAGCCACGCCGGCGAGAAACGAAGGGGTAGACATAAAAGAAAGAGGTAATTTCGAAACGCTCCTTGGTTGGTATCCCAAACACCCGTCCGGTCGAGCCAAAGACCCGTCGTGTCTTTTCGTGCCCACAGCCCCGTCTCACTGACTTCGCCATCGCCGCCTTCTCAGCGACCTTCCCATTTCTCGCGTGAACCTTTCCTGTAAAAACAACTTACAACCATACTCCACACAGTTGCGACTTTACCCGAAGGCCCCTTGCAGCCAAGCAAGAGCGCGATGCCAAGCGCACCCCAGCCCCTGACACGATCCGGGAAAACCATCCGTATTCTCGCTTGGTCGGCGATGCTTCTGCTGGCCGTTATCGGGGTTGGCACCATTGTTTTTCTGACTGCCTTCAACGGCCCCCGCATCCTGGCGATGGGATTGATCGAAACCAAGGTGTCAGAAGCCTTTTTCCATACGGACAACATCACGAGCGTTAAGGTTTACCGTATCGGCAAGAGTGCCGAAGTCTCTTCCGCCGACACATTCCCGATCATACCTTATGGCTCTTTCGCCCTCATTGAGGGGCGCGCCGAAATCACCGGCGATCAACTGAAGGGGTTCACCTACCTCTGGCGCGAAATGTATCCCGATTTTCGCCGCCAATCCCTGTGCCACAATCCCGTGTTTGCGGTTGAATTTTTCGAGGGCGAAAAGCGCGTTTTCAGAACCTCCCTCTGCTGGCACTGCAATAATTTCTACGTCGAATTACTCCCCGGCTCGGCAACGTGGTATGGCTTCGACGGCGATTCGCCCGGAGCCCGTCGCGTCCTGAAATACTTTGAAGAACTAATCCCAAAAAAATGAAAATCACCTTCTTCCGCATCCTTATCACGATCGCCCTATTCTGGGGCGGTGGCCAGGGACTCTACACGGCGCTTTTTAATCTCAAACCGAGCGATTACTCCGTCGGCGATTATCTCAAAGCCAAGCCCTCCACAAAATGGCTCAATCTGACCGGCGGATTCCTCGACATCACCGGTATGTCTTACTCCGGCAGTAAACTCTCCGGCACCATCAAAGAGGTCTATATTCCCCTCCTTCCGGCCAAGACCGATGAAGCGGCTCCCGTGCAAATCCTCGTCTCCAGTAAAGACCCGGGCTTGATCGAACTCGCCACCCAACTCCGCGACGCCAAAGACCAGCTCGCTGTCTTAAAAATTCTCATGAACAAGGGCGGAGTTTATCACGAACGCCCCGTCACCGGTCTGATCCGTTTCGGTATCGAGCTCAAAGACAAAGACGCGAAAAAACTCCGTGAGTTGAACGGCAACCTGTCTCCTGATTTCGTGATCCTCGCCGAAGGCGAACGCCCCGCCCTCGGCTTATCCATTCTCATGTTTCTGGGCGGTCTCACGATGGTGTTCTTCTTCATAAAAGGCGCGGCGCAGAAATCCATCCCGCCCGCCTTGCCTGCAACCCCGGTCGAACCTCAGGCCCAGGCCTGAAGACCGCATCCTCAGCCGCGATCTCCAACGCTTAGTTTCAGAACAACCCCGCCACCGTCGCCTCGCCCGCGGCGATCACGCGGTGCTCCGGCAACTGGGTGCGGAACCATGTTCGCTGCTTCTTCACCAAGGCCCGCGTGTTTTTGACGATTTCCGCCGCCAGCTCGGCGCCCGGCAAAGTCCCGTCCAAAACCGCCAGGGTCTCCCGATAACCGATCGCCCGCGACGCACTCAGGTTTCGCTCCAATCCTGCAGCGCGCAGCCGCTTCACCTCGGCCACCAGTCCTTCGGCCAGCATCGCGTCCACGCGCCGCGCCACGCGTTCGTCCAGTTCCGCCGGCTCGCGGTCCAGCCGTGTGCACCGCACCTCCCACCCCGCGAACGGCCCCGGCATGCGCGCAAATTCCTCCGCCAGCACGTCGAGCGTCTTCCCCGACGCCCGGCACCGCTCCAGCGCCCGCGTCACCCGCCGTGGGTTCGCCGTGTCGAGCTCACCGAGTCCATGCGGATTCAACGCGCGCAATTCCGCCACCAGCGCCGCCAATCCCTCGCGATCTAGCTTCGCATTGATCTCCGTCCGCAACTCCGCCGGCACCTCGACGCCATCGGCCACCGCCGCGAAAAAACTTTTCAGGTAAAACCCGCTGCCACCCGCAACCAGCACGCGTTTCCCGCGCGCCGTGATGTCCGCCACCGCCGCCTGCGCCATCGCCACATACTCGGTCACATCCATGCCCGTGGCCGCATCGCGCACATCGATGAGATGATGCGGCACCCGCGCCAGTTCCGCCGCCGTGGGCTTGGCTGTGCCGATGTCCATGCCCCGGTAAAACAACAGCGCGTCACACGACACGATCTCCGCGTCGTTGGCTTCCGCCCAGCGCAACGCCAGCTCGGTTTTCCCGACCGCCGTCGGCCCTGTCAGCACATGAATGATTCCTTTCATCAGTCCTCCTTTTCTTCGCGGCCTTCGCTCCCTTCGCGAGACAATCCTTTCCGGCCGTCATCTCTCTCTACAACACCTGCTTCGGCATCGCCACGCGGAACAGCAAAGACACCTGTTGTCCGGCCAGGAGTTGCATCGAATGACGCGTGTTGGCGTCCACCGGCTCTGTGCTGTAAACGCACACATGGTCGTTCGCCGCGGACACATGAAAGATCGTGTGCCTGCCCTTGTAGCTGTCGCACAGCGCCTGAATGGCGTTGGCCAGCAGCCTTCTTTTTTCGCGAGGCGTGAGTTCCTTGTGCGGCATCGTCCCCAACCAATGCGCAAGCGCCGTCATGTCGAGCGCGGTGATCCGTTATGTTACAGCCGTGTAATATCGGCCAACTACGCGATGTTTCCCCTCGCGCCCGCCTCCTCTCCCGTTTCCAACGCTCTTCGCGTGAAAATCGCCCTCGTCACCGAAACCTTCCCGCCGGAGATCAACGGCGTGGCCATGACGCTCTCGCATCTCGTCGAGGGCCTCGCCCGGCGCGGTCACCGCGTCACCGTCATCCGTCCGCGCCAGGGCGATCTCGACCTTCCCCGCGCCGACGGCCTCTACGGCGAACTCCTCTGCCCGAGCGTGCCCATCCCTGGCTACTCGTTTCTCCGCGCCGGCCTGCCCGTGCGAGGCCGTCTCCTCAAAGCCTGGCGCGCCGACCGGCCCGACCTCGTGCACATCGCCACCGAGGGCCCGCTCGGCTACGCCGCGCTCTCCGCCGCCGACAAACTCGCCCTCCCGCTCGCCTCCAGTTTTCACACCAACTTCCACAGCTACTCGAAGCACTACGGCTTCGCCTTCCTCACGCGCCCCGCGCTCGCCTACCTGCGCCACTTCCACAACCGCACGCGCATCACCCTTTCGCCCACCGTCGAGCTCAACGCCGAGCTCACCCGCGACGGTTTCCACGGCATGCGCCTGCTCTCGCGCGGCGTGAACACCGAGGTCTTCAATCCCATCCACCGCGACGAAACGCTCCGCCGCTCGTGGGACGCCGCGCCCGATGATCTCGTAGTCGTTCACGTGAGCCGTCTCGCCGCCGAGAAAAACTATCCACAGCTCATTTCCGCGTTCGCCCGCATCCGCGTCACGCAACCGCGCGCCCGCTTCGTCATCGTGGGCGACGGTCCGCTCCGCAAAAAACTCACCCGCGCCCACCCGTGGATTCACTTCACCGGTTTTCTCCCGCGCGCCGATCTCGCCCGTCACTATGCTTCGGGTGACTTGTTTCTCTATGCGAGTCTCACCGAGACGTTCGGCAACGTCGTCACCGAGTCGATGGCCAGCGGCCTTCCCGTGCTCGCCTATGACTACGCCGCGCCCGCCCGCTATATCCGAAACCTCGAAAACGGCCTGACCGTCCCCTTCGGCGACACCACCGCCTGGGACCGCGCCGCCGCCACCCTCGCCTCCAATCCCACGCTGCGCCGCCGTCTCGGCGACGCCGCCCGCCGCACTGCCGAGGGGATTTCGTGGAATCATGTCATTGACGGCTTTGAGCGCGACTTGCATGAGGTCGCCGGAATCTCCGTGCCTGCGTCCGCCCGACCTGTCACCGTGGCCGCCTCGTGATCAAGACGCGGTTCATCTTCAACCCTCGCTCGGGGCACAACGCCAAGAACCCCCACCTGCTCGAACGCGCCCGCGCCTTCATCCGCGAGCGTTCGCTCAACGCCGACGTGGTTCTCACCGAGCGTCCGCGCCACGCCACCGAGCTCGCCCGCCAGGCCGTCGCCGAGGGTTGCGGTCTGGTCGTCGCCATCGGCGGCGACGGCACGCTCAACGAAACCGCCGCCGGCCTCGTCGGCACCGACGCGATCTTCGGACTCATCCCCTGCGGCTCCGGCAACGGTCTCGGTCGTCACCTCGGCATCCCCGGCCCCGGCAAAGGCGCCTTCCGCACGCTCGTCGAGGGTCGCGTCCGCACCATCGACACCGGCCTCGTCAACGGCATCCCGTTCTTCAACGCCATGGGTCTCGGTTTCGACGCCGAGATCGCCGACCGCTTCAACCACCTCACGCGCCGCGGACTCCCATCCTATGTGCGCACCACCATCGGCACATTCTTCCGTTACCGCGCCGAGACCTGCTTCATCCGCAACGGCGTCGCCTCGCTCGAAACGACCGCCTTCCTGCTCACCATAGCCAACTCCGACCAATACGGAAACGACTGCTTCATCGCCCCCGGCGCCTCGGTGGACGACGGCCAGCTCGACCTCACCGTCATCAAGCGCGCCAACCTCTTCAACGCCGCCCCGCTCGCCGTGCGCCTCTTCCGCAAAACCATCGACGGCAGCAGCTCGATCGCGCGCCTGCGCGGCTCCCACTTCACCATCGAGCGCACCGCCCCCGGCCTCATCCACACCGACGGCGAAACCCACCGCACCGGCGCCTCGCTGGACATCACCGTCCTCCCCCGCAGCCTCCGCATCATGGTTCCGTCGGCTGCGTGACGTTCGGGTGACTTATCGCCCGCCCCCCTGTTCAGCCCCCGTCACATTTGTTAAACTCCGCGCAGATGGACCAAAAGCCACTCAAGTTCAGGACGATCATTCTTTCCGACGTCCACCTCGGCACCCACGACTGCAAAATCGAGGAGGTGAATCACTTTCTCAAATACACCCAGTCGCAGAAACTGATCCTCAACGGCGACATCATCGACGGCTGGAAACTCAAGCAGGGCGGACACTGGCCGAAGACCCACACGCGCTTCATCCGCCTCATCCTGAAAAAACTCGAGAAGAAGGACACCGAGGTCGTCTACCTGCGCGGCAACCACGACGACGTCCTCGCGAAGTTTCTCCCGATGGCCTTCGAAAATCTCGTGATCGTCGAGGACCACGTCCACCGCGCCGTGCGCGGCAACTACTTCGTCCTTCATGGCGACGTGTTCGACACCATCACGAAAAATTTCGTCTTCCTCGCCTACGCCGGCGACTGGGGCTACCGCGCGCTCCTGCGCATCAACCGCCTCTACAACAAATGGCGCGCCTGGCGCGGCAAGGAATACTACTCGCTCTCCAAGGCCATCAAAGCCCGCGTGAAACAGGCCGTGAATCACGTCTCCAATTTTGAAGACCACATCGCCGAACTCGCCAAGAGCCGCGACTGTATCGGTGTCATGTGCGGCCACATCCACACCGCCGCCGACCGCATGATCGGCGACGTCCACTACCTCAACTCCGGCGACTGGGTCGAATCCCTCACCGCCGTCGTCGAACACTTCGACGGACGCTTCGAGATCATCGAATTCTCCGAGTTCGTGAAACAGTTCCCCATGCCCGCGGACTCCGTCGATTCCGACGACATGCCCTCGGCCACCGCACTCGGCGCACCGCTGGCCACCGCCTGACCACAACGTGACGATTCTGTGAATCGCATAAAGTGAGTTGGCATGCGGGCTGCATTGTGTAGGGTATAAATCAATCCCATGAACCGGACCACCCAACATCTCCACAGCATCACCAGCGCTTCGACCACGAAGGCTGTTGCCCAACGCTGTGCCCAGATGCGTCCGGCCACCTGCCAACGTTGGTTCAAATCCAACCACGGCGCGGGCTCTCAGACCTAAACCTCCGCTCACCCGGAATAAAGTTTAGCCCACCTGACGAAGCCCGGAGGCCGCAAGCCACCAGGAAAGCCACTGCTTAATTCCTAAAAAACCAAAGACCAATTTTTCCTCCCTTTTTCCCATGAACACGATCATCCACCCGCTGAAGCCCGCCAGTCGCAGCACCCGTAGCCCGGAAGCCACGTCGTCCACCAAGACGAACGTCGCCGCCCGCAAGCCGCACTATGACTGCCAGGAGCTCGCCGACGGACTGCGTGTGACCGTTTACGTGCCCGGCGTCGATGCGTCGGGTGTCGAGATCACCACGCGCGGCCCCGACCTGCTCGTCACCGCCCGCAAGAGTCACTTCGTGCGCGTCAACTTCGAGGCCCTGAACCTCGAGGGTGTGCAGCGTGACTACGCGCTGAGCCTCCGGCTCGGTCGCGGTCTCGACTACACCGCCCTGCAGGCCGAAATCGCCGACGGCGTCCTCACACTCACCCTGCCCAAGAAACAGACGGTTCCCTTCACGTCGCGCGAGTCCCTCGCCTTCGTGGCCTGAGCCTCGTTTCCGAAGGCGGGTTCAACTCTTCGGTCCAGCCCGTCCGCCCTCCGGCGGACGGGCTTTTTTGCGCTTTTTTTGATTTTTTAAGAAAATCGATTCGCCAACATTTCCGATTCGGGCTTTCTCTTACCTCACCCCACCTTACCCCATGATTACGCAGACCCATACCCTACCGCCCAAGCCCGCCGTGTCGTTTGAAGCTTCCGCTCCTTTTGATGTGCTTTGGGGCAAACCCATTTTCCGCGCCCCCGATATGCTCCCGCGCGTCGCGGTCCCAGCCAGCGTTCCCTTCACCGCACACCGCGTGACCGAGACCCGCCGCTCGACCAAATAAAAAAACCCGCGGTCGCCCGCGAGGTGAGTGATCTCCTTTAAAACGCGCCGTTTTCACGGCGCGTTTTTATTTTTTATACGCCTCGAAGATTTTTTGCGCGATGGCGTTGCCCTTGAAAAGAGCCGGATTGGCGCGCGCGGCCGCCTCCTCCTTCGCGATCAGAGCGAAGGCCTGATCGAGGACGGCTTTGCGGATGTGATAATCGAGATCCACGATCACGCGGTTCCCATCCGGCAAACCGGCGGGATTGACCGCGGTGAACACCGCGCGGGTCTTGCCGGCCAGATCGGCCGCCGTGATCTCGGAGCGAATGCCCGGCAGCACCGCGTCCTCGAGTGCAGACCGCGTAGCCGCCTTCAATGCCTCGGTCGCCGCCTTCGGTCCGCCCGCAAGCACCGCACCGGCGTCTTTGAACTTGGCCGTCTTGATGGCCTTGCGGATCTCATCGAGCACCATCGGCTCAAGCTTCCTGGTCACCGATTCGAGCGTGGATTCAAAACGGTCCAGCGTGTCGGCCTTCTTATTGGCGGTCAGATCCGCGCGCAGTTTGACCATGAACGCAGGCGTAGGCACCTTGATCGAACCGGCCTTGATTGCCTGGGTGGCAAGCGTGGTCAGGCCGGAGCGCAGGCCATCCTGCATCTGGGCATCGGTGAACGCCGGCTTGGCGGCGGGCGCGGACGTAGTCTGGGCGGCGACGAACGAGGGCACGATGGAAAGGCCGATCGCCAACACGATGGATTTCAACGGGGTAGTCATACGCCGCCACCCTAAGACACGGAAACCAGCCAGCAAGACCTGAGAGCCGGGCCGGTCGAGATTACCTGAGATCACGCCTCCTTCACCAACCAGCGCAGCTCCGCCTTGCCACCGTGATCCTGAGCCAGAATTTCCGTCATCCAGGTGAGCGAAGGTGTCAGCTCCTTGTCCACCTCGTAGGGCGGATTGATGACCACCACGCCGCAGCCCTTCATCTTCATCGGATGCGTCGGACCGACAACGGTCAGCTCCAGCGCGAAGGTCGGCGGGAGCGCCATCTCCTTTAGATCGTCAAAGAAGAAATCCACACGCGCGCGTTCGGTGATCGGATACCACACGATGATCGTCGTCGCGGGAGCACGCTTCAACGCATCGGCCACCGCACGCGTCACCTGGGCAAATTCATCCTGCGCCTCGAACGGCGGATCGATCAGCACCAGCGCGCGTTTTTCCGGCGCGGGCAATTGTCCGCGCAAACCCGCGTAGCCGTCGGCCGACTGGATGCCCACGCCGCTCGAACGCGAAAACTCCGCACGCAACGCACCCGCCTCGTCCTGCTGTTTTTCGAACAACGACAACCGGTCCTGCGTTCGCGCCAGCGCGCGCACGATGCGCGGCGAGCCCGGATAAAAACGCGGTGCCGCCTCCAGATTGCCCAGCTTCTGGTCGAACGCCTTCACTTGCGCGACATAGTCGGCGAGCATCTCGGGCAGACGCGTGCGGTTCCACAGACGGCCGACGCCCTCGGGCCACTCGGGCTTGCGCTCAAGCGTGTCGCCGCGCGCGGCCGACGCCAGGTCGTAGCGACCGCGTCCGGCGTGCGTATCGACATAGAGAAAGCCGCGCTCCTTGCGCTGCATCGCGCGCACGATGCGCACGAGCACGGCGTGTTTCATCACGTCGGCAAAATTGCCCGCGTGGTAGTGGTGGCGGTAGTTCACGCGACGGAAGCGACGGGAACCTTGACGACGGTCTTGCGCACCAGCGCCGCCGGCTCGCCGGACGCGAGCGAAGGCTTGTGGGCGTCGGCCGGATAAAACACCGCCAGCTCGCCCGCGCGCATGCGCAGCACCGAGCCGTCGAGGTTCTGCTTGAAAAACAAGATGTCCTTCGCCGGCGTGAAATCTTCGTCCACCGACAGGCGCGATACGTCGGTGACTTCCATGAGTTCGTCGCCGCTCACGATCACCTGCACGTCGATGTAAACCTTGTGGGCTTCCCAGCGGCCCTCGGCGGGCGGCTTGGCGATGTAGGCCTGCTCAAGCGCGAAAACGCCGTCACCCAGTTCAACGCGTCCGGTATCGCCCGGCGCAACGGCCAGCAACCGTTGATGCGCCTCGGAACCGGGCCTGATGATTTCTTCGACATAGGCCAGCGCCTTGTCGAACGAAGGACTGCAGGCGAGTTGTTTGCGAACGATTGCGAGTGATCCGAAGAGAGCCATGTAGACACCGACTCCAACGCGCCGCCCCTCGGGCTGGCAAGAGCTGAAACCAAATCCTTGCGCCCGGCGCGCGCCTACTTGTCCGCCAGCTGCACCGTGAAGATGTTCGCCGGCATTTTCGGATTGGGCTCGATGATATCGATCACCGTCTCGTTGAGCCGCTTGCCATCCACCGAAACCACCATGCGGTGCGGCAGCATCACTCCCGCCACCGGCTTGAAATCACTGTAATCCGTCCGCACCACCACCACGGTTTCTCCGTCGCGGCGGCGCACACTGTCGCGCTTCACCACCAGAAAACTCACCGGATCCACGTAAATAAAGGACATCGATGTAAGGTTTTGCATGGCGATGAGCTTGATCAACTGCCGGCCGTCCACCTCGACTTCTCCCTCGAACTCGATCGACACCTTCTGGTCCGGCCCGGCCAGCAGCGGATCGTCGAACTGCGCGTCGGCCTTGAATTCCACGGAGGCCACCCCGCGCAGCAGCCCGATTTTCCGCGATTTCGAATCCGCCGTCCACGGCTCGCCGATGCCGTCCCAGCCCTGCGCCAGCGTGCGCCCGCCCATCGTCACCTCGGTGCGGATGCGGTTGGGCCGCTCCGCCCATAGGATGAAACGCAGTTCGCCGCCGTCGTTGCGGGTGACTCCGGTGGCCTTGATCGCCTTCAACGCATCCACCGCCGCGCGCCCTCCACTGGCCTCGACATGCACCCGCACCACATCAACGGCCAGATCCGCGCGCAAAGGCGTCAGCAGCACGCCCACCAACAACAGCCAGCGCACGGGGTAAATCATCTGCCCATCCCAACCGCGCCCCGCCGCCATCTCAAGCCCGCAGGCGTTTCCGCTGGCTCCGGTCGCCGCCCTGCGCTTTACCCTTTCACCTATGGCAATGGAGTTCGGCTGGTGGGACAAATCCCCCGAAGAGGGCAAATTTCAAATCTCGGTGCGCATCCACGGCGGCAAGGCCGAGTGGTCGCGTCACCAGGGGCACAACACGGGCTGGGATCCGCACACCCCGGATGAGTCCGACTGGGACAAGCTCATCGACGAGGCCAAACGCCGCCTGCCACGCCGCCTGCTCTCGACGAAACAATTCGAGGATCTCGAAGCCCTGCGCACCAAAGCGCTGCGTTAGTCTGTATCCTGTTTACCTCATGCGCGACCGGCACGTGCTCATCACCGGAGGTTCCGGCGGCATCGGCCTGGCCCTTGCCCGCCAGGCCGCCGCCGCCGGCGCCCGGGTGACCCTGCTCGCCCGCGATCCCGCCAAACTCGCCGCCGCCGCCGCATCCATGCACGCCCAGGCGCCGCAGGCCCCCGCCGCCCTCGCGGTCGTCGCCGATGTCGCGGACGAAGCCGCCGTGCTCTCCGCCGTTCGCACCGCCGAGGGCACACACGGGCCCGTCGATGTGCTCATCGCCTCCGCCGGGGTGGCCCGCCCCGGCTATTTCGCCGAGTTGCCCGTCGAGGTTTTCCGGCACGCGATGGATGTGAATTATTTCGGCACGCTCCACGCCATCAAAGCCGTCACCCCCGGCATGGTCGCGCGCCGCTGCGGCCGGGTCGTCATCATTTCGTCCGGCGCCGGGCTCGTCGGCCTTTTCGGTTACACGGCCTACGCGCCCAGCAAGTTCGCCCTGCGTGGCCTCGCCGAATCGTTGCGCGCCGAGCTCAAGCCCTCCGGCGTCGGCGTGACCATCGTCTATCCGCCGGACACCGACACCCCGCAACTCGCCGAGGAAAACCTCACCAAGCCCGCCGAGACACGCGCCCTCACCGCCGCCGCCGGCCTCTGGTCCGCCGATGCCGTCGCACGCGTCACCCTCGCCGGCATCCAACGCGGCAAATTCTCCATCACGCCGGGTGTGCAACTCACCGCACTCTCCTCGTTTCACAGCCTGATCGCTCCAATCCTCCGCTGGAGCTTCGACCGCACCGCCTCCCGCGCTTCGCAACGCTAGGCTCTCACTTCATGCGTTTCATTTTTGTCCTGATTCTCGGCCTCGCTCCATTCATCGGCCGCGCCGAAATTCTCACGTCCGTCACCCTCGGCGACGGCTCGTCCGAATTCACCTCCGCGGTGAAATCCACGCAGGCGGCCATCATCACCTCCGCCGACACCGCCCTCGGTGAACCCGGTCGCCGCCTGGTTCCGGCCACACCCGACGACACCGCTTCGATCACGTTCACCGCCAAGGTTTCTCCGACCGAACAAACCTACATTACCCTGCGCGTCTGGGGCGGCGAAACCACGTGGGGCCCCGTCCATCTCGTCCTGGCCGATGCCAGCAACCTCAACCTCGGAAGCCTCTGGTGGCACATCACCACCGAGTCCCCCTTCCCCGGTCGCTTCATCTACCGCACGCTGCCCATTCCCATCGAGGTCACTCTCGGCAAATCCACGATCGATCTGCGCCTGCAAACCACGCCGTCCTCCGAAAACCCCGGCAGCGTCCTCTTAGGCTACGTTCCTCCACCCAAGTCTCCCAACCGTCCCAGCTTCGCGCTCTACAACGTCTACACCCACACGTCGCCTTGGTTCCTGCCGCCCCACTCCGAACAGCAGGGGGCCCCCTTTGCCTGGGGCGAACCCGTTGCCAAACCCGTCATCTACCCCGAAACCATCGAACAACGGCTCGTTCAACGCGCCCTCGCCGACATCGGGTTCACCCTCAACGCCAACGTCGAGCGCAGCCAATCCGGCCCCGGCCACCGCCGCGATCTCACGCTGCTCGCCGCCTGCGGTCTCATCTACAACACGCCGTGGTCCGGTCACTATCAGGACGCCACGATCCCTGTGCGCGTCCGCAATGCCATCGACATAAACGTGCAACGCCAGGCCTCCCAAGGCGGCGATCCCGGCATCCTGTTTCAGCAAGGCTGGGAGTCCCACGGCCAGATCGCCCTCGCGTATTCACGCCTTCACGACGTGTTCGCCGCCAAGCGCTGGCTCAATGAAAACATCACGCTCAACTACCCCGGCCGCCCCGTCACCCTCACCCGCCGCCAGGCCTACGCCAATTTCTTCCACGACGCCTTCGAGTGGCGCCGGACCGATCGCGGCAACGACACCGCCCGGTCCCTCCGGATCGCTCGCTCGCTCTACCGGATGCAGCAGGCACTCCGACTCCTCGGCGATCCGCGCGCTCTGACCGAGCCGCAGTCCCTTCGCTATGTTCACGAAGCCGCCGGACTCGCCCCGCTGCGCACGCGCGAATTCGGCATCGCCGCCGCCGACGCCAACTTCCCGGCCTACAGCGTCACCGGAGCCGGCCTTCCCCGTGAATCCGGCAACGCCGACACCAACGGCGAATTCACCCGCATCCTCGTGCGTCTCGTCGAGGAAACCGGCGATCCGCTCGTAAAGACACAGGCGCAAAAAGCCCTCGGCGCCTGTTCGGTTTTTCGCATCCCCGCCAACTCCCCCGAGGGCAACCGCGTTCTCTGCGGCGTAGGCACCCTCAGTTGGAACGCACCCGCCTATCCGTCAGCCATCACCTACAACGGCATCGAGGAAGCCGCCGTTCTCGAAGACCCCGTCTCCCTCCGGCTCGCCCAACTCGAGATCGAACACGGCCGTCCCTACCTGCTCGGCCCCACCCCCGCCCGCGACGCGAATTGGGATCCGTCCGACACGCTCCGCCTCGTCGACTACTACCGCAAAATTAAAGACCTCCCCCCCAGCCCGCACCGCCTTCCGATGGAGCCCGATTCGCCTGACTCCGTGTGGGCCGACGAAGAACTCGGCGTCTTCGCCTTCCACCACGGTGACACCCGCGTCTACGGATCTTTCTTCAACAACGACCTCGCCGCCGGCCGTGCCATCGGCGATCTGGGCGTGATCGAGTTCATCCGTCCCGACATGGATCGCCTCGTCGATTTCCGTCCCGAATCATCCACGCCCCGCAGCGGACTTTCCCTCAAACTCAAACAACCCTACGGCGAGCGCACCTACACTCAAACCCCGCTCCCGCCCGGCTACACCGCGTGGCAGGAATCGCCGCCCGACGCCGTCGATCCCCGCGCCGGTCTGGCCTACTTCTACAGGCTCCATTACGGCGACTACCTCGTCGGGATGAACACCACACAGCCCGGCACGTATCGGGAATCCACTTACATGCTCGCGTTTCCCGAAGGCGTGACCGCCGCAACGGACATTGCCACCGGACAGCCGGTCAACCCCAAGAAGCCCGTCCGCCTCGGCCCCGGCGAGACCCGCGTGCTCCACCTCCAACGCTGAACCGAGCCCGCCATGCGTCTCCCTTTTCTCTTCGCCGTTCTTTCCCTCACCTTGGCCGCCGCGCCATCGCCTGTGCTCACGCTGGGCAATCTCGCCTCCGAATCCGCCCACGAGGTGTCCGTTGAAAACACCGAGGTCGTCTCCGGTAAGCACCCCGCTCTCTGGATCACGTCGGTGCGCGCCTCCGCATACGTTGATTCCTCCACGCCCGCCGCCGCCCTCGATGGTGACATCACCACCTCGTGGAATGTCACCGGCAAACCGGCCGCTCCCAACTGGATCGAACTCGATCTCAACCGCGCCGCCGACCTCACCCAGCTCACCGTCCACTGGCTCGGCAACCTCCCCTACCGCTACAAAATCTACGAACAACCCTCCGTAGACCTCCACAAACTTGTCCATGAAGGTATGAGCCGCGGACAAGACGCCGAGCCCGAGGTCATCACCTTGCCCTCCGCCATCCGCACACTCGCCCTTCGCATCGAGTTCGCCACCGCCACCGGAAACCCGACTCAAGGCATCCGTGAAGTCCGTCTCGGCGACCTGCCCTTTCCTGACGCGTATCCGCCCGCCGCCTACAAAGACGTTCCGGTCGAGGTCGTCACCCGCCCGATCTACATCGAATCTGAACGCCTGCTGAACTGGCCGTCGTTCAACTTTAAGATTCCCGTCGCCGACGGCGGCATCGCCCGCCGCATCCTCCCCCGCGCCGATGCCTTCGAGGGCGGACGTCTCGACTTTACCCTCCCGGTCACCCCCAAACAAACCAACTGGATCACCCTCAAGGTCTGGGAGTCCCAGCCCCAGTCGATGACCCGGCGCGGCAACCTCGTCGTTCTCCAAACCCTCGAAGGCGACGCCACCGAGATCAACCGCACGTTCCGCCCCAAGCTCGTCACCGAGGAACAACCCGCCGCGTCCGGCCTGCAACTCCAACCCGGCCGCTGGAGCTACGTCCACTTCGAGTTGCCCTCCGACCTCATCGGTAAACACAAAACCTTCCGTCTCCGCCTGCTCGGCGTGGGCAACCTCCGCCGCGACTACCCCATGCGCGCCCCCTCACCCCCGATCTACACAATCACCAGCGCCCTCGCCCCCGTCGGCGAATAAGTGTCGGGAAGGAGAAGCTAATTTCGCTTCTCTCTCACACCCCTCCCCGAGCTGTTTATCCACAGCTCTCTTCGCCATGCCGCTACCCCATCCGCTTGCCTTTGTTTTTATCCTCCTCGCCGCTGTGAGCACCTCCGTCTCCGCCGCCGAATCCCCGCACGAACGCACCCTTTTCACCGCCGGCTGGCGCTTCAGCAAAGACGATCCCGTCAACACCCCCGCCGACGCGCTCTCCTACGCCACGCTCAAGCCCTACCTCCTTCCCACGGCCAACGCCTTTGTCTCTTCCCTCGCCGCCCGCCCCTCCTGCGAAGCCCCCGGCGAATCTCTCGCCTACACCCAACCCGCGCCCGCCTACGACGACTCCGCCTGGCGCAAACTCGATCTTCCTCACGACTGGGGCATCGAGGGTCCGTTCGACCAGGCCCTCCCCGGCGAGACCGGCAAACTTCCGTGGCACGGCGTCGCGTGGTATCGCAAAACCTTCGATCTCCTCGCCTCCGACGCCGGCCGCCGCATCACGCTCGAGATCGACGGTGCCATGTCCTACTCCGCCGTCTGGTGCAACGGTCGCCTCGTCGGCGGCTGGCCCTACGGTTACTCGTCCTACCAGGTCGATCTCACGCCCTACCTGAAACCCGGCGCGGCCAACACCCTCGCCATTCGTCTCGATAATCCAAAGGAATCCTCCCGCTGGTATCCCGGCGGCGGCATCTACCGCAACGTCTGGCTCACCAAGACCTCCCTCGTTCACATCGCCCAGTGGGGCACCCACGTCACCACGCCCGAGATTTCCGCCGCCTCGGCCACCGTCTCCGTCACGACCGACGTCACCAATTCCTCCACCTCCCCCGCGCAGGTCAGCGTCGTCACCCAACTTTTCCGCGCCGACTCCTCCGGACGTCCCGTCGGCAAATCCATCGCCGCTTCCGCACCCGCCGATCTCACCTTCACCTCTTTCTCCACCGCCCGCGCCGCAGCCACGCTCTCCGTGAAAAAGCCCGCGCTCTGGGATCTCACCACGCCCAACCGCTACGTCGCCGTCACCCTCATTAACCAAGACGGCAAACTCATCGACCGCGTCGAAACGCCCTTCGGCATCCGCACCATCGTTTTCACCGCCGATAAAGGTTTCTTCCTGAACGGACGCCACGTCCCCCTCCAAGGCGTCTGCCAACACCACGATCTCGGCGCGCTCGGCGCCGCCTTCAACACCCGCGCCGCCGAACGCCAGATCGAGATTTTAAAAGAGATGGGGGTGAACGCCATTCGCACCTCCCACAACCCGCCCGCCCCCGAGTTCCTCGAACTCTGCGACCGCATGGGCATCCTCGTCATGGATGAGTTCGTTGACTGCTGGAAACGCCCCAAGAAACCCAACGGTTACAACCAGCTCTTCTCCGACTGGTCCGAGGCCGACGTCCGCTCCTTCGTCCGCCGCGACCGCAACCACCCGTCCGTCATCCTCTGGAGCATCGGCAACGAGATCCCCGAACAGGGCTATCCCGAAGGCCCCGCCATGGCTGCGGAACTCTCCCGTCTCGTGAAACTCGAGGACACCACCCGCCCCACCACCCTCGGCTCCAACGAGGTTTGGGCCGGCTACCACGGCTTCCAAAACGGCGTCGATGTCTTCGGCTACAACTACAAGCCCTGGGAGTATAAAAAATTTCACGAAGCCAATCCCTCCCGTCCGCTCATCGGCAGCGAAACCGCCTCCACCATCAGCTCGCGCGGCGAATACTTCTTCCCCGCCACCGACCGCAAAGACGGCGGAAAATCCGACTTCCAGGTAAGCTCTTACGATCTCTACACCCCCGGTTGGGCCACCACGCCCGACACCGAGTTCAAAGCCCAGGACGAATACCCCTTCGCCACCGGCGAATTCGTCTGGACCGGCTTCGACTACCTCGGCGAGCCCACGCCCTACAACAACGACGCCACCAACATCCTCAACTACCACACCCCCGAAGCCCGCGCCGCCGCCGAAGCCGAACTCAAAGCCCTAGGTAAAATCCGCGTCCCTTCCCGCAGTTCCTACTTCGGCATCATCGACCTCGCCGGTTTCAAAAAAGACCGCTTCTACCTCTACCAAGCCCGCTGGCGGCCCGACCTCCCGATGGCGCACATCCTCCCGCACTGGAACTGGCCCGGACGCGAAGGCCAGGTCACGCCCGTCCACGTTTACACCAGCGGCGATTCAGCCGAGCTGTTCCTCAACGGCCAATCCCTCGGACGCCAAACGAAGGCCCCGCTCGAATACCGCCTCCGCTGGAACGATGTGAAATACGCCCCCGGCGAACTCAAAGTCGTCGCCTACAAATCCGGAAAAAAGTGGGCCACCGAAACCGTCCGCACCACCGGGCCCGCCACCAAACTCCTCGCGTCCGCCGACCGCGCCAAGATCACGCCCGATAGCCGTGACCTGAGCTTCATCACCGTCACCATTGCCGACGCCGAAGGTCGCCTCGTTCCGCGCACCCACAACGCCCTCACCTTCACGATCACCGGTCCCGGAGAACTCATCGCCACCGACAACGGCGACGCCACCGACCACACAACCTTCTCCTCCCCCAACCGCAAAGCCTACAACGGCCTCGCTCTGGCCATTGTGCGTCTGCAACCCGGCGCCAAAAAACCCGTCACCATCCGTATCACCGCCGATGGTCTCACCTCTGCCGAAGTCGTGATTCGTCCCGCCAAATAATACAGGCCCGCCCTCCGGCAAACTCCCCGCCCCCAAGACCGGCGTATCACCGTGACGCCAGATCACCGGATACGGAAACCGGCCTCCAAAATGGCACCGCGCTTGCTCCCTCTATTGAGACGACTATGAACGACCGCTGATGACCATCGCTGCCTCCAGCCCGGATTTTCGCTCGTTGTTCGAATCCGCTCCGGGGCTTTATTTGGTGCTGACGCCTTCCTTTGAGATCATCGCGGTCACGGATGCCTACCTGCGGGCGACCATGACCCGGCGGGAGACGATTCTCGGGCGCAGTCTCTTCGAAGTCTTCCCCGACAACCCCGACGATCCAGCGGCCACGGGCGTGCGTAATTTGCGGTTCTCGCTTCAACAGGTGCTGGCCACTCGCAGCCCGGATACCATGGCGGTCCAAAAATACGACATTCGCCGGCCGGACGCCGGGGACGGCGGCTTTGAAGAACGCTTCTGGAGTCCGGTGAACTCGCCCGTGCTGGGCCGCGACGGGGAAGTCCTTTATATCATCCACCGGGTTGAAGACGTGACCGAGTTTGTCCGCCTGAAACAACGCGGCCACGAAGAGAACCGGCGCACCGAAATCCTGCAGGACCGGGCGCAGCAGATGGAGGCGGAGATTTTCGAGCGCGCCCGTGAAGTCCAGGAGGTTAACCACCGGCTTCACCTCGCCAACAACGAGCTGTGCATCGCCCGCGACGCTGCCATCGAATCGGTCCGCCTCAAGTCGCAGTTCCTCGCCAACATGAGCCACGAGATTCGCACGCCCATGAACGGCATTCTGGGCATGACCGGCCTGATTCTCGACACGACGCTCACGGAGGAGCAGCGCAGCTTCGCCAACACCATCCGCGCCAGCGCCGATTCCCTCCTCTCCATCCTCAATGACATCCTCGACTTCTCGAAGATCGAGGCCGGCATGCTCACCTTCGAGAGCCGGCCCTTCGAACTGCGCGACCCGGTGGAAAGCTGTCTGGCGCTCATCGCCGAAAATGCCCACGCGAAAGGCCTCGATCTCGTTTACTTCATCGATTCCGACCTTCCGGAACGCCTCGTGGGCGACGCCGGGCGCCTGCAACAAATCCTGATCAACCTCGTCGGCAACGCCGTCAAGTTCACCGCGCAGGGCGAAGTCGTCGTGCGCGTTGAAAAAATCTCCGAAACCGGCGGCCGCGTGCGGCTCCGCTGCGCGGTCAGCGATACCGGCATCGGATTGTCCGACGATGACCGGAAAAAATTATTTCAACCCTTCGTGCAGGCCGATGGTCGCACGAACCGCCGTTTCGGCGGCACCGGCCTGGGCCTCGCGATCTCGAAGCAACTCGTGAAGCTGATGGGCGGCGAGATTGGCGTGGAGAGCGTCGAAGGCCGCGGATCGACGTTTTGGTTCACGATGGAGCTTCCCGTGGACACCACCGAGCCCCCCGCGCCCGCCCGCCGGTCCAACCTCAACGGCCTGCGCGCGCTCATCGTCGACGACCACGCAACGAACCGCGAAATCCTCCGTCACCAACTCACCGCATGGCGGATCGAATCGGTCGCCGTCGGCGGTGGCGAGGAAGCGCTGGCGACCGTTCGCCGCGAACGGCCCTTCAACTTCGCCCTGCTCGACATGCGGATGCCTGGCATGGACGGCATCGAACTCGCCCGGCGGCTGGGCGCTGAGCCCGCCTGCGCCGGCATGAAGCTGGCGATTCTTTCCTCTATCGGCGTGATGCCGTCGGCGAGTGAATTGTCCCACGCCGGAGTCTGCGTATCGCTGACCAAGCCGATCCGTCTCGCTCAACTCCACGACGCGATCACGTCCTTCCTCGCGCCAGCCGCCGCCCACGCAGGAGGGCCGCGTGCGGCGGCCGTCGCGCCCGCTGCGGTGCCCGTCGAAATGAAGCCGCTGCGCATCCTCCTCGCCGAAGACAACCGGGTGAACCAGAACGTCGCGTGCCTGCAACTCGCCAAACTCGGCTATCGCGCGACCGTCGTGAACGATGGCCGCGCCGCGGTCGAGGCGGTGCAAACCCAACGCTTCGATGTCGTGCTGATGGATTGCCAGATGCCCGAAGTCGACGGCTTCGAGGCCACTCGACGGATCCGCCATTGGGAAACCGGTCTCCGCAACACAGGACAGAGTCGTGATGCCCTCCATATCATTGCGCTCACCGCCAACGCCATGCAGGGGGACCGCGACACATGCCTGGCCGCGGGAATGGACGACTACATCAGCAAACCGGTGCGCCTCGCCGACCTCGGGGCAGCACTAGCCCGCGTCCCCATCTCCCCGTAACCGCGAATCCGACTCGTAAGTTCCCTTCATCCGCTCAACCGGCCTGCACGGCACCCGACCAGAATGATTCGACGCGTGCGACACAGCTGTTTCCCTTCGCTCCCATGCCGACTGAAACCCGCGAAGTCCGTCCCTGCTCCAAACCCCGGCATGTCCTGAGCGCCGACGCGCGCGTGCTCACGGTGCCCGACGACTGGGCGCTTCTGCCTCCCGGAGACGCCGCGCTCAGCCGGCGCATCAAACAGGACGGCCCGACGTGGACTGTGATCGAACAAAAGGGACGGAAACGTTTCTCACACGGCATCTGGGCGCCCGCCGCCCGCATCGCCGCGCTCCAGTCCGAACGCGCAGTCGAGCGCATCGACCCGGCTTATCAGCGCAAACTCGACGCCGCTCGCACTCGCCGCGCCGCCGAACAAACCGCCTATGCCGCCGAGTTCCTCACCACCGTGCTCGCCTACCTCGACTTCCATCCGTCCAAACATGCCGAAGCCGCGTTGATGGCACGCCTGATCACCGATCACACCGTGCCGGTCGGCAGCGGCACCGTCGCGCGCACCGAACGCATCTCCATAGAAGAACGCGCCGAGGCCGCGACGATTGCCTGGATGCGCCACCAAACAACCGGCTACGACACCATGGTCATTCCGCTCGTCAAAGGTCGCCGTCGCGAAGTGCGCCGCATGCTCGCCCAACGCTCCGTGCAACTCCTCGCCCGCTACCGCCAGGGCCAGTCCATCGACTCTGCCTCCTGCCCCCTCGCCCGCGCCTTGGCTCCGCATGAGGAAAAACCGCAACCTCCCGCCACCGCCCAACTGGCTTTGGGTTTATAGCAACTCGGGACTGCGCAGCAGCGTGCAGCCTCGCGGGCCCTCTCCAAAAATCACACACCCCACGTCAGCCACACCCAGTGCGCCGCGTGCATCGTCGCGCATGCCGCCAGCGCCGCCGCCGTGTCGTCAATCGTCACGCCCCACCCGCCCGGCAGATCCTGTAGCTTTGAAATCCCCAGCGGCTTCGAAATGTCGAACAGCCGGAACAGCGCGAAGCCCGTCAGAAAAATCGTCCAGTTGTAGTTAGCCGGCACGACATCGCCAAACCGCGTCCATCCGACGAAGCACAGCGGCATCGCCACAAACTCATCCAGGACGACCTTGCCCGGATCGCGCTCGCCGAGCCGGAATTCCGCCTCGCCGCAGATCGCCATCGAAAAATAAGCCCCGGCCAGACTGAACAGCACCAGCCACACATCGCCGAACCGCGACTGACCGAGCCCAGCGAACGCCACGGTGAAATACATCAATCCCGCCACCGAACCCCACGTGCCCGGCGCCTTGCGGATGCGCCCGATCGGACCGAGCGTCGCGCACGACACCACCCACGCCGTCGGCAAAAACCGCGGCCACAACGGTTGCTTGAACACGCTCATTTCTTCTCTTCGTCGAACAGCACCGAGCGGTATTTCACCAGATAATCCCAGCCGGACTGCACCGTGAAATACACGCCGAGGATGAACAACCCGAGGCCCGTGTAATGGATCACGCGTCCATAGGGCGAAAAATCAAAATTCAACCAGCCCGCGACGTCGCTTTGCAGCATCGGCACGAAGAGCAAAAAGCCCACCGCGATGAGTTGCGTGAGCGTCTTGGTTTTCCCGCCGCGCTCCGCCGCCACGACCACGCCCTTCGCCGCCGCCATCATGCGCATGCCGGAAATCAGAAACTCGCGGCACAGCACGATCAGCACGAAATAAATCGGCACGATGTCCTGCTCCACGAACGCGATCATGATGCCCACCACGAAAATCTTGTCCGTCAGTGCATCCATGAACTTTCCGAACAGCGAAATCAGCCCCATCTTACGCGCGAGATAACCGTCCAGCCAGTCGCCGACCGCCGCGATGATGAACAGCCAGAACGCCAGCGTCGCCGCGCCCGCCCACGTCTGATACATCAGCCACACCACCACAAACATCAGCGGAATACGCGAAAGGGTGATGAGGTTGGGAAGGTTCATGCAGGCGGACGGCAGGTTGTGCCGAAGGACACGCCCCGCCCGCGCCGATGGCAACCCCGTAAACGCAACGATTTGGTTCTCGCCCCCGCGCCCCTCGCTTCGATGATATTCAGGCTCATGCGTCACTGCATTTATCCCGGCACGTTTGATCCCCTCACCAACGGTCACCTCGATGTGCTCGATCGCGCGGCCAAGCTCTTCGACCGCATCACCGTCGCCATCGCCCGCAACCCCGGCAAGGGCCCCGTCTTCTCCCCCGAACAACGTCTCGGTCTTGTTCAGGCCAATCTCGCCAAATACCCGCACGTCAACGCTGTCATCTTCGACGGTTTGCTCGTCGAGTTCGCCGTCGCGCAGAAGGCCGACGCCATCATCCGCGGCCTGCGCGCCCTCTCCGACTTCGAGTTCGAGTTCAACATGGCGCTCATGAACCGTCACTTGCAGCCGCAGATCGAGACGCTCTTCGTCATGCCCCACGAGCAGTTCAGCTACACCAGTTCCTCGCTCGTGAAACAGGTCGCCCGCTACGGTGGCGACATCTCGCACTTCGTCCCCGCCAACGTCGCAGCCGCCCTGAGCGAAGCCTTTCCTCGCCAAGTCTGACGGATTTTCTGCGCGTTTTTTGTCCCTCAGGAAACATTTGCCCGCCTCCGGACGTCTGGAGGCATTCGGGCATTGCCTCATATAGCGGTCGATCGTTTTGATTTGGCCTCTTTTGCGGATGTTTCTCGTCCGCAATCAGGCTTTACCGACCCTCTTTCGATCATGGCGCAACCCCGTTCCTACAAACTCTGGCTCACCCTCATCGTGGTCGCCGCTCTCATCGGCGGCGCCTATTACTACTTCGTCGCACGCCAGACCGTCCCCAAAGCCGAGTTCGTCACCGCCAACATCGGCCGCAGTGACATTATCCAGTCTGTCACCGCCACCGGCGACCTCCAGCCCGTCACCACCGTCGAGATCAGCTCGCAAATCTCCGGCCTCATCCTCGAGGTCCTCGTGGACTTCAACTCCAAGGTCAAACAAGGCGATCTCCTCGCCCGCATCGACCCCGCCACCTACCAAGTCCGTCTTAGCTCCGCCAAAGCCCAGCTCGCCAACACCGAGGCCAACCACAACCTGGTCAAACTCAACACCGAGCGCACCCGCACCCTCCGCGCCCAGGAACTCGTCTCCCAACAGGAACTCGACCAGGCCGAAGCCCAGCTCACCCAGGCCAACGCCCAGCTCCAGATCCAGAAAGCTTCCGTGCAAACCGCCGAGGTGGATCTCGCCCGCTGCAACATCTACGCCCCGATCGACGGCATCGTCATGGACCGCGTCGCCGAGGTCGGCAAAACCGTCGCCGCCAGCCTCAACGCCCCCAAGCTCTTCCTCATCGCCGCCGACCTCACGCAGATGCAAATCGAGGCCGACGTCGCCGAGGGTGACATCGGCAACATCCAGATCGACCAGAGCGTCAACTTCACCGTGGACGCCTACCCCAACCGCCAGTTCCGCGGCAAGGTCTCCCAAATCCGCAACTCTCCGGTTGTCGTCCAAAACGTCGTCACCTACGTCACCATCATCGACGTCAAAAACGACGACCTGAAGCTCAAGCCCGGCATGACCGCCAACGTCTCCATCATCATTTCCCGCAAGGAAGACGTCCTGCGCATCGCCAACAGCGCCCTCCGCGTCCGCATCCCGGAAAACCTGCTCCCAGCCTCTACCGAGCCCAAGTCCGCCACCCTCAAGGTCGCCACCCGCGAACAGATTCAGCAGCTCATGACCGAGGCTGGCGCCGCTTCCGGTGCCCGTCGTCTCACCCCCGAGGTCCGCGCCCGCCTCATCCAACTCGCCAAGGAGCGCAACCTCGAGCTCCCCGCCCGTCTCACCCGCGCCGGCTCCGATGAATCCGGCGGCGTCACCGAGCGCACTGTCTATAAACTCGGCGGCACGCCCGACGACCCCAAGGTTCTTCCCGTCACCGTCAAACTCGGCATCACCGACGGCAGCGCCACCGAAGTCATCGAAGGTCTCGCCGAGGGCGACGCCGTGATCACCAGCGCCTTCCAGGCCTCCGCCCCCGCCAGCTCCGCCGCCTCGAATCCCTTTGGCGGCGCCGCCTCCGGTCCCCGTCGTTGATCTCCGACCATGGCCGAACCCATCGTCAAACTCTCGGACATCCACAAAATCTACTCCAGCGGCGAGGTGGAGGTCCACGCCGTGCGCGGCATCTCCCTCGACATCCACAAGGGTGATTTCATCGCCATCATGGGCGCCTCCGGTTCCGGCAAATCTACGCTCATGAACACCCTCGGCTGCCTCGACCGGCCGACACGCGGCACCTACCTCCTCGACGGGATCAACGTCTCCGATCTCGACCGCAACCGGCGCGCCGACATCCGCAACCAGAAGCTCGGTTTCGTCTTCCAGGGGTTCAACCTTCTCTCCCGCACCACCGCCTTGGAAAACGTCGAGCTCCCCATGCTCTACGCCCCGCGCCGCGTCTCCGCCTCCGAGATGCGCGACCGCGCCATGCACGCCCTCGAGATCGTCGGCCTCGCCAAACGCTACGATCACCTGCCCAACCAGCTCTCCGGCGGACAACAGCAGCGCGTCGCCATCGCCCGCGCCCTCGTCAACAACCCGCAGGTCATCCTCGCCGACGAGCCCACCGGCAATCTCGACACCAAGACCTCCGTCGAGGTCATGGGGGTTTTCCAAAAGCTCAACGACGAGGGCATCACCATCGTCATGGTCACCCACGAGCTCGACATCGCCCGCTACTGCCGCCGCAACCTCATCGTCCGCGATGGCGTGGTCGTGCGCGACGAAGCCGTCGCCGACCGCTCCTACGCCGGCGAAGAACTGCTCAAGGTCGCCGAGGCCGAGGCCGCCGCCAAACTCACCCAAGTCCTCTTCCCCCACGCCAACGCCGAGGACTGATCCCATGCGCATCGTTGCCACCACCATCATCGCCCTCCGCGCGCTTCGCCGTAACAAGATGCGCTCGATCCTCACGGCCCTTGGCATGATCATCGGCGTCGGCGCCGTCATCGCCATGGTCAGCATCGGCAACGGCGCCAAGTCCCAGGTCGAGGCCTCCATCGCCAACCTCGGCCAGAACGTCATCACCATCTTTCCGGGCAACTTCACCTCCGGCGGCGCCCGCGGCGGCTGGGGTTCCGCCAGCTCGCTCACCCCCGAGGATGCCACCGCCATCCAAAACGAAATCTCCGGCGTCGTCGCCATCAGCGCCGAAGTGCGCGACCGCCAACAGGTCCTCGCCAACGGTCTCAACTGGAACACCACCATCTACGGCGAATCCCCCGAGTTTCCCGCCATTCGCGACTGGAAACTCACCGACGGCGTCATGTTCGGCGAACCCGAGGTCCGCAGCGCCGGCAAGGTCGCCGTCATCGGACAGACCATCGCCGACCAGATCTTCCCCGGCATAGACCCCGTCGGCCAGACGCTCCGCATCCGCAACATCCCGTTCAAGGTCGTCGGCATTCTCTCGCCCAAGGGCTTCAACTATTTCGGCACCGACCAGGACGACGCCGTCGTCATCCCCTACACCAGCGCCATGCGCCGCGTGTCCCGCCGCACCAATCTCAACACGATCCTGATCCAAGCCTACGCCCCCGAGCAGATGCCGCGTATCCAGCAGGAAATTACCGACCTGCTCCAACAGCGCCGCCAAGGCCGCGATCCCGACTTCACCGTCCGCAACCAGCTCGAACTCGCCGAGGCCGCCACCGCCACCTCGCGCACCATGACCGCCCTCCTCGGCGCCATCGCCGGTGTCTCCCTCCTCGTCGGCGGCATCGGCATCATGAACATCATGCTCGTCTCCGTCACCGAGCGCACCCGCGAGATCGGCATCCGTCTCGCCATCGGCGCCCATGATCGCGACATCCGCCTCCAATTCCTCATCGAGGCCATGGTGCTCAGCCTCATGGGCGGCATCATCGGCATCCTCCTCGGCGTCGGTTCCTCGCAACTGGTTTCGAAACTCAACGGCTGGCCCGTCCTCGTCTCCAGCAGCTCGGTGATCGTCGCCTTCGTGTTCTCCGGCGCCGTCGGCATCGCCTTCGGTTTCTACCCCGCCCACAAGGCCGCCCAGCTCGACCCCATCGACGCCCTCCGCTTCGAATGATCCGCCTCGTCCGCATTTTCTGCGGTCTGCTTTTTTTCACCGCCGCCGCCCAAGGAGCCGACTCCCCCGCGCTCACAGCCGCCATCGTCCTCTTCGACGCCCACCGCGTTCCCGAAGCCCGCGAGCAACTCGCCGGCATCGTCGCCAAAGAGCCCGAAAACATCCGCGCCCTCTGGTATCTCGGCCGCTCCGATCTCAAGATGCAGCGCCGCGAAGAAGCCGCCACCACGCTCGCCAAGGCCGCCGAACTCGCGCCGCTCGACCACCGCATCCTCGCCGACTACGGCAGCGCCAGTCTTCTCCGCGCCACCGAACTCGGCGCGTCTTTCCGCGCCCTCGGCTTCGCCCGCCGCGGACGCAACGCGCTCGAGCAAGCCGTGAAACTCGCGCCCGACATCGTCGGTTACCGCGAAGGCCTCGTGCAGTTCTACACCCGCGCCCCCGGTTTCGCCGGCGGCGATTTCGACAAGGCCTACGCCCACATCGCCGAGATCACCAAACGCGATCCCGCCCGTGGCACCGTCATCCGCGCCAACACCCTCGCCTCCGAAAAACGCTACGACGAAGCGCTCACCGTCTGCGAAAAATTCCTGCTGACCGCACCCGACAACTATCTCGCGCTCTACACCCTCGGCCGCATCGCCTCGGAAACCGGCCGCGAACTCGCCCGTGGTGAAACCGCTCTCCGCCGCTGCCTGGAACTCACCCCGCGCATCGAAGAACCCGACCACGCCGGCGCCCATTATCGACTGGGCATGATCGCCGAAAAAGCCGCCCGCCCCGCCGACGCCCGCCGCGAGTATCAAGCCGCCCTCGCCCTCGAACCCGAGTTCCTCGAAGTCAAAGCCGCCCTCGCCCGCCTGAAAGATTGATGTAGGCCCGACCGCTGGTCGGGCTGCTCTGTGCACCCCTCCGTCTTTGCACTCGACACCCCGCGTGCCGCACCCGAATTTCCCCACCTGTCAGCGTTACCCATGCAGGCGTAGCACAATGGATAGTGTAGCGGTCTCCGAAGCCGTCGATCCGGGTTCGACTCCCGGCGCTTGCACCACTTTAAAAACAACAAAAGCCCCGCTCTCCAAAAAGAGCGGGGCTTTTGTTTGAGGTAGGGAGGGGACTCCGCTCCCCGCCTCCGAAAACTACAGCGGCTCAGATATGAATCGCCTCACCCAGCGACGCGGCGGCCGCTTCCATGACGGCTTCGCTCAACGTCGGATGCGCGTGGATCGTCTGGTGGATTTCCTCAACGGTCGCCTCCAGCTCGATCGCGAGTCCATACTCGGCGATCAGCTCGGTGGCCTCGCTGCCGATGATGTGCGCGCCGTAAATCTCGCCGGTCTTCGCGTCGGTGATGACCTTCACGAAACCTTCGCTGTCGGCCGACGCCACGGCCTTGCCGGACGCGGTGAACGGGAACTTGCCGACCTTGTAATCGAGCTTCTTTTCCTTCGCCTGCTTCTCCGTGAGACCGGTGCTGGAAACCTGCGGCTGGCAGTAGGTGCAACCCGGGAACTTCGTCACGCGCTTCGCCTTGCCGTGGCCGAACATGCCGTTGACGGCGCTCACGGCCTCGAAGGTCGCGACGTGCGCGAGCCAGGGCGGTCCGATGATGTCACCGGCGGCGTAAATGCCCTTCACGTTGGTCTGATAGTCGTCGCCAACCTTCACGTAGTTGCGGTCCAGTTCGATTTTCACCGCATCGGCGATGACGCCTTCGATGTTCGCGACGACGCCGATGGCGGAGAGCACCACTTCGGCTTCGACTTCCTGCTTCTTGTCGCCGGTGACGAGATCGACTTTGACCGTGTCCTTGCCGACGCGGAAGTTCTCGCACTTGGTGCCGGTGAGGATGGCGATGCCCTGCTTTTCGAGGGACTTCTGGAGAACCTTGGAGACCTCTTCGTCTTCGACGGGGAGGACCTGGTTGAGCATCTCGACGAGCGTCACCTTCGTGCCGAACGCGTTGTAGAAATAGGCGAACTCCACGCCGATCGCACCGGCGCCGACGATCACGATGGACTTCGGCAGCGTGGTGTTGGCGAGGGCCTCGCGGGAAGTCATCACGCGCACGCCATCGACCGCGAGCTCGGGAATGCGGCGCATTTTGCAACCGGTGGCGATGAGGGTGTTCTTCGTCTTGAAGAATTTGCCCTTATGCTCGCCCTCGGTGATCTCGACCATGCCGGCGGCGATGATGCGCGCCTTGCCGGTGTAATATTCGACTTTGTTCTTCTTGAAGAGGAATTCGATACCCTTGGCCATCTGGCCGGCCACCCCGCGCGAACGGTCCATGACCTTGGCGAAATCGAAGGTCACATCCTTCACCGTGATGCCGAACGTCTCGGACTTCTTGATCTTCTGGTAAAGCTCCGCGCTCTTCAGCAGGGCCTTGGTCGGGATGCAGCCCCAGTTGAGACAGGTGCCGCCGGCCTTCTCCAACTCGATGCAGGCAACTTTCTTGCCCAGTTGACCGGCGCGAATCGCGCCCGCGTAGCCCGCCGGGCCGCCGCCGATGACAATCAGATCGTATTCAGGTGTGTCTGCCATGATGGAAAAAGGGATGAGGGATTATGCCGACGAAAGCCCAACGGTCACGCCCGCCGCTTCACCGGTCAAATTGAAACTCTTGGCCGGCCGCCTGCCGCAATCAGATGTCGATGACGTCGTCCGGCTTGGTTTTGCGCGGAGCCGCCGCCGGACCGCGCGCCTGCGGCTTTTTCCCGATCAGCATGCTGATGAAAACATTCGTCAGGCTCACGATCAGTGCGCCACCCAGAGCATTCCAAAAACCATCAACCCAAAAGCCCTGCACCAACCGGCCGACCAGCAGGAACAGCAGGGCATTAATCAAGAGGATGCCCACCCCGAGCGTCAGCACGATGAACGGCAGGCTGAACAGCACCAGAATCGGCTTCAGCACGGCGTTGAACAGGCTTAGCAGGAGCACCACGACGACCAGTGTGCCGATCGTATCGTAATGGATGCCCGGAATGATCTTCGTCGCGATGGTCACGCCCAAAGCGAGCACCGA
>DATHXF010000039.1:0-5629 GCA_035459785.1 Rariglobus sp. | reverse complement strand
GCCTCCGGCATGCGGGTGGCGTGACGGTATTGGTCGAGGTGAAGGCCGGTGACGTAGAGTTCGTCGTTGCTGGCGATTTCAGAGGGAAGCGGCGGCTCGGTCGCGGCGGGCGGGACGTCGCCGGCTTTTTGAGCGATCGGTTGGTAGGTGAGCAGGTCGATACCGTCGGCGTCGCGGACCGTGAGCACGAGATCCGTCTCGGCGGCACCGCGTGGAAGCGACACGACTTCGAGGAGAGCGGCGCCGGGCGCGAGATCGCGCGTGAAACGGGCGAGAGTTTTGCCTTTGTGGGAAAGCGTGACGAGCGCGCGCGGCAGCGGATGGGCGGGCGAGACGCCGATGCGGGCTTTGCCTTCGCGGACGATCAGGCTGACGGCGGCGTGCAAGTTGGCCTGGTGGGCGGGGCCGATCTTTTGGATGGGATACCAGTATTGGGACCAAGTCTTGGTTTCGCCGGGTTGGAGGAAGGAGAAGTCGGGCTGGTTGTCGGTGTAAACGCCGGCCATCAGCTCGATGTAGGGTGCATATTCCCCCTTGCCGTCGGGCTCGGTGAGGTTGCGATCCCAGGCGTAGCCGAAGGGGTGGTTACCCCAGGTCCACTGCTTCTTGCCGGGGGAGATGTGGTGGTTGGCAACGTGGACGAGACCGGCATCGGCCGCGTGGTCGTAGCCGCCGAAGAAATCCTCGGACGAACCCATCGCCATGTAGGACGTGGGCACGGGGATATTGGCATACCACGAGAGGTCGTTGGCGGGGTATTCACCGCCGGGGACGAATTGCGGCGGCGTCTCGGAGGCGGGAACGCCCTCGCGGTCGCGCTTGGCGTAATCGACGCCGTAGTAACTGCCCTCGGCGCGAGGGAACGGGCTCATGGCGCGCTTGGCGTGGTCGGCGACGTAGGAGACGTCGCGCGGGAAGAACGACTGGTAGCGCTCGTGGACGCGGGTGGCGACGTTGGCCCACCAGAGGAAAGTCTGGACGTGCGGGGTTCGGTTATAGACGCGGGCGCGCAGTTCGATGTAGGCCTTGTCGGGGTGAAGGGTGACGCCGTGCATGCCCTTCATTCGCGCCATCGGATCGTGCTCGGAGAGCCACACGGTGACGGCGCCGTCGGCGTGACGCTCAACGTGGGCGTCGGCCGGCATGAAGGTCGAGGGACGGTGATGTTGCGGCCAGTTGAACTCGACGCCGCCGCTGATCCACGGACCGGCGAGGCCGACGAGGGCGGGTTTGATGACGGGGTTGTTGTAGAAGAAGTCGTAGCCGTTGGTCTTATCCTCGCCGACATGGATGCGACCGCCCAGCTCCGGCAGGATCATCACGCGGATGAACGCGTTTTCGAGATGGACGGCCTTCCAGGCGCGCGGCTCGGGGTTTTCCGCGATGCGGTCGATGAACGGGAGCGGATAAACTTTTCCGGAGCTGCCTTGATAAACGCGCTTTTCCAGAAACATCGGGTTCCGGTCGGGCGTGGCGGGCGCGTAGGTCGGGAGAACGACGTCGTCGTGGGATACCTGAACCGGGGCAAAGGACGGGGAGGCCATGCCCCATACTAGCCGAGAAGCCTAAAACAGGGAATGGCGGGACGGCTGAACCGCATGGAGGATCGGACGATCACCCCTTGATCTTCTGACGATATGCCGAAGGAGAGAGACCGATGATGCTCTTGAATGCCTTCGAGAACCAAAGCGGGTCGGAGTAGCCCACCTGCGAGGCGACGGATTGAATATCCAGCGTCGTCGTGTCGAGGAGTTGGCAGGCCGCGTGAACACGCAGGCGGATAAAATAATCGATGCAGCCGTAACCGGTGTGCTCACGGAAGCGCGCCTTGAAATGCGACGGAGACCAATGGGCGAGCGCGGCGAGTTCCGCCACCCGGAGCGGACGATCCATATGCAGCCGCATATACTCGATGCAACGGGCGATCCGGGCGCCCGCGTCAGGGGCAGCGACCGGCGAATGGCGTATCAACCACGAGGCATGCGCCAGATAATGGGCAAGCGCACGGCTCGCACGAAGCAGGTGGGCGCTGGTGTAGCCGAGTTCGAGCACAGACAGCGCATCGTCGAACAGAAGCGCGAGCGTGGCGTCATCGGCCAGCGAACGCACGGGTGTGGCGTCATCAAACCCCAGCGCCTCGCACAGCGCGAGCAGGTCGTCGCCGATCAGATGGAACCAGCGAATCGTCCAAGGGCGGCGACCGTCGGCGCCGTAGGCATGGGAACGTCCCGACGGCAGGGCGACGAGATCACCTTCGCGCACCTCGTGGCGGCGACCGTCCAACTCGCACCAGCCGGCACCGGCGACGCAGTGCATAAAAATCGTTTCATCCGCCCCGGTCGGACGCGCCCGGTAGTGCCCCGTCGCTGTAGGATACCACCCGATATCGGTCGGCAGAAGTCCCGTAAAAAGCGGCTGCACTTGCGCACCATTCACGACGGAGACCGGCAACGCCACGGTGCGTTGCCCTGCAAAACCATCGGGGATCACCACCCTGCGGGATACGGATTCGGCGACACGAGGCATCCGATCAACCATATCCCCGACTCAAGATTTGGCGAGCCACCATTCACACCATCACACCCCGGTAACCGACTCCCGCGCAACCGCCAGCTTGCCTTGCCGGCACTTCTTATTTCCAACTCAAACCCTCCCCATGTCCCCCACCCGCGCCCGCTGGATCGCGTTGCTCGACCGCATCGTCACCCCTCCCCTTTCCGCCCTCGCCGAAGGTCGGCTGCTCGCCACGCTCCCTCTCGAAACTCAACCGGGCCAAACCGAAGCGCGCCGCCTCTACGCCTCGCTCGAAATCCTCGGCCGCTCACTCGCCGGCCTCGCCCCGTGGCTTGAACTGGAGCTTCCCGCCTCCACCCCGCCCGACGAACTCTCCGCGCAAACCCGTCTCCGCACCCTCGCCCGCGCCGCGTTGTCTCGCGCCCTTGATCCTGCTTCGCCGGATCTCCTCAATTTCACCCAAGGCGGACAACCCCTCGTGGACGCCGCCTTCCTCGCCCACGCCTGCCTGCGCGCGCCCCGCCAGCTCTGGGCCTCCTTGTCCGACGAAACCCGCGCCCGCCTTCTCACCGGCTGGCGCGCCTCCCGCGCCATCGATCCCGGAGCCAAGAGCAACTGGGTGCTCTTCGGCGCCATGGTCGAAACCGCCCTCCACCGCTGGGGCGGCGAGCTTGTCATGTCCCGTGTCGATCCCGCTCTCCGTCTCCACGAAGCGTGGTATAAAGGTGACGGCGCCTACGGCGACGGCCCCGAATTCCACTGGGACTATTACAACAGCTTCGTCATCCAGCCCATGCTGCTGGATGTGCTCGAAGCCCTGACGCCCACCCACGGCGACTGGGCGCCCATGCTCGCCTCCGTGCGTCAACACGCCGTCCGCTACGCCGCCGTCCAGGAACGCCTCGTCGCGCCCGACGGCTCCTTCCCTCCCCTCGGCCGCTCCCTCGCCTACCGCTGCGGAGCCTTCCAACACCTCGCCCAGCTGGCCCTGCGCCAGGAACATCCCGCAGGCGTATCCGCCGCCCAGATACGTTGCGCGCTCGACGCCGTCATTCGCCGCACGCTCGAAGCCTCGGACACCTTCAACGCCGCCGGCTGGCTTCAGATCGGCCTTGCCGGACACCAACCCGGCCTCGGCGAGATCTACATCAGCACCGCCAGCCTCTACCTTTGCACAACCGCGTTTCTCCCGCTCGGCCTGCCCGCCAACGCGCCGTTCTGGAACGAACCCGACTCCCTCTGGACCTCCGCCCGCATCTGGGGTGGCACCAACCATCCCGCCGACCACGCGTTGCACTAGAATGCTTCCATCCCCGCCGAATCTGACTGTCCGATCCTCCGGCGTTTCCCCCTCGCACATTCCCGCTTAGCATAGGTCTCACCCCTATGCCCTGCCTCCGCTCCCTGTTTGCCGGCCTCTGGCTTCTGGCCTCCGGCCTCCTGCTCCCGCTCTCCGCCCAGACCCTCGACGACCAACCCGTCGAGTCCGGCTCCCGCTCCTCCGCTCAACCGCGCCCCGCCGGCAGCAAGCCCACCTTCTGGGTCATCGGTGACTCCACCGTCAAAGTCGGCTCCGCCGGACAGCGCGGCTGGGGTGACGAACTCGCCCCCTTCTTCGACCCCGCCAAGGTCACCGTCATCAACCGCGCCATCGGCGGACGCTCCTCGCGCACGTTCCTGACCGATGGACGCTGGGATGACATTCTCAAAGAGATCCGCACCGGCGACGTCGTCATCATGCAGTTCGGCCACAACGATGCCTCCGTCATCAACGAAGACCCGCCCGTCGGCCCCGGCACGCGCGCCCGCGGCGTCATTCGCAACAACAGCGACGAGACCGTGGACGTCGTCAACATCCTCACAGGAAAACCCGAGACCGTGCACAGCTACGGCTGGTATCTCCGTCACTTCATCACCACCGCCAAAGCCAAGGGCGCCAAGGCCGTCGTCTGCTCCCCCATCCCGCGCAAGAGCTGGAACAAGGAAGGCACCAAGATCAACCGCTCGACCGACAGCTGGACTCTCTGGGCCCGCCAGGCCGCCGACCAGGCCGGCGCGCAATTCATCAACCTCAACGACATCATCGCCCGCGGCTACGAAAAGCTCGGCCCCGCCGCCGTCGATCCTCTCTTCGGCGACAAAGGCACGCACACATCCCCCGCCGGCGCCGCCTTCAACGCCCGCGCCGTCGTCTCCGGCCTCAACGCCCTCACCCCCAATCCCCTCGCTGCCGTCCTCTCCGCCGAAGGCAAAAAAGTCCCCGCCTTCAAACCGTAGTCCGCTCCGAGCTCTCAGCTCTTAGCTAACAGCTCCCAGCTCATCCCCCCATGCCCACTCTCCGCTCTCTGCTCGCCGGCCTCTGGCTTCTGGCCTCCGGCCTTCTCGTTTCCACAACCGCCCTCGCCGCCGAAGACGACCGCCCTGTCGTCAACGACTCCGGCGTCGCCCCCGAGAAACCCGCCGCCGGCACGCTCCCCACGTTCTGGATCGCCGG
Organism: Rariglobus sp.; assembly: GCA_035459785.1. GTDB lineage: Bacteria > Verrucomicrobiota > Verrucomicrobiia > Opitutales > Opitutaceae > Rariglobus. Next base: position 621 of record DATHXF010000039.1, on the reverse strand, counting down.
CGACTCCACCGTGAAGAGCAACGCCCCCATGCGCGGCTGGGGCCAGGACCTCGGACAATTCTTCGATCCGAAAAAAATCAACGTCGTCAACCACGCCATCGGCGGACGCTCCTCGCGCACCTTCTACACCGAGGGCCGCTGGCAAAAGCTCCTCGACGGCGTGAAGCCCGGCGACTGGGTCATCATTCAATTCGGCCACAACGACGTCGGCGCCACCGGTGCCTCCAGCAAATTCCGCGGCTCCGTCAAAGGCATCGGCGACAACACCGAGACCGTCACCAAAGAGGACGGCAAAACCGAAGTCGTCCAAAGCTACGGCTGGTATCTGAAAACCATGGCCCGCACCGCCCGCGCCAAAGGTGCCAACGTCATCCTCTGCTCGCCCATTCCGCACAAAAAATTCGATTCCGCCGGAAAACCCGCCCGCGACTGGTCCGACTTCCGCGGCTGGGTGCAAACCTGCGCCAAGGAAACCGGTGCCTACTACGTCGATCTCTGCGAGCTGATCGCCCGCGACTACGACAAGCTCAAGCAGCCGGAGATCGAGGCGATGTTCGCCGACAAAGGCACGCACACCAACGACGCCGGCTCCCGCTTCAACGCCCGCGCCTTGGTCGCCGG